>NZ_DAMDHB010000005.1:0-176676 GCF_032102465.1 Haematobacter sp. | reverse complement strand
TGACTGGCCGGCAGAAGTCCGGAATCCCTGGCCGACTTCATTGGAATCCGCAGTTCAACGCGTTTTATGGTCTTGCTGCGGAGCTTTATCCTGCAGCGGTGCGGAGCACGGGGATCGGCTGGGCGATGGGCGTCGGGCGCTTCGGCGCGGTGATCGGGCCGCTTCTGGGGGGTTGGCTAATCGGGCAGGGCGTCACGCTCTCGACGCTGATGGCGATCTTTGCCCTGCCGCTATTGATCGCCGCAGCCGCAGCCTGGTTTATCCGCGCACGGTGAGGGTGAGGGTGAGGGCGTGTCTGCGGGCCTGCCCACCCTATTTCTCGCCCTTCATCCGCCGCGCCCCATCCGCCTCCACCTCCGGCAGATTGGCGAGCAGGCGGTTCAGCAAGCTGAGGAGCGTATTGACTTCCTCGCCGGAAAACCCCGTGAGCAACGCGGCCTCCCGCGCACGCGCGACGGTCAGCACCTGCCGGTGCATGGCCCAACCCGCTTCGGTGAGGGCGGCTTCGCGCCGCCGACCGTCGCCCTCCCGCATCTCGATCAGCCCGCGGTCGGCAAGGAGGCTAAGACTCCGGCTGATGGAAGCCTTGTCCAATCCGATGCTGTTGGAAAGATGCGCCCCGATGGACCATGGCTCGGCGGCAAGCTGACAGAGCACCCGCCATTCGACGACACCGAAGTCGAACAGCCGTCTATATTCATGCGACGCACCGCTCGACAGTTTGTTGGAGAGACTTGTCGTGATGGCACCAATGCAACGGGCGAGGTCGAACGGCTCCCCTCGATCCGGTGCGTCCGGCAGATGCTGATGAGAAATCTGATCCACGGCGTGAAACCTTTGGTTTCCGCCGTGATAGCCTCAGAAAGCCTCTCTGTCCAGCCGGGGCCAGGAGAGGCGATGTGCCCCGGACCGGGAATATCAGTAGGGGAGACCCACGTAATTCTCGGCGATGGAGGTCTGGAATGCGCGTGAACCGGCAAGGTAATCCAGTTCGGTCTCCTGCATCCGTTTGAGGAATTCGCCTTCTTCCGGGAAGCTATGGAGCATCCGCGTCATGCTCCAGGAGAAGCGCGAAGCCTTCCACACCCGTGCCAGCGCGGTTTCGGAGTAACCGTCGAGCAGCGCCTCTCCCTCGCCCGCATAGCGGGATTTGAGAGCGCGTGACAGGTAATAGACGTCGGATGCGGCCAGGTTCAGGCCCTTCGCGCCGGTGGGGGGCACGATATGACCCGCGTCTCCCGCAAGGAACAGCCTGCCCCAGCGCATGGGCTCGCTGATGAAGCTGCGAAGGGGGGCCACGGATTTCTCGATGGAGGGGCCGGTGACCAGTTTGTCCGCCAAATCTTCAGGAAGGCGGCGCTTCAGTTCATCCCAGAAACGCTCATCGGTCCAGCTTTCGATCGGGTCGGTCAGCGGCACCTGAAGGTAGTAACGGCTCAGATGAGCGTTCCGCATGGAGCAGAGCGCGAACCCGCGCTCATGACGCGCATAGACCAACTCATCGAGCAGCGGCGGCGTTTCGGAGAGAATGCCCAGCCAACCGAAGGGATAGACGTGCTCGTATTCCTTGCGGATACCTTCCGGGATGGTCTTGCGGCCGACGCCGTGGAAGCCATCGCAGGCGCAGACGTAATCGCAGTCCACGCGGTGCTCCGTGCTATCCTTGACGTAGGTGACATAGGGGGCGTTGCTGTCTGTGTCGTGGATCGTCACACCGTCCGCGTCATGCACGACGACCCCATCCATGGCGTCGCGTGCCTCATACAGATCGCGGGTCACTTCCGTCTGACCGTAGATCATGACGCTCTTGCCCACCAATTTCTTGAAGTCGATGTGGATCTGACGCCCGCCCGCGGCAAAGATCGTGCCGTCATGGACATAGCCTTCGGCATCCATGCGGGTGCCGACGCCTGCCTCGCGCAGCATCTCGCAGGTGCCTTGCTCCAGAACGCCGGCGCGGATGCGGGAGAGCACGTAGTCCCGGCTCTTGCGTTCCAACACGACGGTGTCGATGCCCGCGCGATGCAGGATTTGCGACAGCAACAGGCCGGAAGGACCGCCGCCGATAATGCAGACTTGAGTTTTCATCTGTCCTCCCATGGCCATCAGAGCGGCGAAAAGCCGAGCGGCCGGATGATTTCGTGCCGGGCGGCCGCGCCCGGAGCAATGTGAAGTCCCGCGCGCGCGGGCCAGAGCGTCACCACGCTCCCCGGACGCTCTCCCGACTGGACGCGAAACACGGCGATGGCGTCAGCGTCTTCGGCGAGCGGCGCATCCGAGAGGGCCAGCGCCCCGCAATCGGCGGAGAAGAGCGGCATCTCGGCTGTTTCCACAGGATATTCCGTGCGGCGGTTGGCCACGGCGGTATCAAAGGCGGGCGCCGTCCGCTCCGTGGTCAGAAACAGGTTCTCCTGCGCCACGACATCCACGAAGGCGCGCGGGATGAACCCTTCGCCCCAGGCTTTCTCCGTCCCGAGGCTCGCCCTGCAGGCAGCCCGGTCGTTCCAACCCTCGTAGGCCCAGAGATGGTGGATCACGTTGAGCCGTCCGGTCTCTGTCATCCAGTAGCCGAGGAGCGGCAGATGGCGGGTCACCAGCGGCAATCCCTCCCGCCGGAGAAGGTCGAGATAGCGCGGTGCCGTGCCCGGCCGAAGCCGATAGGTCCGAAGTTCGTAAAGCATGGAAGTCCTCCGTCGCAAACCCTGTCAGCAGCGGCGAAAAAGGAAAATGGACGATCGGGTGAAAAGCTTGGACGTCAGCCCGCCGCGCCCGCGCGCACCGATTGGCGATAGGCCGCGGGCGAAAGTCCCACATGGCGGGAAAAGAACCGGCTGAAATAGGCAGGATCGTCGAAACCCGCGATATGCGCCACCTCACCCACCGTATGGTCGGTATAGGCAAGGTGGCGCTTCGCCTCGATCAGGATGCGCTGGTAAAGCAGGTCCGAGGCGGTGGTCTCCGCCCGCGCCCGACACGCGGCGTTCAGCCGCGCAGGGGTGACGGCAAGCGCCCGCGCATAGAAAGAGGGCGCCCGCTCCTGCCGGAAGTGGGTCTCGATCAGCCCCCGGTATCGGTTCAGCAGATCCAGATCCCGGTCGGGCGGCGGGGCTTCTGCGGCGTCGCCCGCGCGCAGCACGAAGACCAGAAGCCGCGTGTATTGTGCAAGCAGCGCCGCGCGCCGCCCCGGTGCTTGCCAGACGAATTCCCGCGTCATGTCGTTCAGCAGCAGCGAGACACCGGCCGGGTCCAGACCGCTATGCCGGAGGGGCAGCACGCCCGCCGTCGTGCCCGCCCGCAGCAGTGCTGCATCGTCCCGTGCAGCCGCGCGCAAGCCTACGAGCGCTGCCGTGAGGACGTGGCCCTCGGTATTCTCCTGAAACCGGATTTCATGAACGACGCCTGCGGGAATGACGATGAAGGTCGGGGCGGAGAGCTTGTATACCGCCTCCTCCAGCCGCACCTCGCCGCCGCCTTGTGCCACGAACATCACCTGTGAATGATCGGGATGGAAATGCGGGCGGATCGTCCAGTCGTTCGGCCCGGAACGGTCAAGGATCGGCTCCACGTGCAGAAAGTCCAGCTCCACGTCCCGGGCCGGATCGCCATACAGGTAATAGCGAGGGATGGCCGCGGGGCGATCCATCATGGGACTCTGTCGCCCGTCATGCGTTTCGTTACGGAATTGTGCCATAGGGATCGTGAAAGGTCCATTGATCGCCCGGCGGCCCTAAGCTATCCACTGTTGCGAACGCAACATAGAACTCATGGAGGGGAGCCATGGCGACAGTCTCCACGACAGACAGACACTGCGACGTGCTCGTGATCGGTTCCGGTGCCGGCGGTCTGGCAACCGCGATCGTTGCGCGGAAGCTCGGGCTTGAGGTGATCGTGATCGAAAAGGCGCCGGTCTTTGGTGGCACGACGGCATTCTCGGGCGGCGTCCTCTGGATTCCCGGCAGCCACTACGGCAAGGCGCAGAACCCATCCGACACCATTGACGCCGCCCGCCGCTACATGCGTGCCGAAACCGGCAACTGGTATCAGCCGGAAGCGGTGGAAGCGTTCCTGCAGACCGGCCCCGAAATGGTGGATTGGTTCGAACGGGAGACGGATGTGAAGTTCGTTCCCACCCTTTATCCCGATTATCATCCCGATGTCGAAGGCGGCGTGGATGTCGGGCGTTCCGTGCTCGCGGCGCCTTATGACGCGAGTGTGCTGGGCGATGATCTGAAGCGCCTGCGTCCGCCGCTGTCCACCATCACCTTCATGGGGATGATGTTCAACTCCTCCAACGCGGACATCAAGCATTTCTTCAATGCAACCAAATCGCTGAAATCGTTTGCCTATGTGGCAAAGCGGCTCGCCGCGCACGGGGTCGAGGTCGTGCGCCATGGCCGGGGTGTGCAGGTGACAAGCGGCAATGCGCTTGCCGCACGGTTGGCCAGGTCGGCCTTGTCGCTGGGCATTCCGATCCTGACGGACGCCCCCGCTCTGTCTCTGGTCCGTGACGGAGACCGTGTCGTGGGTGCCGAAGTCGGCGGTGAGGTCAAGGCGCGGATCACGGCGCGGAAGGGTGTCGTTCTGGCTTGTGGCGGCTATGCCCACGACCTCGCACGCCGGGCGCAGTCCTATTCGCACCTTCGCGGGGGCAAGACACATCACTCTCCTGTTCCGGTGGAGAACGCCGGTGATGGTATCCGTCTTGGTGAGGAGGTCGGCGGCGCGTTTGACGCCCGCTATCCCGAGCCCGCGGCATGGATGCCGGTTTCACGTGTTCCGGGACGGGGCGGCAGGGAGGGCATCTTCCCGCACCTGCTCGACCGTTACAAACCCGGAATGATGGCGGTCCTGTCCACGGGCAAGCGGTTCACCAATGAGTCGAACAGTTATCATGATGTCGGCGCGGCCATGAGCGCGTCCGGTGAAGGCGCGGCATGGCTCATCTGCGATCACCGGGCGATACGCAAATACGGCCTTGGCCATGCAAAGCCTGCGCCGATGCCACTCGGCTCCTGGCTCCGCAGCGGATATCTGAAGAAGGGCAAGACGCTCGCCGATCTGGCCAGTGCATGCGGCATCGACCCGGCGGGGCTGGAGAAAACCGTGGCGGACTACAATAGCGGTGCGCGCGTCGGCGAGGATCGTCAGTTCGGGCGGGGCAGCACGGCTTTCAACCGCTATCTTGCCGACCCGGACAACAAGCCGAACCCGGCGGTCGCGCCGGTGGGCGATGGGCCATACTACGCGGTAAAGCTGGAGATGGGTGACCTTGGCACTTTCGACGGGCTCGAAACCACTGTGCCGGGGGAAGTCCTCAATCGTCAGGGGCAGGTGATCCCGGGGCTGTTCGCGGTCGGTAACGACCGGGCTTCGATCATGGGGGGCAATTATCCCGGCGCGGGCATTACCCTGGGGCCAGCGATGACGTTTGGCTACATCACCGGGCGCCATCTTGCTGGCCTTGGCGCGAGCGCGCAAGCTGAGGTACCGCAGAAGGTCGCCTCTGCCTGAGACCAGAACGCCGCCCCGTGGGGCGGCGTTTTTCTTTACCGGTGATTACTGAGTGGCGGCGGCGCGCGCCTGCTCCATCCAACCATCCACAAGTTCGCGGTTCGCTTCGATCCAGGCAGCCGCATGTGCTTCGATGTTGCGGTCACCGGCATTCATCTTGGCATTCTGCGACGACATGTCGGCAAGGGGGATCTCCACTGCATCCAGCAGTGCCCGTGCCGAAGGGTTGGCGTCCAGGAATTCCGTATTGGCAACGGAAACGATGTCGTTCGCAGGGAAACCCAGCATGCAGGGGTTTGCGACGCATCCCTCGATGTCAGGTTGCACGGCATTATCCGCCAGCGGCATCAGGTTTTCCGGCAGGTCGATACGCGGAACCTCGATCCAGACGACATCCTCCCCGGGTTTGAGCTGGTCGATGGTCCAGTTGGGCGTCCAGGTGTAGAAGAAGATCGGCTCGCCGGCCTGATAGGAGGCGATCGCATCGGCCATAGCCGCCGCATAGCCCGCCTTGATCGGGTTGACGTGGTCGAGCAGGTCATAGGCCTTCATATGGTGTTCGATATTGGTTTCGCACGCCCAGCCGGGAGGGCAGGCGACCATGTCGGCCTTGCCGTCGCCATTCCGGTCAAAGGCTTCCTGAACTTCCGGCCGTTTGAAATCGTCCAGTGTCTTGATGTCGAATTTCTCGGCCGAGGCCTTGTCCACCAGATAGCCCTCCAGCGCGCCACCCTTGGCAACAGCGCCAACCGTCTCGGCCTGACCTTCGAACACGGGGCGGTAGATATCGTGGCCGGGGAACCAGCCATCGACCCACATCGTCACATCGCCATATGCAACGGACTGGTAGAAGGCGGGATTGTCGAGCGTCATCGTCGCAACCGCGCTGAACCCAAGTTCGGCCATGAGTTGCTTGACGATCTCGGTGTGGAACCAGCCGGTATCCCAGCTCGGCTGCGCCATGATGTAGGAAACGCCTTCGCCGGGCCGGTCCTGTGCCATCGCAGCAGAAGCGCCGAGCACAAGAGCGGCAACGGAAAGCGTGGTGGGAAGAGAGGATTTGAGACGGGACATAGGATCGTCTCCTTTCTGTTTAATGGGAGGGAAGGGGCGATCCTGAAGGACCGCCGTTTCGATCAGCCGACCTTCGGCTCACGGGCAGGCTCGGCAACAGACGCGGTGGATCCCGCGCCGAAGAAGCCTTTCAGCGTCTGGAAAAGCGAAACGCGGCGCGCCCCGTTTTCATCCGCCAAGCCCTGCGTGATACGGTCGAGCGTGATGGCGAGGATCACGATGGCCGCACCGCCCGCAGTTGCGGAACCCACGTCCAGTCGACCGAGGCCCGTATTCACGACCAGCCCGAGACCGCCGCCGCCGATCAGCGCGGCAATGACCACCATGGAAAGCGCCATCATCAGTGTCTGGTTCAGGCCGGCCATGATTGTCCGCATCGCCATCGGAAGCTGAAGATCCCAGAGCATCTGCCAGCTCGTGGAGCCAAAGGCCTGCGCGGCTTCGATCAGATCGGCCCGGACGTTGCGGATGCCAAGATTGGTCAGTCGCACGAGGGGCGGCAAGGCAAAGATGATCGTCGCGATGATGCCGGGCGTCATGCCGACACCAAAAAGCATCACGATGGGCACCAGATAGACGAAGGACGGGATCGTCTGCATCACGTCCAGCACCGGGCGCATGACCTTCCACGCGATGTCGGATCGTGCGGCAAGGATACCCGCGGGGATGCCGATGATCGCGCAGAAGAAGACCGAAGTCAGGATCATGGCGAGCGTCGTCATCGTCTGCGGCCAGAGGCCGATCATGTCGATGAAGGAAAACCCGACGATCACGAAGATCGCCATGCCCTTGCCTGCGTAACGCCAGGCCGCCGCGGCAAAACCCAGCATCATCACCAGCATGGGGACTGCCAGCAGGAAGCCATTCAGACCGTTCAGAACGCTCGTGATCGGGGTTTGAGCCGCCCGGAAGAAAGTACGGAAATTGGGAACAAGCCAGCCCCGGACAAAGCCGTTCACCCACTCGTCGAAAGGTAGTGTCGCAATATCAGCGGGGCTCATTGGCGGCCTCCCCGTTTGTTTCGGTTTTGGCGGTGGCAAGCTGGGCCAGCACGTCCTTGGGTTCGACGACACCGACAAGACGGTCATGGCGGTCCGTCACCGCAACGGGAAGACCGGTGCCGGCGGCCTCATACACATCCGCAAGCGCTGATTTCGTGTCCACGGAGGGGAAATCCTCCCGCATCGCCTCAAGCACCGCTCCGGGACCTTCGCCCTTGCGCGAAACGATGGCCGCGAGATCGCGATAGGTGACGATGCCGACTATACGGTCGCCGTCCAGCACATGAAGCGCGCCTGCTTCGCTCTCTTCCATCTTCTTGAGCGCGGCGGCGGCGCTGTGCCGGCCGAGCTGGATCGCCGCAGGACGAAGGGAGATGTCTTCCACGGTAAAGACGCGGCCCCGGTCGATATCCGCGACAAAGGCCGCGACGTAGTCGTCGGCCGGCGAGGTCACGATTTCCTGCGCCGTGCCGATCTGCACGATGGCGCCGTCCTTCATGATGGCGATGCGGTCGCCAAGCATCATCGCCTCGTTCAGGTCGTGGGTGATGAACACGATGGTCTTGCGCATCTTGCGCTGCAACTGGATCAACTCTTCCTGCATCTCGCGGCGGATAAGCGGGTCGAGGGCGCCAAACGGCTCGTCCATCAGCAGAATCTCGGGCCCGGACGCCAGCCCGCGTGCGATCCCCACGCGCTGCTGCATGCCACCGGAAAGATCGGAGGGAAGCGCATCCGCCCAGGCAGCGAGGCCCACACGGTCGAGCACCTCGCGCGCTTCGGCGTCACGCCTCGCGGCGTCAACCCCCTTCACCTTCAGCCCGTAGGCGACGTTCTGGGCGACAGTCCAGTGCGGAAACAGGCTGAAATGCTGGAACACCATTGCGATCTTGTCGCGACGGATGCGGCGGAGCTCCTTGGGGGAGGCGGATGCGATGTCGTCGCCGTCGATCAAGATGCTTCCCGAGGTGGCAGGAATCAGCCCGTTCAGCATTCGCACAAGGGTGGACTTGCCGGAACCTGAAAGCCCCATGATGACGAAGATCTCGCCCTCGGCCACGTCAAACGTCGCGTCCCTCACGCCGACTGTGGCGCCGGTTGCTTCGAGGATGTCCTGCTTGGTGGCGCCCTTCTGGAGAAGCGCACGGGCCTCCTCCGGTTTGTCGCCAAAAATCTTGCTGACGTTCTTTACACTCAGTTTGGCTTGCATGCCTCTCCTTGCTGTTTTCTCGCGTCTTGGGGCGACATGAAAATGCCCTTTGTGGCAGAGCGGGAAGGCCGCCTTGCCCCATGTGCGAATGATCACCGATATGTCAGATGCCCCTACATTTAGCGCATAGTGCTCGATTTTACAACCAAAAGCCCAGATTTTGGTTCCCTGCGTTGTGATGGAACGTGAGCGCGCGCGTGATCGGAAGCCCCGCAAATGCAATTGCGCGCCTGATTGATCGGCGATTGCTCGCCGCGGAGAAGCGAAGATTTTTCCAAGTCATGGCGGGATTTGGCCGGTTTCCCACTTCACGCCGGTTTGACAGTTCGGCAACGGAGCGCCACTCTCGCCCGGCCCTGGGGAGAGGGTGGGGATTCATGCGGGTCCTGAGGAGGAAAAGTGGAACGAATGAAGGAAAAGGCCGTGCTGGTATTCGGCGCGGGCTCTGTCGGAGATGGCTGGGGCAATGGCAAGGCGGCAGCGGTCGCCTATGCGCGTGAGGGAGGTCGGGTCGCCTGCGTCGATATCGACGCCGCATCTGCGGAAACCACCGCCGCCATCATCCGGTCAGAGGGGGGTGAGGCGCTCGCCTTGTCAGCGGATGTGACCTGTGCCGCCCAGATTGATGCCGTTGTTCAAAGCATGACGGATCGGTGGGGGAGCATCGACGTTTTGCACAACAACGTCGGCATGAACCTGCCCGGGGGCGT
Source organism: Haematobacter sp. (assembly GCF_032102465.1). NCBI lineage: Bacteria > Pseudomonadati > Pseudomonadota > Alphaproteobacteria > Rhodobacterales > Paracoccaceae > Haematobacter > Haematobacter sp. The sequence continues at coordinate 167,170 of NZ_DAMDHB010000005.1, read as the reverse complement.
CACGGAGGCAACGGAGGAAAGCTGGAGGCGCGTGTTCGACGTGAACCTCACGTCCGTATTCCTCACGTGCAAGGCGGTTCTCCCCCAGATGGTGCAGCAGGGCGGCGGGGCAATCGTCAATGTCTCTTCGCTCGCCTCGATAAGGTGGACGGGCTATCCCTACGTGTCCTACTGCGCCTCCAAGGCCGGATTGAACCAGCTGACGCGAAGCATTGCCATTGAATATGCGGCTCAGGGTATCCGGGCGAACGTCATCCTTCCCGGCCTCATCGACACGCCGCATGTGGTGAAGCAGATCGGCGGCTATCATGCCGATGCGGAAGACATGCGGCGCAGGCGGGCCGCGATGGTTCCGATGAAGCGTCAGGGAGACGGCTGGGACATCGCATGGGCGTCGGTTTTCCTTGCCTCCGACCAGGCAAAGTTCATCACCGGAGTTGAGCTTCCTGTCGACGGCGGTCAGTCCTGCACAATGGCCGGCTCGGTTCAGTGATCGATTATTCCATAATATGGATCTCATCCGAAAGAAAATCAGCGATATTCACACGGATCCATTGCATCTACTGCCGAGTCGCGACAATGTAGCGCTGTGAGGGCCTGAATTTGGTCCATCATATGGATGTCAGGCGCGTATCTGGGAGGGTCGCGCTTGGCGTAGCGGCGCAAGACCGCACCATCTGGCGGAGAGGAGCCGCCATTGGGGGAGGGGAGCCATGACAATGGCCTATGAAGCGATTCCCGCTGAGGATCTCGCTCAGCTGGAGACATCACATCCCGGCTCACGCTGGATGAGACCGGTGGAAGTGATCGCCGCTGCATTGCTGGTGGCGATGATTACAATGATCCTCACCAACGTCGCCTCGCGGTACGTTTTCGCGCGTCCGATCATCTGGGCAGACGAGATCGCGTCCATGAGCTTTCTTTGGCTCGCGATGCTCGGCGCTGCGCTGGCGATCGACCGTCATGAACATATGCGGCTCGGGGTGTTCGTGGCGCTCTTTCCCGCACGCGTGCAGGAGTTCTTGAACGGCCTTGCGCTTCTGCTGGTGGTGACATTCCTCGTGGCGCTGCTGCCCACTGCCTTTGAATATGCCTACGAGGAAAGCTACATCACCTCGCCCGCGCTGGAATTGCCGATGACGTATCGTGCTGCGGCGCTGCCCGCGGGCATGGTGCTGATGGCTCTCCTCGCCCTCGTGCAGGCGGTGCGGGAGACGCGGCTGAAGCCGCTCCTCATGGCGGCGGTGTCGATTGCCATTCTGGTGGGGGTGCTCTGGCTCGCCCGGCCCGTTTTGTTGGGCTTTGGCAACTGGAATCTGCCGCTGTTCCTCGCGCTTGGTGTGGGAACGCTGCTGGTCATGGGTGTGCCCATTGCCTTCTGCTTCGGGCTGGGCACGCTGGCCTATCTGACATTCGCGACGAATGTGCCTGTTTTCGTCATGATCGGGCGCATCGACGAAGGGATGTCGGCGCTCATCCTGCTTTCTGTTCCGGTGTTCGTGCTGCTCGGTTGCATTCTGGATGCGACGGGCATGGGCAAGGCCATCGTGGAATTCCTTGCCTCTCTGCTCGGCCATGTGAAGGCAGGTATGTCATATGTCCTGCTCGGGTCGCTGTTTCTTGTTTCGGGTATTTCCGGCTCCAAAGTGTCGGACATGGCCACGGTGGCGCCCGCGCTTTTCCCGGAGATGAAGCGGCGGGGCCATAAACCCTCCAACATGATTGCCCTGCTCGCCACCGGCGCCGCCATGGCGGATACCGTTCCGCCTTCCATCGTGCTGATCGTGCTGGGCTCTGCGGCTGGCGTTTCCATCGCCGGATTGTTTACCTCCGGTTTCGCCATTGCGATGGTGCTGCTTGTGGTGCTGGCTCTGCTTGCCCGCTGGCAGGCGCGGGGAGAGGATATGACCCACGCGCGCCGTGTTCCGCTTCGCATGATGTGGAATACGCTGCTGATTGCGGCGCCCGCGTTGACGCTGCCGTTCCTGATCCGCTGGTTCGTGGGCGGCGGGATCGCCACGGCGACGGAAGTGTCCACTGTCGCCGTGGTTTATGCAGCTTTCATCGGGATGGTGCTCTACGGTGGCATCCCGCTCCGGCGCATGGGGACGATGCTGGTAGAGACGGCGGCCCTTTCCGGTGCGATCCTGCTCATCCTCGGCACGGCCTCCGCCATGGCCTGGGCGCTGACCCAGTCGGGGTTCGCAGGGCACTTGCTGAGCGCGGTGTCCGACCTGCCGGGTGGGACCTTCACCTTCATGGCGGTCACGATTGCGATCTTCCTTGTTCTGGGCTGTTTCCTTGAGGGGATTCCGGCGATCGTGCTCATGGCGCCTATCATGTTCCCGATGGCCCGCGCCCTTGGCATCAACGACATCCATTATTCGATGGTGATCGTTGTCGCGATGAATCTTGGTCTGATGGCCCCGCCCATCGGCATCGGCTTCTACCTCGCCTGCAAGATAGGCAACGTGCCGCCCGATGCCGCGATGGGCGCAATTTGGCCCTATCTGGGGGCGCTGTTCATCGGACTTGTCATTATCGCGGCAGTCCCCTGGTTTTCGCTCGCCTTCCTCTGAAGGCATATCACTTCGTCATGTCTCAGGGAGGAGACCCATGACCCTCAGCCGTCGTTCGCTGATCATCGGCGCGTCCGCAGGTGCGCTGGCCGCGCCCTTCATCCGGGTACGCCCCGCAATGGCCGCGGAGTATACCTACAAGCTTGCGAACAATCAGCCGCTGTCGCATCCATCCAACGTCCGCGTGGCGGAGGCGATCGCGAAGATCCGCGAGGAATCCGGTGGCCGGATGGAAATCAACGTGTTTCCGCAGAGCCAGCTCGGGGGTGACACCGAAGTATTGGGGCAGCTCCGTTCCGGGGGTGTCGAGTTCTTCATGCTCTCGCCGCTGATCCTCTCCACCTTTGTGCCGAATGCTTCGCTGAACGGCATCGGGTTCGCTTTCAAGGATTATGACGCGGTCTGGGCGGCGATGGACGGCGATTTGGGCGCCTATGTCCGCAAGGAGATCGAGGCGAAGGGCCTCTACGCCTTCGACCGGATCTACGACAATGGCTTCCGTCAGATTTCCAGCTCTACCAAGCCGATCGCATCGCCCGCGGATCTCGAAGGGTTCAAGATCCGGGTTCCGGTCAGTCCGCTCTGGACATCCATGTTCTCGGCCTTCGGCTCCGCTCCCGCCTCCATCAACTTTGCCGAGGTGTATACGGCGCTTCAGACCGGGATCGTGGACGGGCAGGAGAACCCGCTGGCGATCCTGTCAAACTTCAAGCTGTTCGAGGTACAGAAATACGTCTCGATGACGAACCATATGTGGGACGGATTCTGGATGCTGTCGGGGCGGCGTGCCTGGGGTGCTCTGCCGGATGACCTGAAAGAGATCGTGGCGCGGAACTTCAATGCCTCTGCTCTTGATCAGCGCAAAGATATCATGACGTTGAATGCCTCTCTTCAAGGAGAACTTGAAGGGCATGGTATGGTATTCAACTCCGTTGATCCGGCTGCTTTCCAGCAGAAACTTCTGGACGCGGGCTTCTACAAGGAGTGGCATGGCAAGTTTGGCGATGAGGCCTGGTCGATCCTTGAAAAGGCGACAGGGCTGACGCTCGGCTGATCATGAACCAGCCCGGTCCCTTTGCCGAAAGTCAGGTTACCGGCGCCCAATCGGTGGAACGGGCACTGGCACTGCTGTCGCTCGTGGGTCGCAACGGGGACAGCGGTGCCAGTCTGTCACAGATCGTCGGAGCAAGCGGCCTGAACAAGCCAACAGCCCGACGCCTGTTGATGGCGCTCATGCGTGCCCGGCTGGTGGATCAGGATCCGGCGAGCCGCAAGTACACGCTGGGGCCGGAGCTCTATGTGCTGGGGGTTCTGGCAGGGCGGCGGCATGGGCTGCTCGCCCATTCCATGGACGCGCTCCGGCGTCTTTCGGATGAAACGGGTGACACGAGTTTCCTGACTGTGCGGCAAGGCAGTTACGCGCTTTGCCTGCACCGGCAGGAAGGCTCTCATCCTGTCCGTACTCATGCGTTGCAGGTTGGCGATCAGCATCCGCTCGGAGTGGGCGCAGGCGCGATGGCTATTCTGGCGGCCCTGCCGGAGCAGGAACGGAGCGCGATCATCGCGCAGATGGCACAGGAATACGCTCTGATCGGCAGCTACTCCGCCGATCAGGTCCGGCTGGATGTGGAGACGACCATCAAGGCGGGGCATGCGCTCAATCCGGGCCTGTTCGTCAGTTCATCCTGGGGGATCGGTCGGGCGATCCGCCTGCCCGATGGTGAGGTTGCGGGCGCGATTTCCATAGCGGCAGTGGATAGCAGGCTCGGTCCGCAGCGTCAGGGAGAGCTGGCCGCGCTTCTGGAGCGCGAGGGCGCGGCAATAGAGGCGCGATTGCAAAAGGTTTTTGCTCCGCAAGGGGGCACTGAGGAAGGAAGGAAGTGATGGCAGATCCGATGATCGTCGGCTGGGCGCACACGAAGTTCGGGAAGTCCGAGGCAAAGGACACCATGGCGCTGATGGCGGAGGTGACTGCGCCCGCGCTCGCCCATGCGGGGCTGCCTGCCGGGAGCGTAGATGGGATCTTTGTAGGAAGCTTTAACAATGGCTTCCAACGTCAGGATTTTCAAGGTTCCCTTGTTGCGATGGGATTGCCTGAGCTTACGCATGTTCCGGCCGTGAGATGTGAAAACGCCTGTGCCACGGGTTCCGCAGCCCTTCACGCGGCCATGGACTTCATCGCCGCGGGCAGAGGGCGAGTCGCACTAGTCGTCGGCGCGGAAAAGATGACTGCCATACCAACGGCGGATGTCGGCGATGTGCTGCTGACCGCCTGCTACCGTGAGGAGGAAGGCGGGGTCGAGGGTGGTTTCGCCGGGATATTCGGGCAGATCGCCAACCATTATTTCCAGCAGAATGGCGACCGCTCTGAGGAGCTGGCCATGATCGCGGCCAAGAACCATGCGAACGGCATGAACAATCCCTATGCTCATATGCAGAAGGATTTCGGTCTCGCCTTCTGCAATACGGTCTCGGACAAGAACCCCTATGTCGCCGGGCCGCTGCGGCGGACGGATTGCTCGCTCGTCTCCGATGGGGCGGCGGCTCTCGTGCTGGCGGATGCCGAGACTGCGGCCTCCCTGCAACGTGCCATCGGCTTCCGCTCCCGTGTTCAGGCGAACGATATCCTCGCGCTTTCCCGCCGTGATCCGACCGCCTTTGAAGGCGGGCGTCGTGCCTGGGCGGGGGCTCTGGCAAATGCGGGCCTTGGTATCGGCGATCTCGATCTCGTGGAGACGCATGATTGCTTCACCATGGCCGAGATGATCGAATATGAGATCATGGGCCTTGCCGCGCCGGGCGAAGGCTGGAAGGTCATCCGAGAAGGGCGCACGCGGATGGGGGGCGACCTGCCCGTGAACCCTTCCGGCGGATTGAAGTCTCGCGGGCATCCGATCGGTGCGACCGGCGTTTCCCAGCATGTGATGGCCGCCATGCAATTGATGGGTGAGGCTGGCGACATGCAGGTGCCGGGGGCGGAACTGGCCGGCGTGTTCAACATGGGTGGCGCTGCGGTGGCCAACTATGTTTCCATTCTGGAGCGCGTGAAATGAAACCCTGTTCGACACGGGTGATGAACCTCGCGACCTTCGTCAGCCAGAACGCCCGCCGCGCGCCGGAAGACATCGCCATTGTCTGGCGCGAGAACGTTTGGACATGGACGGAGTTCGAGGCCCGTATCGATGCCATGGCGGCCGCATTGCAGAGCTACGGCATCGCCAAGGGTGACCGTGTTCTCGTCCAGTCGCAGAACTGCAACCAGATGTTCGAAACAATGTTCGCCTGTTTCCGCATCGGTGCGATCTATGTTCCAACCAACTTCCGCCAGACCCCCGAGGAAGTCGCGTTTCTGGCGGAAAGTTCGGGGGCCAGGGCACTGATATGCAATGCCACATTCCCGGAGCATGCGGCGGCCTGCACCGGCATGGGCCTGACAATCGCCATCGGTGATGCGGCTTTCGGCCCCTCCTACGACGCCATCGTGGCGGATTTTCTGGGGAGAAAGCCGCAACCCGTGGCGGTGGACCGCGATGATCCTTGCTGGTTCTTCTTCACCTCTGGAACAACCGGAAGGCCCAAGGCGTCTGTGCTGACGCATGGTCAGATGGCTTTTGTGGTGACCAACCATCTGGCTGACCTGATGCCGGGTTTGACGCCCGAGGACGCGTCTCTCGTAGTGGCGCCGCTGAGCCATGGCGCGGGTGTGCATCAGCTCACCCAGGTGGCGCGGGGCGTCAAGACGGTGCTCATGCCTTCCGAGCGTTTCGATGTGGCGACTGCGTGGGATCTGGTTGAGCGCTGGCATATCTCCACGATCTTCACCGTTCCCACTATCCTGAAACTGATGGTGGAGCATGAGAGTGTCGGGCGTTTCGATCACCGATCTCTCCGCTACGTGATCTATGCGGGCGCGCCCATGTATCGTGAGGATCAGAAGCGTGCATTGGCCGCGCTTGGTCCCGTGCTTGTGCAATACTTCGGTCTGGGCGAAGTGACCGGCGCGATCACCGTGCTTCCCAATCGGCTGCATGCGGCGGAGGACGGGCCGGATGTTCGTCTTGCCACCTGCGGATTTGAACGGACCGGGATGGAGTTGCAGATACAGGGCGACGACGGCCGGCCGCTTCAGCCCTTCGAGACGGGAGAGATCTGCGTGATCGGACCCGCCGTATTCGCGGGTTACTGGGAAAATCCGGAGGCGAACGCCAAGTCGTTTCGGGACGGGTGGTTCAGGACCGGCGACCTCGGCCATGTCGATGAGGAGGGGTTCCTCTACATCACCGGGCGCGCTTCGGACATGTATATTTCCGGCGGCTCCAACGTCTATCCGCGTGAGATCGAGGAGAAGCTTCTCACCCATCCGGCGGTGCGGGAAGTGGCGGTTCTGGGTCTGCCGGATCCGCTTTGGGGCGAGGTTGGCGTTGCGGTCTGCGTGGTTGATGCGACGGTGACGGAGGCAGAGCTTTCCGCCCATCTCGACGGGCGAATAGCGCGCTACAAGATGCCCAAGCGCTTCCTGTTCTGGAACGAGCTACCGAAATCCGCCTATGGCAAGATCACCAAGAAGCTGGTGCGGGAGGAGATCGAGCGCCGGGGCATACCAGAGCTGGAAAGGCACCTGGCATGACAGCGCTTCGTCAGGGGCTGCGACATCCCGGCCCCCCCGCGGCTGATCGACGGCAGGCTGTCCCGACCAGGCTTCAGCCGCTGGAGGGCGATCTGGTGGCGGGCCGCGTTCTGATGGACGAAGTCGCGCGCATCTTCGACGACGCAGGCTGCATGGGCGGGGTCATGTGGCTTGACGGAGTAACGGCGGACCCGTTCCGCTACGTCCTGCCCGCACTTTCCACCGACGGGGTTCACGGGGCCTATTACAGCAAGACCCATGCACCTTCCGGGCGGGTCACGCTTGGCTCCTGCGTGGCCGTTGTCGGTTGGCGGGATGGTGCCCGGTTTCTTCACTGCCACGGTGAATGGCAGATGGAGGACGGGGCGGTCGCGATGGGACATCTGCTGCCGCTCGAAAGTCGGGTTGCGAAGCCGGTCAGCGTTCGTGGCTTGGGCGCGCCCGCGGCCTGGTTCGAGGCACTGCCGGATGAGGAGACTAATTTCACACTCTTTTCGGCTGCAGGAGGCGGTAGCGGAGGCTCAATCCTGCTCCGTCTTCGCCCCGGCGAGGACGTGGTGACGGCAATTGAACAGGTCGCGGCAACGCACGGTCTGAGTCGCGGACGTGTCCATGGGATCGGGTCCATCTGCGATCCGGTCTTCACTGATGGCAGGCAGGTGGACTGTGTTGCAACCGAAGTCCGTGTCGATGCGGGTGATATCGTGGACGGCATCTGCATGCTTACCGTGTCTCTTGTCGATGTCGAGGGGCGCGTCCACTCGGGAAAGCTCATCAAAGGTGAGAATATCGTCGGCGTAACCTTTGAAATATTGGTAGAAAACCTGGAGGATCAATGAAAGACGCTATCCCGGAAAAGGGCACGGTTCTGGTCACCGGCGGGGCATCCGGCATTGGTCTTTCGGTCGTGGATGCAGCGTTGGCGGAGAATTGGGGGGTCGTGGCGATCGACCTGCCCGGTGAACCGCTCGACCGTCTTGCGGCCAGGCTGGACAATACGCGGGCGCGTGCAGTCGCGCTCGACGTGGCTGATGAGGGCCGCGTGGTGGAAACCGTTGCGCAGCTGGAAGATGAACTGGGCCCCATCACCGGACTGGTCAATTCGGCGGGTATCGCGCGGGACGTGGCGGTCATGCAGACCGATCCGGGGCTGTTCCGCCGTATACTCGACGTGAACGTGGTCGGATCCTTCCTGATGGCACGGGAGGCTGCGCGGGTCATGCGGGGGCGGGGCGGCGCCATTGTGAACGTGGCCTCCGTCTCCGGTATAAAGGGGAATGAGGGGCGGGTGGCCTACGGCGCGTCCAAGGGAGCTGTCATCACCATGAGCAGGGTGATGGCGGTTGAACTTGCGCCGCTTGGCATCCGGGTGAACGTGATCGCGCCCGGCCCCATCGAAACGCCCATGGTCCGCGAGGTGCACACGCCGGAGGTCAGGGAGACATGGATGTCCACTGTTCCCATGCGGCGCTATGGTGCGCCTGAGGACATCGCGCAGGCGGCGCTGTTTCTTCTGGATGCCAGCCGTTCGGGTTATGTTACGGGGCAGACGCTCGCCGTCGATGGCGGCTTCACGATCGCGGGGATCATGAGCGGCACGGCTGCGGAGGCCAACGCCGCGGTTTGACAGTGCGGGGTGGATTGCCCACCCCGCGGGAGAGATCAGAACTCCTCCCAGTCTCCGCCGTCGTCAAACCCCATGTCCGCTGGCTCTTCAGGGCTTTCGCCTGCCTCTGCAGAGCCTGCGAACATGCCGCCTATGGCATTGGCAAGCATCATGCCGCCCGCGACGCCCATTGCTGTCTGCGCCGCACCGCCCAGAAAGCCGCCGCTCCGGCCGGGTTGTGCCATGCCCGGCGCCGGCTGACCGAGGGATTGGCCGACCGGCTGACGGGGCCGAGGCGCAGCCCCGGGGCCGCCCAGAAGACGCGAGAGAAAACCGCCCTGACCGCCTTGCCGCGCCGCATGGACCTGCGCTTCCAGATCGGCAATCCGTGCCTCCGCAGCGTTCAGGGCCTGCTCCTGCACGACAACCGTCTGGGCCAGATAATAGGGTGCGCCGGGCTGACGGGCGACCTGCTGCGCAATGAAGGCTTCCGCCTCTCCGTCACGCTGGGGGGATTGACGCTCTACATCCGCGAGCTTGCCGAAAAGGCCCGCGATCGCCTGTTTGTCGTTGTGATCCATGAGAGCCGATGTCCTTTCGGTTATTCCTCCCGCTCGCCGGTAAGGCTCAGCAGGAGCTGGAAGATGTTGACGAAGTTCAGATAAAGCGACAGCGCACCCATCACGGCCAGTTTGCCCTGCGTTTCGCTGTCATGATGCTCGGAGTATTGAAGCTTGATGTTCTGCGTGTCCCAGGCGGTCAGCCCGACAAACACAATGATGCCGATGACGGAGACCGCGAACTGCAGGGCCGAGGAACCAAGGAAGATATTGATGACGCTGGCGAGAACCACGCCGATCAGGCCCATGAACAGGAAGCTGCCCATTTTGGTCAGGTCGCGCCGGGTCGTGTAGCCGTAGAGGCTCATCGCCCCGAACATGGCCGCCGCACCAAAGAACGCGCGCCCGATCGATACGCCGGTAAACACGAGGAATACGGAGGCGAGCGACAGTCCCATGACCGCACAGAAGGCCCAGAACAGCGTCTGCGCCGTGCTCGCGCTGATGGCCTCGATGCGGAAGGAAAAAAAGAAGATGAACGCCAGCGGCGCAAACATCACCACCCATTTCAAGGGGGTGGAGAAGATGGGAACATAGAGCGCCGGCACGGAGGCCACCAGCATTGCCACCGCCGCGGTAAGCACGAGCCCGATGCCCATGTAGTTGTAAACGCGCAGCATATGCGCGCGCAGACCCGCGTCGAAGGCAGCAGGGTTTGCCGCCGCGGGCGCGAAGCCGGCGCTCCGCCCGCGATAACTGTCGTTCATGGGATACTCCTGTTGGTCAATAGAGGGTTCTGGACAGCCGCTCCGCTGCGACACGCAGCCGTTCGGTATCCGTTTCGGCGAGCAGGACATGCGCCGTCTCGCCGATCTGGAACCAGACGATGGCGATGCCGCCCCGCTGCTCGGACGCTGGCAGAGTGACGGCAAAGCCACCCGGGCGCGCGGCGAAGACATGGAGGCGACCCATGTCTTCGGTGTCGAAGGTGATCTCCACGCCCGGTCCCTGCGGGGAGGGAAAGATCTGCGCGTCCCGGAGGGTCCAGCCGCTGTCGTAGAGCGGCAGGATGATGCCGGTGGCGGCGCGGATTTCCCCCCGATCCATGTGCTGGAACGGCGGTTGTGACGGCATGGAAAGGCGCAGGTTGCCTGCATCGCGTGCCGCAAGGGCAGCTTCCACGACGGCCGGCGGCGGGACAGAGGCCGACAGGGGGCGGATCCCCGTATGCGCCACCCAACCCGCAACCATCAGCGCGCAGGCAGGCAGGAGGCGCAGCGCCCGGCGAAGATGGCGATCACGGGCGATACCCCGCGCGAGCTTCCCTGCGGCCCGGCCCGTCCTGCGGTTTCCGGCAGCCGGTACGGCCGTTGCGAGGCGAAGCTCGTCGCGGATGCGCAAATCGGCCATCACCCGCGCGGCGGCATCCGGGCGCGCTGCGAGCCACTGCTCCACCCGCGCGCGTTGCCAAAGGTCGAGCTGGTCATCCACATAGGCGTCGAGATCGATCTCCGTTACCTGATCAGCCGCGGCCATTGCGCCCTCCGACAACCTGAAGTGCCGGCCGCGCGGGCCCTTCCTCGAATTCCCGCAGTCGCGCGCGGGCGCGGGAAATGCGCGACATGATGGTGCCGATCGGAACCCCCGCGACGTCGGCGGCCTCCGCATAGGTGAGCCCCTCAATCGCGACGAGGTGCAGTGCTTCGCGCTGGTCCTGCGGAAGATCGAGAAAGGCCGTGCGGATCTGTGACAGGCGGACGACGGCTTCCTGCGGTGCCTCGGCGCTTTGCGGGGCGGCAAGACTGGTTGCCACGATCCGCCGCGCCTCCGCCGTCCGGCTGCGGTAGCGGTCGACGAAGACGTTGTGCAGGATGCCGAACAGCCAACCGCGGATATTGCCGCCTGCCCGGAGCGTGCCGCGTGCCTCATGCCCTCTCAACAGGGCCTCCTGCACGAGGTCTTCGGCCTCTCCCTCATCGCGGGAAAGGGTCAGGGCATAGCGGCGGAGCGCGGGGAGATCGTCAAGGATCGGGTCGGTCTTGCGGGTCATCGTGCTCCATATACGGAGTCACGGTGCGAAACATTCCCTGCTCAGGGGCTGACAAACTGTCGCAGGCCGCGCCGGTCAGAGAGCGACGGACTGCAGATAGGCCAGCGCCGCTTCCGAAATCGGGCGGGACCGGCGCGTTTCTTCATCCATCAACACCAGAACGGAAATGCCGGTCGCCACACAGCGTCCATTGTGAAAGATCGCCTGCCGGAGCGTGAGCGAACTCCGCCCGACACGTGCCACGGACGTGCCGATCTGCACCTCTCCGGGCCAGCGCAGTTCCGCCCGGAAGTCCAGTTCCAGCCGCGCAATGACGTAGGAGGCGCCATTCTCACGCAGGGGAGAGGCGGCATCGAACAGCAGCTCCACGCGCCCCGTCTCCAGAAGCGTGGAGAACACCGCGTTGTTGACATGGCCCTGCCGGTCCGTGTCGCCGTAGCGCAGCTTGTCGCGGCTGAGCAGCTGGAAATCCTCTGGCGCGGGCTCGGGGGTCTGTGTCATTCTGCATCTCCGTGGGCGAGGCTGGCGGTTGTCAGCCGCCGGACGGTAGCGGCGGTCCTTCCCTTGTGCAAGCGGCGGAAGGCGCTCCAATGGCTTGCAATGGTTCGCCATTCCGGTCTAGACGATCCAGAGCCAGCCGTCGCCAGCCAATGTTCTGCGCTTGTGGAGCCGCGATGACCCTGACCAGGCGCCAGTTGATGATGACACCCCTCGCTTTTGGTCTTGGTGCCATGGCGTCTTCTGCCTCAGCCGAGGCTGCGCCATTTTCAGACACATCGGTCGATGCTTCCCACGCCAGTCACGATTTTTCCCGGTTGGAGATTTCCACCGCGGCGGGTGCCTACTGGCTCTTTCTCTTCACTCCACGGGGAGAGCCGCCGCCAAAGGGGTGGAGATCCCTCTGGATGCTCGATGGAAATTCGGTCTTCGACCGCCTGTCGCCTGAGTTGCTTGCGGCCCATCCCGATGTTGCAGTCATCGCTGTGGGCTATCCCGCGAGGGAGGGGGTGGACCTGCGGCGCAGAACCCTCGATTATACGCCTGCGACCGCCGGTTCCAATGTCGATCCTCGTCACCCCGACCGGCAGACTGGCGGCGATGCGTCTTTCCGTACGGCGTTGACCGGCCCGCTCCGGCAGGCGGTGGAGGAGCGGATGCCCCTCGACCCTGCGCGGCGCACGCTTTGGGGGCACTCCTACGGCGGGCTATTTACGATCTCGACCCTGTTCGCGTCACCGGAAAGCTTCCGCTGTTGGGTGCCCGTCAGCCCCTCGACAGGGTTCGGTGAAGGGGCGCTCTTTGTGGCGGAGCGGACAGCGCGTCGGGTGCCGGGCGGTATCGCACCGGTCCATATCCTGCTGGGAGACCGGGAGCGCAGGCGCAATAGCTCCGCGGCTTCCACGCCCGCTCCCTCTCCGCAGACAATGGCCCTTGTAGAGCGGTTGGGCGGACGACCGGACCTGGCCGTCCGCGTGACCGTGCTTGAGGGTCTGGGCCACGGCGCGACCTTTGCCGCTTCGTTTTCGGCTGCCTTTGCCGCCGGGGCGGTTTAGGGCGCGAAAGCCGGTCCGCCCTCGGATGGCGTCAGGCGCAGTTCCGCCTCGCCCGAGCGCCAGGTGAGGTCGATGGCTGCCAGAGTCGCGGCAACCGCCGCGCGAAGTGCGCCTTCGACGGGTTTTCCCAAGGCCAGATGTGCCGCAAACAGCCCGGCCAGAAGGTCTCCCGTTCCGCAGGGCCGGATGGGCAGGCGGGGCGTTGCGATCCGGGTAAGGTTTCCGTCCTGCCAGAGAACGGTCTCGAGCTGGTTCTGACCCGTGTCGGTGAGCGTGCATCCCGTCGCCACGATGACCTGTGGTCCCCGCTTGGCAAGCGTCGCGCAGGCGGTACGAAGGTTGTCTTCGGTAGCGGTGTCGCAGCCGGAGAGGCGTTGAAGCTCGAACTGGTTCGGCGTGATGACATCTGCGCAGGGTAGCAGGCGCGTGGCCACGGTCTCTTCGATGCCCGGAGCGACGAAAACCTTGCCGTCATCGCCGAGCACAGGGTCGCAGACATAGCGCAGCGCCGGATTGCGGGACCGGGCGCGTTCTATGAAATCCGCCACCGCCCCGGCATTGGCGGCGGAGCCGAGATAGCCCGACAACACCACGGACGCTGTATCGACCAATCCGCGCTCCTCAACGCCACGCAGAAGGTCAGCCACCAGATCGGCGTCCAGCACCCGACCGCGGGTTGTGGGATAACGTGGATGGTTTGAGAGCAGAGTGGTCGGCACCGGCGCCACGCTCACGCCAGTGGCCAGCATCGGATACAGCGCGGCGCTGTTGCCGACATGACCATGCACTACCTGGCTCTGGATCGAGATGACGTGCATCGGGCCTCCTGGCATGGAATTGGAGAATTGGCGTGTCCCCACGCCTGGCCTTCAATACTTGCCGCGCAGAGGGGAAGAAAGTGCAACATGCTCCTCCCGGTAAATGGTTCACGCGCAAACTTCAGCGCAATGCCTCCTATCTCTGGCCAGTCCTTTCTTTTGACGCGGTCTTGGGATCTGATTCTGTCTGAGATGAGGGGTTGAGGGATATTCTGATTAATATGATGACAAATTCCGCAGATATATGCCTTATTAATGTGCAATAATAAGAGGATTGAAAAGAATGTTGCAGAAGAAGAAGCGAACCAGTTGAACCAATACGGCTATTGGTTCAAGAAGAACCAAATGACGAGATTGGTTCATACGAAGTCCGCGCCGGCTGAGGAGGCGAGTGGCAGTTCCACCTACGCCTTGGAGCGGCTGCGCCGCTATATCGACGATCTTCTGCATCAGCCGGGTGCGCGCCTGCCGACGGAGCGCCAACTCGTCGTGGAGCTGGGCGTGGGGCGGCGGGCAGTTCGGCGCGCGCTGGAGGTGCTGGAAGCCGAAGGTCTTATCCGCCGCAAGCAAGGAGCAGGGACGTTCGTGGGCGGCCTGCACCCGCTTCCAGAAGCCACGCGCGATCTGGTGACGATGACAGATCTCTTGGAGATCATGGAAGTCCGCCTGCGCCTGGAGCCGCAACTCGCCCAGCTTGCTGCCCTGCGCGCGCGTCCCGAGCAGGTCTCGCGGATGCGGGTCATCGCGGAGCGGATCCGCGATTATCAGGATCCCGACGAGGGTGAACTCTGGGATGGCGCGCTCCACCGTCTGATCGCACAGGCGGCGGGCAACACGCTCTTTCTGTCGCTGTTCGACATCGTGAACCGCATCCGTCAGGACGATGCCTGGCAGCGGACACGGGATCAGATGCGAAGCGAGACATCCCGCGCCCCGATCTTCGAGCAGCACAGCGCCGTGGTGCAGGCCATCGCCGACCGGGATCCGGGCGCTGCGGGGGAGGCCATGCGTGACCACCTGATATTCCTCCACAACAAGCTGATCGGTCAGACAATCTACGACCCCGCGCTCTTTCGCGAGGCACAGCACAACTCCAATCTTTCACAGTCCCTGCCAGACGGAGACCCGACGCCATGAAGACCTCTCTCCTGTCCGCCGCCGCGCTTGTCGCGCTGATGGCCGCGATGCCTGCCAGTGCCGCGGATATCCGCATCGGGCTTCAGGACGATCCCGACACGCTGGACCCGCACCAGTCCCGCGCCTTCGTCGCGCGCATTGTTTACACCGGCCTGTGCGACAAGCTGGTGGACGTGTCGCAGGACGTGGAGATCGTCCCCCAACTTGCGACCTCGTGGGAGTATCGCGAGGAGGGCAAGGTGCTGGTCATGCAGCTGCGCGACGGGGTGAAGTTCCACGATGGCACGCCGTTCAACGCGGAAGCGGTCGTGTTCAACATCGAACGTGCGATGACCATGCCGGAGTCCCGTCGCAAGAGCGAGCTTTCCTCTGTCGAGAAGGTGGAGGCAACCGGTCCCCTTGAAGTGACCTTTACCCTGAAGGCGCCCGATGCCTCGCTGCTCGCGCAGCTTTCGGATCGGGCGGGAATGATGCTGTCGCCCAAGGCCGCGCAGGAGCTGGGCGCGAATTTCGGCTCCAACCCTGTCTGCTCGGGACCGTTCAAATTCGTGCAGCGCGTGCAGCAGGACCGGATCGTTCTGGAGAAATTCGCGGACTACTGGAATGCCGACAACATCCATCTGGACAAGGTGACCTATCTGCCGATCCCCGATACCTCGGTGCGCGTGGCGAACCTGCGGTCGGGTGACCTCGACATGGTGGAGCGCGTCGCGGCGACGGATGTCGCCACGGTGCAGGGCGATGCCGGTCTCCAGACTGCCGAGTCCGTGGGGCTTGGTTACATGGCGATCTATGCCAATGTGGCGAACGGGCCGCGGGCGGAAAATCCGATCGGGCAGGATGCGCGCGTGCGCAGGGCCTTCTCGCTCGCCATTGATCGGGACGCGCTGATCCAGGTCGTGTTTGCGGGCATCGGGCGCGCGGGTAACCAGCCCTGGCCGCCCACCAGCCCGTGGTATGACAAGGACATCCCCGTTCCCAAGCGCGACGTTGCCGCGGCGAAGGCGCTCCTGAAGGAAGCGGGGGTCGATCGGGTGCAGGTGGAGATCCAGCACGCCAACAACCCCGTCGTCTCGCAGGTCATGCAGATGATCCAGGCGATGGTGGCGGAGGCGGGCTTTGACGTCACGCTCCGCGCGACGGAGTTCGCGACGCTGCTGAACGAGCAGACGGCGGGCAACTACCAGCTCAGCCGTTCCGACTGGTCCGGGCGGCCGGACCCGGACGGAAACCTCCATCAGTTCGTGACCTGCAACGGCGGGATCAACGATACGAAATACTGCAACCCGGAGGTGGACCAGCTTCTGAACGAAGCCCGCGCTGCGACGGATACCGCCGCGCGGAAGGAGAAATACGCCGCCGCGACCGCGATCCTCGATCGTGACCTGCCCATCATCTACCTCGGCCACCAGTCCTATGTGTTCGGCTTCAAGAAGTCGGTGACCGGCTTCACCGCCTATCCGGATGGGATGATCCGCCTTACGGGCGTCAACGTCGAGTAAGCCTTTGGCGTCGCGCGGCCTGGTCGCGCGACGTCCCACGCAAGGGAGAGCGACATGCTCCGCTACATCGCCCGCCGCCTTCTGGTGGCGCTGCCGACGCTGCTTCTGGTGTCGATCTTCGTCTTTCTGCTGCAGAAGCTGCTGCCCGGCGATCCGATCCTCGCGCTTGCGGGGGAGGAGCGTGATGCGGCGACGCTCGACTTCCTGCGGGAGCAGTATCATCTGAACGATCCGCTCATCAGTCAGTATTTCCGCTGGCTGGGCGGGGTGCTCACCGGTGATTTCGGCACATCGCTTCGCACGGGTCAGCCGGTGCTGGAGCTGATACTCGAAAAACTTCCCGTCACGCTGCAGCTTGCGGTGATGGCGATGGCCTTCGCGCTGGTGATCGGTGTGCCTTTCGGCATCCTTGCTGCCACGCGAAAGAACACCTTCATCGACTATGCCGCCAACTTCGTGGCGCTGAGCGGGCTTTCTATCCCCAACTTCTGGTTGGGCATCCTGCTGATCCTGCTGGTTTCTGTGAATCTCGGCTGGCTGCCTGCTTCCGGTTACGAGTCGCCCTTCGTCGATCCGGTGCGTTCGCTCCAGACCATGGTGATGCCGGCCTTCGTACTGGGGACCGGGCTTGCCGCCGCGCTGATGCGGCACACGCGCTCCGCCATGCTGGGTGTGCTGCGGAGCGACTATATCCGCACCGCCAAGGCGAAGGGGCTGACACGGCGGGAGATCGTCATGGGCCATGCCTTCCGTAACGCCCTGCTGCCGATCATCACGCTTTCCGCCCTGCTGTTCGGAGAACTGTTGGCCGGGGCGGTGCTGACAGAGCAGATCTTTACCATTCCGGGTTTCGGCAAACTGATCGTGGATGCCGTTTTCAACCGGGATTATGCCGTCGTGCAGGGCGTGGTGCTGTGCACCGCCGTCGCCTTCATCCTGATGAACCTGATTGCCGACGTGCTCTACGTCGTGCTGAACCCGCGTATGAGGTCAACGCTGTGAGCGCCGCCGACACCACAATCGCCCCCGTTGCCGCCCGGTCCCCGAGCCGGGCCTGGCGGAAGTTCAAGCGCAACCGCGCGGCTCTGGCGGGGTTTATCGTCATCGCCTTCTTTGCCGCGCTCGCGATGCTGGCACCTCTGCTGCCCATCGCCGATCCGCTCGCCACGAGCTGGACGGCCATTCGCCTTCCGCCTTCCGCCGAGCACTGGATGGGAACCGATGAGATCGGCCGCGACGTGTTCTCCCGCATGATCTGGGGTGCACAGGCATCCCTGATGGCGGGGATCGTGTCGGTGGCCATCGCGGTACTGACCGGCGTGCCGCTCGGTCTGCTGGCCGGGTATTTCGGCGGCTGGGTCGATCTGGTCATCAGCCGGGTGACGGAGGCGCTGCTCGCCATGCCGTTTCTCATCATGGCGATCGCGCTCGCCGCCTTCCTCGGGCCGAGCCTGACAAACGCGATGATCGCCATCGGGCTTTCCGCCATGCCGATCTTCATCCGGCTGACCCGTGGTCAGGCGATGGCCGTCAAGACCGAGGACTATGTGGAAGGCGCGCGCTCCATCGGCCTGTCGCACACAGAGATCATGGGTCGTTACGTTCTGCCGAACATCATCCCCCCGATCATCGTGCAGGCGACGCTGACCGTGGCGACCGCGATCATCGCGGAGGCGTCGCTGTCCTTCCTCGGCCTTGGCCAGCAGGCCCCTGCGCCGAGCTGGGGCTCCATGCTCAACACCGCCAAGAACTTCCTCAGCCAGGCGCCGTGGCTCGCGCTCTGGCCGGGGGTTGCGATCTTCCTTGTCGTGATCGGCTTCAACATGCTCGGCGACGGGCTGCGCGATGCGCTCGACCCGCGCGAGAACTGAGAGATAGAGATGACCAAGTTCACCACCCGTCCCGAAATCCTCGGCCGTTTCGGCGCTGTCACTTCCACCCACTGGATCGCCACCGCAGTTGGCATGAGCATACTGGAGAAGGGCGGCAATGCCTTCGACGCCGCTGTCGCCACCGGCTTCGTGCTGCAGATCGTGGAGCCGCATCTGAACGGGCCGGGCGGCGACATGCCGGCCATCGTCTATTCCGCCGCCAACGATCGTGTGGACGTGATCTGCGCCCAGGGACCGGCCCCTGCGAAAGCCACCATCGAACATTACCGCTCCGAGGACATCGACCTGATCCCCGGTGACGGGCTGCTCTCCACGGTCATTCCGGGTGCATTCGACGGCTGGATGCTGATGCTCCGGGATTATGGCACGATGACGGTGCGCGAGGTGCTGGAACCCGCGATCCATTATGCGGAGGAGGGTCATCCCGTGCTGGCCCGCGTCTCGGCCACCATCGAGGGGCTGGGCGAGTTCTTCGAGAAGGAATGGCCGACCTCGCATGAAACGTGGCTGCCGGGGGGTTCCGCGCCTGCGCCGGAATCGAACTTCCGCAATCCGGTGCTGGCGGAGACGTGGAAGCGCATCGTGGCGGAGGCGGAAGCAGCCGGCTCCCGCGAGAAGGGCATCGAAGCGGCCCGGAACGCCTTCTATCGCGGCTTTGTCGCGGAGGCGATTCAGAGCTACCTCGATACGGCAGAAGTGATGGATGCGACCGGCGCGCGGCACAAGGGCGTGCTGTCGGCCGAAGATATGGCCGGTTGGCAGGCGACCGTGGAGGAGCCGCTGACCTATGATTACCACGGCTGGCAGGTTGCCAAGACGGGGCCGTGGGGGCAGGGGCCCGTCATGGCGCAGGCATTGGCGCTGCTGAAGGGCTATGACCTTGCCGCCATGGACCCGCTGGGCCCTGATTTCGTGCATACGGTGGTGGAGGCGATGAAGCTCGCCTACGCGGATCGCGAGGTTTACTACGGCGACCCGGATTTCGCGGATGTCCCGCTCGGCGCGCTGCTGTCGGACGGCTACAACGACGCGCGGCGGAAGCTGATCGGGGCGGAGGCGTCGATGGAGCTGCGCCCCGGTGTCGTGCCCGGTTTCGAGGCCCAGCGGAAGCTTGCGCTCTCCGTCATTGGCGGGCTGGAGAAGGGGGCCGTTTACGAACCGACCATGTCGCACCTGACGGAGAAGCGGGGGGACACCGTTCATATCGACGTGGTGGACCGCTGGGGGAACATGGTCTCCACCACGCCTTCGGGCGGCTGGCTGCAATCCTCGCCGATCATTCCGGGGCTGGGGTTCTGCCTGAACAGCCGTGCGCAGATGTTCTGGCTGCGCCCGGGGCTGCCGACCTCGCTCGCACCGGGCAAGCGCCCCCGGACCACGCTGACGCCCTCGCTCGCGCTCAAGGACGGGCGGCCGACGCTGGCCTTCGGCACGCCGGGCGGCGATCAGCAGGACCAATGGCAACTCGCCTTCTTCCTGCGTTACGTCCATCATGAAGGCAATCTTCAGGCAGCGATCGACCAACCCCTGTTCCACTCCACCCACTTCCCGGCGTCCTTCTATCCCCGCACCTCCGAACCCGGCGGCGTGATGATCGAGGACCGGATGGGCGACGCGACCATCGCCGAGCTGCGCCGGCGGGGTCACAAGCTCACGGTGGCCGACGGCTGGTCCATCGGGCGGCTGACGGCGGCGCGACGCGAGAGGGACGGTCTCATCCGGGCCGCCGCGACGCCCCGGCTCATGCAGGCCTATGCGGTGGGCCGCTGATATGCCGGGAGCCACGAACGCGCCGGTCCTGGCGGTCAGAAACCTCACCACCTCCTTCCGCACCGACGAGGGCTGGAAGCCGGTGGTGCGCAACGTCTCCTTCGAGATCCACGCTGGCGAGACGCTCGCCATCGTGGGGGAGTCGGGGTCGGGCAAGAGCGTGACGTCACTCTCCGTCATGCGGCTGCTCGACCCCGCGCAATCCCGCATCGAGGGGGAGGTGCTGCTGAATGGGCGCAGTCTCACTGCCCTCTCCGAAGGCGAGATGCGGGAGATACGCGGCAACGACATCGCGATGATCTTTCAGGAGCCGATGACCTCGCTGAATCCGGTCTATACCGTGGGACGGCAGATCTCAGAGGTGTTGATCCGTCACCGTGGGCTGGACCGCCGTGCCGCGCGCGGGGAAACGGTGCGGCTGATGGAGAAGGTGCGCATTCCCAACGCGGCCGCGCGCTTTGACGAATATCCCCATCAGTTCTCCGGCGGCATGCGGCAGCGGGTGATGATCGCCATGGCGCTGGCCTCGCGTCCGAAGCTGCTCATCGCGGATGAGCCGACGACGGCGCTGGACGTGACGATTCAGGGGCAGATCCTCGACCTCATCAAGGAATTGCAGGCGGAGGAGGGGATGGCTGTCCTCTTCATCACGCATGACATGGGCGTGGTGGCCGAAATCGCGGATCGCACGGTTGTCATGTTCCGCGGTGACGTGGTGGAAACCGGCGATACGGCGCAGATCTTCCACGACGGGCAGCATCCCTACACGCGGGCGCTGCTTGCCGCCGTGCCCAGGCTCGGCTCGATGGAGGGGCAGAAATGGCCGCTCCGTTTCCCGAAGGTGGACATGGCGACGGGCGCGATCACCGCAGAACCGCCGGTGGCCGATACGGTGAGTGACGCAGCCCCCGTGCTGTCGGTCCGCAACCTCGTTACCCGCTTCAAGGTGGGGTCCGATCTGCTGGGCCGCCCGACGGGAGAAGTCCATGCGGTGCAGGATGTGTCGTTCGACCTCTTTCCGGGGGAGACGCTGGCGCTGGTGGGCGAATCGGGCTGTGGCAAATCGACCACTGGCCGCTCCGTCGCGCGGCTGGTGGAGCCGACGTCCGGCGCAGTTACCCTTGACGGTCGGGATGTGCTGACCCTCGGCACCGCAGGATTGCGAGACCTGCGGCGTTCCGTGCAGATGATCTTTCAGGATCCGTTCTCCAGCCTGAACCCCCGCATGACGGTGGGGCAGGCGGTGACGGAACCCATCGTCAAGCACGGCATTGCCAGCGGACAGGCTGCGCGACAGAAAGCGGCCTCGCTGCTAGAGCAGGTGGGCCTCTCCAGTACCATGATGGACCGCTATCCGCATGAGTTCTCGGGGGGACAGCGGCAGCGCGTGGCCATTGCGCGCGTGCTGGGTCTCAACCCCAAGGTCATCGTTGCGGATGAGAGTGTCTCCGCGCTCGACGTGTCGATCAAGGCGCAGGTCTGCAACCTGTTGATGGATCTGCAACAGGAGTTCGGGATCGCCTACCTGTTCATCAGTCACGACATGGCGGTGGTGGAGCGGGTGAGCCACCGGGTCGCGGTGATGTATCTGGGCGAGATCGTGGAGATCGGCCCGCGGGAGGCGATCTTCGGCAATCCGCAGCATCCCTACACCAAGCGACTCATCTCTGCCGTTCCCGTGCCCGATCCCGCCCGCCGGAGTCTGCGGCGGGGCCTGATGACCGAGGAGCTGAAGAGCCCGGTCCGCCCGCGAGGATTCGAACCGCCGCAGCGGCGGTGGGAGGATCTGGGGGCAGGGCATCTGGTAATGGCCGCCTGACAGCAACAGTCCGTTTCCTTGGGATGAAAGAGGGGGTTGGAAAATGCCCCCTCTTTTGCAGTTTACGCCTCCCTCGGCCACCAGGAGGGCGATTGATGCGTTGCCGAAGGGTGCGGCTAGACGAAAATTGCAAAATGCTGGAGAGTGGTATCTGGCCTCTTGAGTTCGGCGAAAGTTCCTGTAGACACCAGCGCGAAACCAGCTACCATATGTAGCGTTCAGGAAGCCCGGCCCCCCTAGGGATACGGCAGGCGAGGAGGGGATGCTCCCCTTTTCGCTGGGATCAGCGGCGCGCCGGAAGGTTCCGGTCTTCGTTGGTCGGGGCAGATACCGAGCCTGGGCGCCATGATCAACGGGCGGATTGCCTGACGGAACGATCGCTGCCTGTGCATCGGTCGGATCGCCATGCTCCGCCATCAACGTCCTGAGGAACCTGCGATGAGCGTCACTGTCTATTCCAAGCCCGCCTGCGTGCAATGCACAGCCACCACGCGCGCGCTCGACAGCCGCGGCATTGGCTACACCGTCATCGACCTGACGGAGGATGCCGAGGCGATGGAGCGGGTGCAGGCCATGGGATATCGTCAGGCGCCGGTCGTCGTAGCGGGCAGCGAGCACTGGGCCGGATTCCGCCCGGACCGCATCGCCACGCTGGCCTGAGGCAGCGCTGCGGTGATCGCCTTCTACTCCACCGCCTCGGGGAACACCGCGCGATTCATCGCGCGGCTCGGCGTTCCGGCGGTGCGGTTGGCGGAACCGCCGGCGGAACCCTTCGTGCTTGTTACGCCCACCTATGCGGATGGCGAGGGGCGGGGGGCAGTGCCGAAACCGGTTATCCGCTTCCTCAACGACGCCGCCAACCGGAGGCTGATCCGGGGCGTGATCGCTGGGGGCAACAGGAATTTCGGGGAATTCTTCGCCCGCGCGGGCGATGTCATCGCAATCAAATGCGGAGTTCCGCTCCTCTACCGGTTCGAGCTTTCGGGCACGGATGAGGATGTGGCGCGCGTCAGATCAGGATTGGAACGGTTTTGGACACGGCAGCTCTCTCCAGCCCAGTGAGGAAAGAAAAATCGATCCCGGAGGAGTTCCGCGGGCTCGATCATCACGCGCTGAACGCGATGCTGAACCTCTATGACAACGAGGGCCGCATCCGTTTTGACGCAGACCGATATGCGGCGCACAAGTATTTCCTCGACCACGTAAACCAGAACACGGTCTTCTTCCATTCGCTGGAGGAGAAGCTCGATTATCTGGTGGAGGAGGGATATTATGAGGCGGAGGTTCTGAACCAGTACCCGCCCGCCTTCCTGCGCCGGATCTGGGACGCGGCCTTTGCACGGAAGTTCCGCTTTCCGACCTTCCTCGGCGCCTTCAAATATTACACCAGCTATACGCTGAAGACCTGGGACGGCAAACGCTACCTCGAACGTTACGAGGACCGGGTGGTGATGGTTGCACTGGCGCTTGCGCAAGGGGACGAAGACCTTGCCATGCGCCTGATGGAGGAGGTCATCTCCGGCCGCTTCCAGCCCGCGACGCCCACCTTCCTCAATGCCGGCAAGAAGCAGCGGGGAGAGCTGATCTCCTGCTTCCTGCTGCGGATCGAAGACAACATGGAGTCTATCGGACGCTCCATCAATTCCGCGCTGCAACTGTCGAAACGCGGCGGGGGTGTCGCGCTGATGCTGACCAACCTGCGGGAGTCCGGTGCGCCGATCAAGGGGATCGAGAACCAGTCTTCGGGCGTGATCCCCGTCATGAAACTGCTGGAGGACAGCTTCTCCTACGCCAACCAGCTCGGCGCGCGTCAGGGGGCGGGCGCGGTCTATCTCAACGCGCATCACCCCGACATCCTGCGCTTCCTCGACACCAAGCGGGAGAATGCGGATGAGAAGATCCGTATCAAGACGCTCTCGCTCGGCGTGGTGATCCCGGACATCACCTTTGAACTCGCGAAGCGGGACGAGGACATGTATCTGTTCTCCCCGCACGATATCCAGAAGGTCTATGGCCGTCCGTTCTCCGAGATTTCCGTGACGGAGAAGTATCGGGAGATGGTGGACGACCCCCGGATCCACAAGAAGAAGATCAAGGCCCGCGAATTCTTCCAGATCATCGCGGAGATCCAGTTCGAATCCGGCTATCCCTACATCATGTTCGAAGACACGGTGAACCGCGCGAACCCGGTTGCGGGGCGCATCACCATGTCCAACCTGTGCTCGGAGATCCTGCAGGTCAACGAAGCCTCCACCTATCATGACGATCTGTCCTACGATCACATGGGGACGGACATCTCCTGCAACCTCGGGTCGCTGAACATCGCGGCAACGATGGATGGCCCGGATTTCGGCGCCACGGTGGAAACGGCGATCCGTGCGCTGACGGCTGTGTCGGACATGTCGTCGATCGATAGCGTGCCCTCCATCCGGCGTGGGAACGACGAAAGCCACGCCATCGGTCTGGGCCAGATGAACCTGCACGGCTATCTGGCGCGGGAGAGGATCCACTACGGATCGGAAGAGGGTATCGACTTCACCTCGGTCTATTTCGCGACGATCCTCTATCACGCCGTCCGCGCCTCCAATGCGCTGGCGCGTGAGCGCGGGCAGTCGTTCAAGGGTTTCGAGAATTCGAAATATGCCGACGGGTCGTTCTTTGACAAATACACCACAAAGGATTGGCTGCCCAAGACGGATCGGGTGACGGAGATCTTCGCCGGCCTGCCGCTTCCGACCCGCGAAGACTGGGCCGCGCTCCGGGCGGCGGTCATGCGTGACGGGCTGTATAATCGTAACCTGCAGGCGGTGCCGCCGACCGGCTCGATCAGCTACATCAACAACTCGACCTCCTCGATCCATCCGATCGTGTCCAAGATCGAGATCCGCAAGGAAGGCAAGATCGGCCGCGTCTATTACCCCGCGCCCTTCATGTCCAACGAGAACCTAGAATACTACCGCGACGCCTATGAGATCGGGCCGGAGGCGATCATCGACACCTATGCCGCGGCGACCGAGCACGTCGATCAGGGCCTGTCGCTGACTCTGTTCTTCCGCGACACGGCGACGACGCGGGACATCAACCGGGCGCAGATCTACGCCTGGAAGAAGGGCATCAAGACGATCTACTACATCCGCCTGCGCCAGATGGCGCTGGAAGGGACCGAAGTGCAGGGCTGCGTGTCCTGCACGCTCTGAGCAGTTCTGCTGTGGGAGGGGCGCCGTCTTGCGGATGACGCCCCTCCATTTAGCTGATGCTGTAATTTTAGCCACCACATATGGACGACGGGTCGCCAGCGCCGAGTGTCTGCGGTAAGATAGCTCGAATCGGCGCAGCGGGTGAGATGCTCGCCGCGGGAAGCCCTCCAACTCGGGAACAAGACCATGAAGGACAACGTGCAATCCCGCGTCGTCGCGCGCGCCGTGAACTGGAACCGCCTGCAAGACGATAAGGACCTGGAGGTCTGGAATCGCCTGACGGGCAATTTCTGGTTGCCGGAGAAGGTTCCGCTGTCCAACGACATCCCCTCATGGTCTACGCTGACTGCGGAGGAGCGCCGGCTGACGATCCGGGTGTTCACCGGCCTGACTCTGCTCGATACCGTGCAGAACACCGTGGGCGCGCCCGCACTCATGGCCGATGCCGCGACCCAGCATGAGGAGGCCGTGCTCTCAAACATCGCGTTCATGGAGGCGGTGCACGCGCGGTCCTACTCCTCCATCTTCTCCACGCTCTGCCTGACTGCCGAGGTGGATGAAGCGTTTCGGTGGGCTGAGGAAAACGAGCACCTTCAGAGAAAAGCGCGCCTGATCCTTGACGAGTATAACGCCAACTCAGACCCGCTACGCCGCAAGATCGCCAGCGTGTTTCTCGAAAGCTTCCTCTTTTATTCGGGTTTCTACCTGCCGATGTGGTGGTCATCCCGGGCAAAGCTGACCAACACTGCCGACCTTATCCGCCTTATTATTCGCGACGAGGCGGTGCATGGCTATTATATCGGTTACAAGTTCCAACGCGCGCTTGAGCGGCTCCCGGAAGCGAAACGCGCGGAAGCCAAGGACTTTGCCTTTGCGTTGATGTTCGATCTGTATGAGGTCGAATCTCGCTATACCGCCGAGCTTTATGATGGTGTGGGTCTTACGGAAGATGTGAAGAAATTCCTGCATTATAATGCCAATAAGGCATTGATGAATCTGGGATATGAATCGCTTTTTCCCACATCCGTGACTGATGTGAATCCGGCAATCCTGTCTGCTCTCTCCCCCAACGCGGATGAAAATCACGACTTTTTCTCTGGCTCCGGATCAAGCTATGTCATTGGCCGCGCCGTTGCTACCGAGGATGACGACTGGGATTTCTAAAGCGCCGGCCGGAAAGTGCTCGGTATGATCCATGAGAGAATGGGTGTTACTCCCGATTTCATACGCTGATCTTTTACGCCAAAGTTTGGGCGAATATCGCAAGCTTCTTGGAGCCATTTTTTATAAGAGCGACAACCTGATCATGGCTCGATAATCAGTGTCTATGGCGGCCCAGACAAAATCATCATTGTCTGGACCGACGACTGTTCTGTTCGTCCGTCAGCCAAAAATGCCCGCTCATCATGTGCCCCTGTTTGGGAACTTGGAACTATCCAGGCTTAAAAGCAGCTTTCTAAGCCCTGACGTTAGGGCGCTATCGCGCCCCTTCATTTCCAGATGGCGCTCCGGCGAAATACAGGAAATCAAAAACCGCGATTTACTTTAACGTGCGCCGAGTGGCTCCCCGTGTAAGCGATAGTCATGGTTATGTAATGCGTTAGCGATTCAACCGGCTGACGGCGCTGTGCAAAAGAATATCCATCCCGGCGCGCAAATCCTGCGGAGAACAGGCCTCGGCATTATTGTGAGTGATACCGCCACGGCAGGGAGTGAATATCATGGCCGTGGGGCAATGCATGGCCATATGATATGCATCGTGGCCTGCTTGAGACTGTATATTGCGCCAATTCTGATCTTGGCGGATCGCCTCGGACCGGATGAGATCAATAAGGTCCTGGTCGAAGATCGCTCCGCCCCAAGACCATTCATCCTCCACAACTGCCGTACACCCTGCTATCGCCGCAGCGGAAAATGCAGCGCGTCGCATCTTTTCAGCCATCACACCGGCGGTGACGGGATCGGGATGACGGACGTCGGCCACGCATTCCGCTGTTTCCGAAAGGATGCCCGGCTTGTTTGGCCATGCCGTCAGACGTGATCCGGTGGCCTTGCCGTCGTGAACAGCAAAATCCCAGCCGATGTCGTCCACTGCTGTCAGCCAGCGCGCACCTGCTATCAGCGCATTGTGGCGTAGGTCCATAGGCGTGGGCCCTGTATGGGCGGTTTGCCCCTCGAAGCGCACGCGCATGCCGTGGCTGGGATAGCCGCCGGTAACGACGCCAACCGCGCGCCGTTCCGCATCAAGGATCGGGCCCTGTTCGATATGCAGTTCGAAATAGGCATCAACACGGCCACCGGGTGCTGAACGCGTGCCGCGATAACCGATACGTTCCAGCTCATCCCCGAAACGGATGCCCTCGTCATCGACAAGATTACGCACCCAATCCGGTTCATATTTGCCGACGAACGCTCCAGAGGCAACCATCGGGGGGGAGAAACGAGCACCTTCCTCATTGGTCCAGTTGACAAGAACCAGCGGGCGCCGCGTGACATGGTCGAGGTCGTTCAGCGTTCGCGCCACCTCCAGGCCGGCCAGGACGCCGACGATACCGTCGAAGCGGCCGCCGTTGACCTGCGTGTCCAGGTGGCTGCCGATCATCACCGGCGGAAGGTCGTCACACTCTCCCGCCCGACGCGCGAAGATCGACCCGAGTTCATCGACTTCCACGGTCAGGTGCGCTTCTTCACACCAGCTTACGAAAAGGTCGCGCATCTCCCGATCAGCATCGCTGAGCGTGAGGCGCGAGAGCCCACCAGGCCTTCCGACTCCGATTTCGCTCGACCGTTCCATCGTGTTCCAGAACCGGTCAAGGTTCATGCGGCTGTCACCGGTGAAAGTCATCGCGCCATCCTTTCTGCTGTCGCGACAAGAAAAGCAGACGGCGCGGGCTATCACAAATAGGCTGAGGTAATGTCAGCCATCACTCATGGTCCGTTGCGTATTTGTAGCTAACATACTGTAGAGAAGTCATAAATTCATTGGCCGCGTTAACGGCATCCACCGATTTACCTGAACTATGATTGCCATAGCCCTAGTCTATTTGTCTCCTCCCGCCAGTTGCGGAGAATGGACCCACGCCATAAGAGCGCCCCGGACGGGCCAAGACAAAGACAACACAGGGATCTGCCATGAACCGTTTTCTCGCCGCCGCGCTAGCCGGTTTCCTCGCCATCGGCACTGCCTCCGCCGATCCGATGGCAGGAGGACGCGCGAATGTCGTCGTTCAGCCTGAGCCGCCGAGCCTGATGATGGGCCTGTTCCAGAACGCTCCGACCCAGATGGTTGGCGGGAACATCTATGAGGGGCTGCTGCGCTACGACAACGATCTCAACCCGATGCCCTCCCTGGCGAAGTCGTGGACGGTTTCGGAGGATGGGCGGACCTATACGTTTAATCTGGAGGACGGGGTGAAATGGCACGACGGAGCGCCGTTCAGCGCCGCCGATGTGGTATTCTCCGCCGATGTCTTCCTGCGCCAATCGCATCCCCGCTTCCGCGCCGTGCTGACCCATGTCGAGTCGATCACTGCCCTTGACGATCATACGGTGGTCTTCCAGCTGAAGGCGCCGTTCGGCCCGTTCCTCAACTCCTTTGAGGTCGGCTCCATGCCGATCGTGCCTAAGCACATCTACGAGGGCACGGATTTCGCGACCAACCCCGCTAATAACACCCCCATCGGCACCGGCCCGTTCAAGTTCGCGGAATGGGTGAAGGGATCTTACATCCGGCTGGAGAAGAACCCCGACTACTGGGATGAGGGCAAACCCTATCTGGATGAAATCTACTGGCATGTGATCCCGGATGCCGCAGCCCGTGCCGTGGCCTATGAGACGGGGACGGTGGACATCCTGCCGGGCGGCGCGGTGGAGAACTTCGACGTTCCCCGGCTCACCGCACTCGACAACACCTGCGTCACGCAGAAAGGCTGGGAATTCTTCTCGCCGCAATCGTGGGTGTGGATCAACAACCGTCAGGGACCGACCGCCAACAAGGAGTTCCGGCAGGCGATCCTCTATGCGCTCGACCGCGAGTTCATCAAGGATGTTCTCTGGAACGGGTTGGGCAATGTCTCGAACGGCCCCTTCGCCGCAACGACGAAGTTCAACGATACCGACCTGTCGCCCTATCCCTTCGATCCCAACAAGGCG
Organism: Haematobacter sp.; assembly: GCF_032102465.1. Classification (NCBI taxonomy): domain Bacteria; kingdom Pseudomonadati; phylum Pseudomonadota; class Alphaproteobacteria; order Rhodobacterales; family Paracoccaceae; genus Haematobacter; species Haematobacter sp. Next base: position 137,908 of record NZ_DAMDHB010000005.1, on the reverse strand, counting down.
AAGGAGCTGGTGAAAGCGTCAGGCTACAACGGCGAGACACTGCGCCTTGTGCCCATGCCCTACGGTGAGACGTGGATGCGTCTGGCGGAAGTCATCAAGCAGAACCTCGCGGATGTGGGCGTGAAGGTCGATATCGTTGCGACCGATGTGGCGGGCTGGAACCAGCGGCTTGGTGACTGGGACTTCGATCTGTCCACGACATTCCTTTATCAGTATGGCGACCCCGCGCTCGGCGTGGCCCGGAACTATGTTTCGACGAATATCGCCAAGGGCTCGCCCTGGAACAACGTCGAGGGCTATTCCAATCCCGAAGTCGACGCGCTGTTCGAGAAAGGCGCCGCGACCATCAACCCCGAAGAGCGCGCCGCCCTCTACAAGGAGGTTCAGGCCAAGCTTTCGGAGGACGTACCGGTGGCGTGGCTTCTGGATCTCGGCTTCCCGACGATCGCGCGCTGCAACATCAAGGATCTCGTCACGACCGGCATCGGTCTGAACGACGGGTTCAAGAACGCGTATATCGAACGCTGATCCGCCCCGCACCCGCCCCTTGTACCAGCGGGTGCGCCCCGTCCCCCGATGGGACCTCCGTTCAGGGCAGACCAATGAAACTCCTCACGCGCATTCTGTCGCGGCTGGTCAAGGCATGTCTGGTGCTGTTGGCCATCCTGGTGCTCAACTTTATCCTGATCCACATGGCACCCGGTGACCCGGCCAAGGTCATGGCCGGCGAGGCAGGTGCAACGGACGAGATCTTCCTGCAGCAATTGCGGGAGAAATTCGGTCTGGATCAGCCATTCTACGTCCAGCTGTGGCGTTACATAAGCGGCGTGTTGCAGTTCGATCTGGGCTATTCCTACCGCCAGCAGATGCCGGTGATCGACCTCATACTCGACCGCCTGCCGGCGACGCTGCTGCTGACGGGCACGGCCTTCGTGATCTCGCTGGTGTTGGGCGTGCTTGCCGGTGTGCTGGCTGCAAGCCGCGTGGGGCGGTGGTCGGATACACTGATCTCCTCCATAGCCCTTCTGTTCTACGCGACCCCCCTGTTCTGGGCGGCCTTGATGGGCGTGCTGCTCTTCTCCGTGACGCTGGGATGGCTGCCGCCCTTCGGCTACGAGACCGTGGGCTCCAACCTCACCGGCCTTGCCCGGATGGGCGATATCGCGGCGCATCTGGTGCTTCCGGCGCTGTCACTCGGCCTGTTCTTCATGGCGGTCTATTCGCGGATGACGCGGGCCTCCATGCTGGAGGTCGCCCAGATGGATTTCGTCAAGACCGCCCGTGCCAAGGGGCTTGCGCCCGGTGTGATCGAGCGTCGGCACATCCTCCGTAACGCGCTTCTGCCGATCGTGACGCTGGCGGGCCTGCAGGCGGGTCAGCTTGTGGGCGGCGCGGTGCTCACGGAGACGGTGTTTGCCTGGCCCGGCATCGGACGGCTCATGTTCGAAGCGCTGACGCAGCGGGACTACAACGTGCTGCTCGGCGTCTTCTTCATCTCCGCCGCAATGGTGATCGTGTTCAACCTTATCACCGATGTCATCTACGGGATCGTCGATCCCCGTATCCGGCTCGAGCGCTAGGAGAGGCCGATGAAAGATTTCCTCAAACGTTTCGCGACGAACAAGGGCGGCGTGATCGGGCTGGTGCTTCTATTGCTGGTTGTCGTCATCGCGGTGACGGCCCCCCTGCTCTTTCCCGGCAATCCGTGGCGGATGGTGCAGCGGCCCTTTCTGCCGCCGCTCGAGAACATGGCCTACCCGTTGGGCACGGATACCTTGGGGCGCGACGTGGCTGCCGGACTGGCACATGGGGCACGGGTCTCGCTGCTGGTCGGCCTCGTCTCCACCCTCGCGGCGCTGCTGATCGGCATACCCGTGGGCGCGCTGGCCGGCTACTTCGGCGGCTGGGTGGATGACATTCTGATGCGGGTGACGGAGTTCTTCCAGACGGTGCCGAGCTTCGCGCTTGCCATCGTGCTGGTGGCGATCTTCGAGCCGTCCGTCGTCTCCATCACCCTTGCCATCGCCATCGTTTCCTGGCCGCCGGTCGCGCGGCTGGTGCGGGGGGAAGTGCTGTCGCTGCGCAAACGCGAATATATCGAAGCGGCGATCCTTCAGGGTCTGTCCAGCCGATCCATCATTCTGGGGCAGGTGTTGCCGAACGCCGTTTCGCCGATCATCGTCATGGCGTCCCTGATGGTGGCCAGCGCGATCCTTCTGGAATCCTCGCTGTCCTTTCTGGGGCTGGGGGATCCCAACCTGCTATCGTGGGGTTACATGATCGGCGCGGCGCGGACGGTGATCCGGCAGGCGTGGTGGCTGTCCTTCCTGCCGGGCGCGGCCATCGTCATCACCGTGCTGGCGCTCAACCTGATCGGCGAAAGCCTGAACGACGCGCTGAACCCCCGCCTCGCGCGGCGAAAATCGTGAGGCCCGACATGCAGGACGCACTCCGTATCGAGACCCTCACCATAGCACTGCCCAAGGGTGCCGACCGCCCCCATGCGATCGAGGATGTGACGCTCACCCTCCACAGCGGACGGACGCTCTGTGTGGTGGGTGAATCCGGCTCGGGCAAATCCATGTCCGCCAATGCCGTGATGGGGCTGCTGCCGCAGGGTGTGCAGATCACCGGCGGGCGCATCCTGCTGGACGGCGCGGATATCACCCATCTGGACGAAGCGTCACGGGCTTCGCTTCGGGGGGCAAAGATCGCGATGATCTTTCAGGAACCGATGACCGCGCTCAATCCGCTCATGCGGATCGGGGCACAGATCGCAGAGGTGTTCGAGGCGCATGGAAGGCTCGCCCCCGGCGAACGCGCGTCCCGCGCGCTGGAGCTTCTGAAAGAGGTCGGTATTCCCGACGCGGAACGGGCGCAATTCGCCTATCCGTTTCAGCTTTCCGGCGGTCAGCGGCAACGGGTGATGATCGCCATGGCCCTCGCGCTGGAGCCGGGTGTGCTCATCGCCGATGAGCCCACGACCGCGCTGGACGTCACGACCCAGGCACAGATCCTGACACTGATCCGGGAGTTGCAGCAGCGGCATGGCATGGCGGTGATGTTTGTCACCCACGATTTCGGCGTGGTGGCCGAGATCGCCGATGACGTTGCCGTCATGGAGCTCGGGCGGCTGGTGGAGAGCGGCCCCGCGGAGCAGGTTCTGAAGCATCCGTCCCACCCCTATACCCGCCGTCTGATCGACGCGATCCCAAAGGTCGATCTGGCCGTGAACCAGGAGTCGGAAGCGCCGCCGCTTCTTCAAGTCCGCCATCTGGTCAAGGAATTCACCAGCGGTGACCGGATCGTGCGGGCGAGCGACGACGTCTCCTTCGATCTGCTGCGGGGCGAAACGCTGGGGATCGTCGGCGAAAGCGGCTCCGGCAAATCGACGCTGGGGCGAATGATCGTGCAACTTGCCCGGCCCGATGCCGGGTCGATCACCATGGAGGGGACGGACATATCCACCCTTCGCGGAGCCGCTCTGAAACGTCATCGCGGACGCATCCAGATGATCTTTCAGGATCCCTATGCCTCCCTCAACCCGCGTTCCCGCATCGGACGGATCCTGACCGAAGGCCCGATGGCGCATGGCAAGAGCCGCGCCGCGGCACTGGCCCGCGCTCGCGAACTCCTGACGCTGGTGGGGCTCAACGAAAGTGCGATCGACCGCTATCCGCATGAATTCTCGGGCGGGCAGCGGCAGCGGATCGGAATTGCCCGCGCCCTCGCCCTCGACCCCGAAATCGTGGTCGCCGATGAAGCGGTGTCCGCGCTTGATGTCTCCGTGCAGGCACAGGTGCTGGATCTGCTCGAGGATCTGAAGGCGCGGCTTGGCCTGACGCTCATCTTCATCACGCATGATCTGCGCGTGGCTGGCAAGATCTGCGACCGGGTTGCCGTCATGCAGAAGGGTCGTATCGTCGAAATAGGGCCGGTGGAGCAGGTGTTCCGCCACCCGCGTGAACATTACACCCAGAGCCTGCTGGCCGCCGCGCCGGGGCTGGAGCTTACCGGACAGGCGGCGGACTGACCGCCCCTTCCCAAACGAGACCGTGAGGATATGATGAAGGCCATCTTCGACGAACGCCAGCGCGCCCACGACCCCCGCTTCCGGCTGGAGAACGGACGTGTCGTGCTCAATCCCGACCGCCCCGACCGGGTGGCCGAACTGCTGCGTGGCGCGGCGGAGGCCGGACTGGAGCTTGTCGCCAGCGAGGATCACGGCATGGCGCCGCTGGCCGCGATCCACACGCCGCGTTATCTCGACTACCTCCGCACCATCTGGGATCGTCGCATCGCGCTGGTTCCCGATCTTGAGGAAGTGGTGCCCGGCCGCTTCTGCCCCGACCGGACGATGTTCTACTCCGAGGAATCGGAGGCGCAGATCGGCTTCTTCAATGCCGACACCTCCTGCCCCGTTTCCGCCGCGACATGGGAGGCCGTCTATTGCTCCGCCCAGACCGCAGTCACCGGCGCGGAGCTGATCCTGTCGGGCGAGGCGAAGGCCTATGCGCTCTGCCGCCCTTCCGGCCATCACGCTTACCGGGAACTGGCGGGCGGGTTCTGCTTCCTCAACAATTCTGCCATCGCGGCGGAGCGGTTGCGCGCCGGTGGGCATCGCGTGGCCATCGTCGATATTGATGTGCACCATGGCAACGGCACGCAGGGCATCTTTTATGACCGGGACGATGTTCTGACGATCTCTCTCCATGTCGATCCCGCACAGTTCTACCCCTACTATGCCGGCGGAAAGCAGGAGACCGGATCTGGTCGCGGCCTGGGTTACAACGTCAACCTGCCGCTGCCACGCGGTATGGGAACGGACGGGTACCTCGCCGCGCTGGACATCGCGCTTGGCCAGGTACGGGCCTATGGGGCGACGGCGCTGGTCATTGCGCTCGGCCTCGACGCGCATGAGAATGACCCCTTCCGCGGGCTTGCCGTGACCACGCCGGGCTTTGCCGAGATCGGGCAGCGTTTTGTCGCTCTGGGCCTTCCTACTCTGGCGGTGCAGGAGGGTGGCTACATGCAGCCGAGCCTTGGTGACAATCTGGCGAGCTTCCTGAAAGGGCTGCGGTCGGCATAAGGGCCCGGCGTCCCGGCCAACCCCCGGATTGGAGACGGTGGACCTCTGGCAGCGTTCGCGCTAGAGCAGGGTTCCCCGTCCCAAGCAGAGCCGCCATGCCCGCCCGCACACCGCTCGGCGATATGAATCTGAACCTGCTTCGCACCTTCTGCGCCATTGCGGAGGAGAAAAGCATCACCCGCGCGGCGAAACGGCTGTCGCTCAGCCAGCCGAGCGTGACCGTTGCCCTCCAGAGGCTGGAGGAGCAACTGGGCTGCCAACTTGTGTTCCGCGACAGTCGCCGCTTCGGCCTGACCCTTCGTGGTGAGAAGGTCTATCAGGAATGCGCCGAGATTTTCCGCTGTGTGGACCGGATTTCCGATCTGACGGAGGATCGCAACGCTGAGGAATTCGGTGAACTCCGCCTCCAGACGCTCAGCACCCTCAACTCGACCCTGATCGACGAGGCGATCCGGCTCTATCATCAGCGTTATCCTTCGATCACCTGGATGGTGGATGTTCAGAACAGTCAGGACACGATGCGTCGCATCACGCAGGAGAAGGCGGGCCTGGGCATCTGCCTCCTGACAAAACCCATCATCACGTTGGACTGCAAACTGCTGTTCCGGGAGGAGTTCGTAGTGTTCTGCGGTGCCGAGCATCCGCTCTACGGGCAAGCGGAAGTCACGGTGCGCGACCTGGCACGCGAACCCTTCATCGCCTTTGAATGTGCAACAGAAGGGTTCGGGTTGGAGCCGATGATCATGCTGCGGGAGGGGCTTGGCCTTGGCAACCGCATCAGCGGGTCCAGCCGCAGTCTGGAGGAGGTGCGCAGGATGATCTCCCTCGGCCTCGGCATCGGCCTTCTGCCCCTGATGAGCGTGGCGGAGGAGGTCGAAAAGGGTCGCCTGTGGCCGCTCCGCATCACGGATCAGCCGTTGGGCGCGGATGTGTTTCTCGTCAGCAACCCTCTCACCCCGCTCACCCCGCCCGAGCGTCGCTTCGTGGAACTGCTGGACGAGTTGCGCGTCCTTTATCCCGACATGATCTAACAGGCTGCTGAAAAAGTCGCGCCCCCTGCCCGAGCTTGCGGTGAAGGCCGGAAAATCGGTCCGGTCCGGAGCCAAAGTTGCGGTTTCCGGGGCGCTCTTCAACAATGTGGGCAAAGTCTCGGCCTCAGTGTAAACTCAGAATGCTTTTTAGGCAGCCTGCTAAAGCACACCTGCCACGACATTGATCGTCAGTGCGACGACGCCAAGGTTGAAGAAGAACGCCACGATCCCGTGCAGCGTTGCGATGCGACGGAAGCGACGGGTGGTGATCTGGACGTCCGACACTTGAAACGTCATCCCTATCACCAGCGCGAAATAGCAGAAATCGGCGAAGAGCGGGGCTTCATCGCCCGGAAAATCCAGCGCGGGACGACTTTCCTCATCGTAGTACACATGCGCATAATGAAATGCGTAAACGAGATTCCCGAATAGCCAGCTTATCGCCAGCGTGGCGGTGACAAGGGCGAGATCCAGCGCCGTCATCCCCTGCTTGCCCCCCACGAGCAGCGCAAGCGTCACCAGCACCATCAGCAGGATCACCGTCACGGTCAGCGCGAGAAACAGCCGTCCGCCATCGTCACGGGTCTTGCGCGCGCGAAAGGCCTGCTCATCCTCCTCCAGCCAGAGTGGCGCGCAACTTGCGATGAAGACCGCCGCCGCGAGATCGAAGCCGAGGATCAGGGCCTCCGACCAGTCGAGCAGCAGGGCAAGCCCCCCGCAGGCGAGAGCGAGCGTGGCAAAGAAGGCGATGAACCTCGGGTGACGGGGAACGGTCATGATGTCCGCTTGCAAGGGCGCTCAACAGATCATGCCGTGGTCAGCGCGATTGGCAAGCATCTCGCGCTGCCTGACGGGCCAGGCGCTCCACATCGCGGCTCACGTTGTCCAGCCCCGATATGTCGTCGAGCGCGACCCAGCGGGCCTCCAGCGCATCGTCATCGGCGACCGGCTCACCGGCCACCCAGCGACAGGCTACGGCTACCAGCACGTAATGAAAGCGGAGCGTTCCATCCTCACTGCGGTCCAGCGCGTCGAGCACGGTAAGAATGGCGGCGGCAATCCCCTTGACGCCAGTCTCCTCCGTCAGTTCACGTTCCGCAGCGGCAAAGAGTGTCTCACCCGCCTCGATCCTGCCGCCCGGAAAGCCCCAAAAGCCCTCATCCGGGGGATTGGCGCGCCGCACGAGCAACACGTGGCCCTCCCGAAAAACGACGGAAAGCACCGCCGGAACGGGTTTGAGAAGCGCAGTATCAATGCTTGCGGTCATGGCGGAGACGGGTTGTTATGCACGGATCATGCCGGATGAAGCGCCTGTTGATCGATGCTTGTCAACCGGCAGCGCCAGGGGGGTGAAATCGAATGCAGAACGTAAGGGCCTATGTTTTCGACGTATTCGGTACGCTGGTTGATTGGCGCGGTGGGGTCGCCCGCGATGCGGCGCCGTTTCTTGCCCGGCACGGGGGGGATCCGTCGCAGGCGCAGGCCTTCGCGGATGCATGGCGCGACCGCTATCAGCCCGCCATGACGGAGGTCCGCGAGGGGCGTCGTCCCTTCACCCGGCTTGACGTGCTGCACCGCGAGAACCTCGCCGCGATCCTGCCAGAATTCGGGCTGGACCCGGAGGGCCTGACCGCGGAGGAACTGGACACGCTGACCCTTGCCTGGCATCGGCTGGATCCGTGGCCCGACGTGGTACCGGGGCTGACACGGCTGCGCCGGGGGGCGATCATCGCACCGCTCTCCAACGGCAATATCCGCCTCATGATTGATATCGCCAAGCGCGCGGATCTTCCGTGGGATGCCATTCTGGGGGCAGAGGCGGCGCAGGCCTACAAGCCGCGCCCGGAGGCCTATCTGCGCACGGCGGAGATCCTGATGCTGCCGCCGGAGCAGGTCTGCCTCGTGGCCGCGCATAACGACGATCTTGCCGCCGCGCGGGCCTGCGGTCTGCGCACCGCCTTCATTCCGCGCCCCCTTGAATACGGGCCCGGGCAAGAGACCGACCTTGCGCCAAGCGCCGACTGGGACGTGGTGGCGGAGAGCGTCGAGGATCTGGCCGACCGCATCGGCCGGCCCCGCTGATCGCTACTCCCCCCGAGGGAAGCGCTGAGCCTCCTCCAGAACGTTCAGGTCCATGTGATTGCGCATGTAACGTTCAGAGGCGCGTTGCAACGGCTGAAAATCCCACGGGAAATAAGCGCCGTTCCTCAGAGCCTCGTAAACAATCGTGCGCCGGGCCTGGCTCTCGCGCACTTCCGCGTCGTAGGCGGCAAGGTTCCAGCGGCTCTGCACCAGCATGGTCAGCCGGTGCAGCGTCTCCGCATGGGCCGGGTCCGCGGCAAGGTCCGTCAGTTCGTTGGGGTCGTTCTGCATGTCGAAAAGCTGGGGCGGATCGGCATCGCAGAGCACGATTTTCCACCGCCCGTCCCGAAGCGCCACCATCGGCGCGACGGAGCCTTCGGCCGCATATTCCATCGGCACCGGCCCCCGGATACCGCCTTTCGCGACCGGCTCGAGGTCCGCGCCATCCGTCCAGGGCGCGATACTGCCAAGGTCGATCCCCGCCAGCCCCGCCAGCGTCGGCAGCACGTCAAGCGTGGAAACCGGCGTCTCCACGCGCCCAGGCACCCACCCCGGTGCGGATACGATGAGCGGCACGCGCGCGGACCCTTCGAAGAAGCTCATCTTGAACCACATTCCCCGCTCTCCCAGCATGTCGCCATGGTCGGAGAGGAAGAGGATGACCGTATTCTCCGCCATCCGCATCCGGTCGAGGATGTCCAGAAGTTCCCCTACCTTGTCATCGACATAGGAAATGTTGGCGAAATACCCCTGTCGGGCGTGGGCGATATCGTCGGATGTGATGTCGAAGTGCTGGTAGTCGCAAGCGTTCATCAGCCGCTGGGAGTGCGGGTCCTGATCCGCATAGGGGATCGCAGGCACCGCCGGTTTCAGCGCGGGGCTTCCCTCGTAGAGATCCCAGAACTTCCGTCGGGCGACATAGGGATCATGCGGATGGGTGAAACTCACCGTCAGGCACCAGGGTCTCGCATCGTGACCACGGGCAAGGTCATAGAGCTTCTGCCCCGCAAGAAACGCCACCTCGTCATCGTATTCCATCTGGTTGGTGATCTCCGCCACCCCCGCCCCCGTGACGGAGCCGAGGTTGTGATACCACCAGTCGATGCGTTCGCCCGGCCGGGTGTAATCCGGCGTCCAGCCGAAATCGGCGGGATAGATATCCGTGGTCAGCCGCTCCTCGAACCCGTGCATCTGGTCGGGGCCGACGAAATGCATCTTGCCCGAGAGGCATGTATGATAGCCCGCACGCCGAAGGTGATGGGCGAATGTCGGGATATCCGAGGCGAACTCCGCCGCGTTGTCATACACCCGCGTGCGCCGGGGAAGCTGCCCGGACATGAAGGAGGCCCGCGCCGGCGCGCAGAGCGGACTGGCGGTGTATGTATTCACGAAACGGACGGACCGGTCGGCCAGCGCGCGCAGATTGGGCGCATGGAGGAAGGCGGCCGGCCCATCGGGGAACAGCGTCCCCGCGAACTGGTCCGCCATGACGATCAGGATATTGGGCTGCATCGCGAGCGCGTGTCAGAGAGCCAGAGCCTTGCGCACAGCGTCGAGCCCCGGCTCCCCCGCGCGTGTCGTCACCCCTTCCAGCCACGGGCCGAGCGCGTCGGGATTGGCCTTGATCCAGTCGGTCGCCGCGGCCTTCGGGTCGGCATTGTCGTTGAGGATCCGGCCCATGATCTGGTTTTCCATACTCACGTTGAACACGAGATTGGTCAGGAATCGGGCCGCATTCGGACATTCCGCCACCCATGCCTTCCGCGCGAGCGTGAATACCTCGGCCCCGCCATAGTTCGGCCCGAAATACTCATCCCCGCCAGAAAGATAGGTGATATCGAGCGTCTCGTTCATCGGATGGGGCGCCCAGGCGAGAAAGACGGAGAACTTGCCCTGACCGTCATTCCGCGCGACCTGGCTCAGCATAGCCTGCTCCCCGGACTCGATGAGCCGCCAGCTCCCCAGCCCGAAATCGTTGGCATCGACCATCTTCTGGATATTCTGGTTCGCCGGCGCGCCCGGTTCGATCCCGTAGATCGTGCTGCCGAACTCGCGCGCATGCGGAGCGAGATCGGAGAAATCCTTCACCCCCGCGTCGGCGGCGGCCTTTGTCACGGCAAGCGTGAACTTCGCGCCTTCGAGATTGCGGGTCAGCACATCGACAGACCCCGCCTGTTCCAGATCGTCGCGGAAATGCTGCTGGGCGGGCATCCAGTTGCCGAGGAAAGCGTCCAGATCACCGCTCTTCATCGCCTGATATCCCACCGGAACGGAGAGGGTCGAGATGCGCGGCTGATACCCCAGCCCCTCAAACAGCACGCTCGCCACGGCATTGGTGGAGGTGATGTCCGTCCAGCCCGGATCGGAGAGGCGCACCGTCTGGCAGGCAGCCGGATCTGCGGCCTGCGCGGGAAGTGCCGCCGCAAGGGTCAGGGCGGCGGCAATTGCGGGGGTCATGGAACGCATGATCTGGTATCTCCTCTGTTGACCGGATCTTGCGATGCCCGCGCGCCGGGAGCAACCCCCAGCGCGCGGCAATCCGTCAGCGCCAGCCCAGCTCGGGCGCCACGTGCTTCAGGATCGCTTCCATCACATGCACGTTGTATTCCACGCCGAGCTGGTTCGGCACGGTGAGCAGCAGCGTATCGGCTTCCTGTATCGCCTCATCCTCTGCGAGTTGCCTTGCGAGTTTCACGGGATCCGCCGCATAGCTCCGGCCGAAGATCGCACGGGTCTGCTCGTCGATGAAGCCCACCTGATCCTCGGACTGGTCACCATGGCCGAAATAGGCCCGGTCCCGATCATCCGTCAGGGCGAAGATGCTCCGGCTGACGGAGACACGCGGCGTCCGGCTGTGACCGGCCTCCTTCCACGCTTCGCGGAACGCGCGGATCTGCGCGGCCTGCTGCACGTGGAAGGGCTCTCCGGTCTCGTCATCCTTCAAGGTTGAGCTTTGCAGGTTCATCCCCAGTTTCGCCGCCCAGACGGCCGTGGCATTGGAACCCGCACCCCACCAGATGCGGTCGCTGAGGCCCTCCGAATGCGGCTCGACCCGCAACAGGCCCGGCGGATTGGGGAACATGGGGCGCGGGTTCGGCTTGGCAAAGCCGTCTCCCTTCAGCACCTCCAGCAGCACTTCCGTGTGGCGGCGGGCCATGTCGGCGTCGCTCTCCCCCTCCATGGGCTCGTAGCCGAAGTAGCGCCACCCGTCGATCACCTGCTCCGGCGAGCCACGGCTGATCCCAAGCTGCAACCTTCCTCCCGCAATCAGATCGGCCGCGCCCGCGTCCTCCGCCATGTAGAGCGGATTTTCATAACGCATGTCGATTACGGCGGTGCCGATGTCGATGCGGCTCGTCCGCGCGCCGACGGCGGCCAGCAGCGGGAAGGGAGAGGCAAGCTGCCGCGCGAAGTGGTGGACGCGGAAATAGGCCCCGTCCGCCCCCAATTCCTCCGCCGCCACGGCGAGGTCGATGGACTGGAGCAGCGCGTCCCCCGCGGAGCGCGTCCCTGATCCCTTGGCAGGGGACCAGTGGCCGAAAGACAGAAATCCGATGCTTTTCATGATGGTGTTCCTTATGTCGGCTCACAGATAGGGAAGATCGCCGCCGCTTTCACCCCGATGCCCGCATGACGTGATGCCACGGCCACGTTAAAGTCGCCCGATGAGCATCATCCCTGCCCCACCTTTCGCCCTGACGATGCCGCGCGCGGGAATGTCCCTCGGCCTCCTGCTGGCGGTTGCCATCACGCTGGCGGCCGCAGGCCTTGCGGGATGGGAGAGCTACCGGCGGGGTATCGCGGCGCTGGACAGGTCGTTGGCGGACCGCCATTCCATCACAGCAGACGGGCTGACGGCGGAGATCGAGCGGCTGCGCTACCTGCCCCGCATTCTGGGAGAGGACCCCAGGCTTCACGCGCTTCTAGCTGCACCCGGAGACATTCATGCCGTCGCCGCCGCAAACGCCTATCTGAAAGCGGCGCGGGGGGTGACCGGTGCAGACGAGTTGTATCTCGTCGGGTCGGACGGCATTACGCTCGCGGCGTCCAACTGGAACGAGCCGGGCAGCTTTCTGGGCATGGACTACGGCTTCCGTCCCTATTTCCGCGGTGCCCTGAAGGCCGGCACGGCTCAGTATTATGCCGTGGGCGTCACGACCGGGCGACCGGGCGCGTTTCTCTCCGCCCGGATTGACGCCGTGACAACGGGCGTTGCGGTGGCCAAGATGGAACTCGGTGCGCTGGAGATCGCCTGGGCGCGGGCAGGAGAGCTGACGGCGGTGGCCGATCCGGACGGCATGGTGTTTCTTGCCTCCCAACCCGGCTGGCGGTTCCGCCCGCTCTCTCCCCTGGGGCCTGAGAATATCTCGCGGATCGAGGCTGAGCGGCGCTATCCCTCCACCCTTCTGTCACGGGCCGAGCCGCTGCCCATTGACGGCCTTTCGCTCTCTCATCCCGAAGCAGGCGTCCTGCGCATCCACACCGGACCTGTGCGAGGGACGGACTGGACCCTTCTCGTCGCGCTGCCGACGGAGGAGGCGCGGCGCACCGCCCTGCTGACTGCCCTGGTTACGGGAAGCCTTGGCGCGCTCCTCTCCGCCGGAATGGTTGCGCTTGCGCAACGGCGGCAGATCATGCGCATCCGGCTCCGGCAGGCAGCGGACTTGGAGGAGCGTGTTCAGGCCCGGACGCGCGAGCTTGCCGCCGAAGTGGAGGAACGCCGCCGCGCGGAGGAGGAGCTGCTGCAGACCCATGAGCGGCTCGTCCACGCCGCGAAGCTGGCCGTTCTCGGGCGCATGTCCACGGCGATCGTGCATGAAATCGGACAGTCGCTCTCGGCGCTCGACAACAACCTCGCCGCTGCCCAGGCGCATGGCGATGCGGGGCGGCGTGAGCGGCTGGCCGCCGCTCTGGGCCGGTCGCGGGGAATGGTCGGGCGTCTTCAGGGGGTCGTCTCCCGCCTGCGGAGCTTCGGGCGGCGGCAGGTGTCCGTTACACCCGAAACTGTGCCGCTGGCGCCCGTGCTGGCCACGGCCGTTGAGATCGTGACACCCCGCGCGCGGGAGCTCGGGGTGCAGTTCGCGTTGCCCGAAGCCCCCATGCCATCGGTGCGGGGCGATGGCCCGCGGCTTGAACAGGTGCTGACCAACCTGTTGCTGAACGCGATAGATGCAACGGGCCGCACCCCCGCGCCGCGGCGGGTCTGCCTTTCCACCACCCGCGATGGCGAGGGCGTGCTCATCAAGATCGCCGATACCGGCCCGGGCCTGCCGCCCGGAGCCGAGGGGCTGATCGAGCCATTCGTCACCGGCGATCCGGGGCAGATCGGCGGACAGGGGCTTGGCCTTGGCCTGTCCATCGTGCAATCCCTGCTGGAGCAGATGCAGGGCGAGCTTCTGCTTGCCAACGACCCGGACGGCACGGGGGGGCTGGTGACCATCCGCCTGCCGGCCGCCGATCCGGGAGAGCCGGAGGAAGGAGAGCGGGGATGACGCGCGGTCACGTGGCCTTCGTGGACGATGAGGCGGAGCTGTGCGCCGCCGTCGCCGACTGGCTGGAGACATCGGGCTTCACCGTCGAGACATGGACGGACCCGCTCCGCGCGCTGGAGGAGATCGACCTCGCCCGGACCGATGCCGTCATCACCGATCTGCGGATGCCCGGTCTGACCGGCGATGCGTTGCTGGCCGCGCTTCGCGCGCGGGAGCCGGATCTGCCCGTCGTGCTGATGTCAGCCCATGCCGACATCCCCCTGGCGGTGGCCGCCATGCGGGACGGGGCGCATGACTTCATAGAGAAACCCTGCGGCGCCGAATATCTCGCGGCGGTGACGCAGCGCGCGGTGGAGTGGCGTCTTCTCCGGCGGGAACTCGTTCAACTCCGCGCGCCGCAGAGCCAGCGCCGGGTGGTCGAACAACGGCTGATCGGTCGTTCGCCGCAGGTGGCGCATCTGCGCGACATGGCCCTGCGCCTCGCCGATGTGCCTGTGGACGTGCTTCTGCAGGGGGAGCCGGGCACCGGGAGAGAGGATTTCGCGCGTCTGGTCCACGACCTGTCGCCTCGCGCGCGGCGGCCCTTCGTCGCGCTGGATTGTGCGGCCATACCCGAAGCGGCGCTGGAGGCGGAACTGTTCGGACAAGAACGCGGGGGCAATCCGCCCACCGCACGACAGGGGCGGTTTGAATTCGCCAATGGCGGTGCGATCTTTCTGAGCGAGGTGGAGGCGCTTTCACCCGCCTTGCAGGCTCGGCTCGCGCGGTTCCTTCAGGACAGAACCTTCACCCGCATGGGCGACAACGTTTCCCGGCCCGTGGACGTGCGCCTCGTCGCCGCGACATCCCTGGACCTGTCCGCGTTGCTGGAGCGTGGCCAGTTTCGCCGCGATCTCTATTTCCGCCTTACCACGGCGGAGGTCCATCTCCCCTCTCTGGCAGAGCGGACCGAGGACATACCACTTCTCTACGCCCATTATCTAATGGAGGCCGCGCGCCGTTTCCGCAGGCCAGAGCCCACGCCGGGCCCGGTGGATCTGGAGACGCTGGCAGCGCGAAGCTGGCCCGGCAATCTGTCGCAACTTCAGGCCGTCGCTGAACGCCATGTGCTCGGCCTCCGGGCCGGAAACGCGCCGGCGGCGGAGCGTGAGATGGATGCCGGGCTGCCGCTCGCGCAGAAAGTCGCGGAATTCGAAGCCTCTCTCATCATAGAGGCTCTGGCCCAGGCCGGCGGTTCGTCCGCAGGCGCCGCAGAACGGCTGGGCCTGCCCCGCCGCACGCTCAACGAAAAGATCGCCCGTTATGGCTTGCGAGAACGATAATCCTAGCGGATTCTTGCCCGCATTCATCCGGCTGGCAAGAATCCGCCAGGATCACGCCAGACATTCCCAACAATAATCATGAATAATACAATTACTTATCAAGCATATACGTTTCATTTCTAATCCAACGGATTATTCCACAGAAAACACTTCTTCCGCAATTCATTCCCTTCCACTCTCAGCGGATCACATTTGGGGGAGGAACCAGAATGTCCATGATGTCCCGTTTCGTCGCGGGCGCCGCTTTTGGCGTTGCGAGCCTTGGTCTGACTGCACCGGTTGCCAAGGCCGAGTTCATCAACGTGCTTACGGGGGGCACTTCGGGGGTCTATTATCCGCTCGGCGTCGCTCTGTCGGAGCTTTACGCCGCCGGCATCGACGGCGCGCGCACGCAAGTTCAGGCCACCAAGGCTTCCGTTGAAAACCTGAACCTCCTTTCCGCGGGCCGTGGTGAAGTGGCCTTCGCGCTCGGTGATTCCGTGGTTGCCGGGTGGAAAGGTGACAAGGATGCAGGCTTCAAGGCGGAATTGACGAACCTGCGCGCGATCGGCGGTATCTACAACAATTACATTCAGATCGTGGCCGAGAAATCATCCGGGATTTCCTCGCTCGAAGACCTGAAGGGCAAGACCATTTCGGTCGGCGCGCCCGCGTCGGGCACGGAGCTTAACGCGCGCGAGATCTTCAAGGCCGCGGACATGTCCTATGACGACATGGGCCGCGTGGAGTTCCTGCCGTTTTCCGAATCCGCCGAGCTCATCAAGAACCGCCAGCTCCAATCCACCCTTCAGTCTGCCGGGCTGGGCGCGGCTTTCATCAAGGACCTCGCGACCACCCATGACATCACCATCGTCGCCATTCCGGCGGAGGTGGTCGAAAAGATCGGCCCGCCCTACATCGCGACCGTCATCCCCGCCGGCACCTACGACGGTCAGGAAGCGGACGTGCCGACAGCGGCGGTTACCAATATTCTGGTGACGTCCGACAAAGTTTCAGACGAAACCGTCTATGCGATGACCAAACTGATGTTTGAGAACATCGACAAGCTGAAAGCCGCACATTCCGCGGCGGCCGCCCTCGATCCGGCGAAGGCGGTGAAGGATCTGCCGATCCCGCTCCACCCGGGTGCCGAGAAATACTACCGCGAAATCGGCGTCCTGAACTGACCTCCGACGCATGACCATCTGGCGAGGGGATGGGCACATCTCCTCCGCCATTGCATTTGAAGGAGCGCTCCGTGACAGATGTTTCCGCAGCACCGCCCGCCCAGCATACCGCAGAGGAGCAGATCGAGGGACTCCCCGCCGGTTTTGGGGAGGGTATTCCCGGCAAGATCGCCTATGGCATCGCCCTCGTATTCTCCCTCTTTCAAATCTGGGTGGCGATGTACGGCACGCTGCCCAGCCAGATCGTCCGGGCGATGCATGTGGGTTTTCTGCTGCTGCTGGGCTTCGTTCTCATCGGCAACCTGCTGACAAAGACACCGATGGCGCGGCGCGCATACTGGCTGCTCGGTGCCGTCGGTTTCTGCACCGGCCTCTATAACTGGGTCTTTTACCGCGACATCATCATGCGGTCCAACTTCCTCACGCCCATGGACCTGACGATGGGGGTGATCCTTCTCGTGCTGGTGTTCTGGCTCGCACGGCGTCTGATGGGCTGGCCGCTTTTCATCATCGCCTGTCTGTTCCTGAGCTATTGCGCCTTCGGACAGCATCTGCCCGGTGTCTTCGGCCATCGCGGTTATGACTGGGAAATCCTGATCGAGCATTTCGCCTTCGGTACCGAAGGCATCTACGGCTCGCCGATCTACGTGTCTTCGGCCTATATCTTCATCTTCGTGGTCTTTGCGGCCTTCCTTGAACGGGCGGGAATGCTCGATCTGTTCAACGACGTGGCACTTGGGCTGGTCGGCCACTGGCGGGGCGGCGCGGCACAGGTGTGCACGCTTTCCTCCGCGTTGATGGGCACCGTCTCCGGCTCCGGCGTCGCCAACGTAGTGGCCTCGGGTCAGTTCACCATTCCGCTGATGAAGAAGTTCGGTTTCCGATCGTCCTTCGCGGGCGGGGTCGAGGCGACATCCTCCATGGGCGGGCAGATCATGCCGCCGATCATGGGCGCGGTGGCCTTCATCATGGCGGAGACGCTGAACGTTCCTTACGGTGATATCGTTCGCGCCGCGTTGATCCCTGCGGCGATGTACTTCGGCACCTGCTTCTGGGCGGTGTATCTGGAGGCCGGCAAGCACAAGCTGATGGGCCTGTCCAAGGACGAACTTCCCAGCCCGTGGCAGGCGGTGAAGAAACAATGGGGCCTGTTCATTCCCCTCGGCGCGCTCGTCTATCTTCTGTTCGCCGACTACACGCCGATCTTCGCAGGCTCCATGGGGCTGGCTCTGGTGGTTGTGCTGATCCTCGGCACGGCCATCGCGGCGACCATCGGGCCCTTCGCCTTCCGGGTGGCGTTCTGGATTGCCGTTGGAATCGCTTCCGCGGCCTTCCTGAAGTATGGCGTCAACCTGCTCATGCTGGTGATCGGCACGCTGCTCATCGCTTGTTTCGTGCTGAAGGGCGCGCGGGGGGCATTGGTCATCATCAGGGATTCGCTGGCCCTCGGCGCGCGGAACGCGCTGCCGGTGGCGGCGGCCTGTGCGATCGTCGGCATCGTCATCGGCACGCTGACGCTGACCGGCATCGCCTCCACCTTCATCGGCGCCGTGCTGAAGATCGGGGAGCACAACCTGTTCCTGTCGCTCGTACTCGTGATGATCACCTGCCTCATCCTTGGCATGGGGATACCGACGATCCCGAACTACATCATCACCTCCTCCCTTGCCGGTCCGGCGCTGGAGCAGCTTGGCGTCCCACTGATCGTCAGCCACATGTTCGTGTTCTACTTCGGCATCATGGCCGACCTGACGCCTCCCGTCGCGCTGGCGTGTTTTGCAGCGGCGCCGATGGCCAAGACCTCGGGGCTGAAGATCTCCATCGACGCCACGAAACTTGCCATCGCCGGTTTCATCATGCCGTTCATCGCGGTCTATTCGCCCGCGCTCATGTTGCAAGATCCCTACCCCGGCTCCTTCTTCGCCGAAACCTTCGGTTACTGGGCGGAGGTTCTGTTCGTCACCTTCAAAGCGGCGGTGGCAGTGGCGCTCTGGGGGGTCGCGGTGGTGGGCTTCCTGTTCATGCGGGCGCAGTGGTGGGAGCGTCTGCTTGCCTTCGGTGGCGGCGTGCTGCTCGTGTTGCCGACGGTGGAGACGGATGTGGCCGGTCTCATCATCGCTGCGGCGGTGGTGATCGTGCAGCGTCTTCGCGTCGCACGGTCGGGCGATCGGGCCATCGCCTGATGCTTTGCGTGGCCGTAGCCGGAGCGGTACTCGCCCTTGCCACGGACCACTTCACCTTGAGCTGGACCCATTCCGTTGCCCGCACCCGCTGGACCGAGCGATGGGAAGTCACGGAAACCACCCTCCGCCCTGTCGAGGCGGAGGTGCAGGGGCCGGGGGCAGGCATGGAAATCCCGGACGATGCGGTGCGCACCGCGCAGGGCTGGCGCTACACCCCCCACGTACCGGCCCAACGGGAGGTGGTGCTCGCCGCCTCCGGCGAGACACCCGGCGGCTGGATGCTCTGCGCGCTGGGGGAGTGCCGCGAACTGGGGCGGCAGGCGGGGCCGCCGCTTCGCCTGTGGGCGGCGGCCGACTGCGGCTGAACGTGCTTCAGGCCGCCGTGCTTCAGGCCGCCGTGGTTCGAGCCGTCATGGTTCAGGCCGTCTCCGCCTCCTCCCGGAACCGCTTGGTGGAAAGCGCAGCCTCCATCAGATTTCGCGTGTAGTCCTGCTGCGGCGCGTCGAAAACCGCCTCCGTCGGACCTTCCTCCACCACCTCGCCGTCCTTCATGACGAGGATGTAATCCGCCACCGCCCGCACCACGGCAAGATCATGGCTGATAAAGAAGTACGACAGGTCGTGCTTCTGCTGGAGATCAAGCAGCAGCATGACGATCTGCTTCTGGACGGACCTGTCAAGCGCGCTCGTCGGCTCATCCAGAACGATGACGCGCGGGCGCAGGATCATGGTCCGCGCAATGGCGATCCGCTGCCGTTGTCCGCCAGAGAATTCGTGCGGATAGCGGTTGCGCATGGCGGGATCGAGGCCGACCTCCGTCAGTGCTTCGATCGCACGGCGTCTGCGGTCCGCAGCGGAGAGTTGGGACTCATGGATCAGCAGGCCCTCGGTGACGATCTGGCCGACGGTCATGCGGGGCGACAGGGAGCCGAACGGATCCTGAAACACCAGCTGCAGTTCCCGCCGGTAGGGACGCATCTCTTCCACCGTGCGGGGGAGTTCCTTGCCCAGCCATGCAATCCGCCCCTCGCTCTCCACCAGCCTAAGGAGCGCGCGGCCCAGCGTGGACTTGCCCGAACCGGACTCTCCCACCACCCCGATGGTCTGCCCTTCTCGCAGCGCGACGGAGATGCCCCGAACCGCATGCACGAGATGCGGCTTCGCCAGCAGACCGCCGCCGCTGGAAAAGGTCACCTGCACGTCCTCGCCGCTCAACAGCACCGGAGCGGAGCCCGAGGGTGGAAGCTTCTGCACGTCGGGTTCCGCATCCAGAAGCATCCGTGTGTAGGGATGGCGGGGGGCGGTGAAAACCGCCTCGGCCGTGCCATCCTCCACCACTTCACCCTGCCGCATCACCGCCACGTGGTCTGCAAAGCGGCGCACGATGCCCAGATCATGGGTGATGAAGATGATCGCCATGCCCAGACGCCGCTGCAAATCCGCCAGCAACTCCAAGATCTGTGCCTGGATGGTCACGTCGAGCGCCGTGGTCGGTTCGTCCGCGATGAGGATGTCGGGATCGTTGGCCAGCGCCATCGCGATCATCACACGCTGCCGCTGACCGCCCGAAAGCTCATGCGGATAGCTGTCAATGCGCCGCTCCGGCTCCGGTATGCCGACAAGCCGCAGCAGTTCGAGAATCCGCGGCCGCGCGGCGCGGCGAGACAGGCCGCCATGGTATTTCAGCGGCTCCGCGAGCTGATCCCCGATCCTGTAGAGCGGGTCGAGCGAGGTCATCGGCTCCTGAAAGATCATGGTGATCTTGGCGCCGCGGATCCTGTTCAACTCCCGGTCGGGCAGGTTCAGGATCTCCCGCCCGCGATAGCGGACGCTGCCGCTCGCCGACCCGTTTGCCGCGAGCAGGCCCATGAGCGCCATCGTGGTCTGGCTCTTGCCCGAACCGGACTCCCCGACGATGGCCAGTGTCTCGCCCGATTTCAGATCGAAGTTCACGCCCTTCACCGCCGCGACGGGGCCATCGTTGGTCTGGAATGTCACGCGAAGATCACGGACCGAAAGGATGGTTTCGGACATGTCAGCGCTCCTTCGGATCGAGACTGTCGCGCAGCCCGTCGCCGAGGAAGTTCAGCGCAAACAGGATGGCGGTAAGGGTGAGCGCCGGGCCGAAAAGCTGCCACGGCGCACCCCGCATGTTGGCGGCGCCTTCCGAGATCAGCAGCCCCAGCGAAGTCATCGGATCCTGTACGCCGAGGCCGAGGAAGGAGAGCAGGCTCTCCGCCAGAATGGCCTTCGGAACCAGCAGCGTCACAAAAACGATGACCGGCCCAAGCGCGTTCGGGATGATGTGCCGCTTGAGGATCCCCGCCTTGGTGGCACCCATCGCTTCTGCCGCCTGCACGAATTCCCGACGCTTGAGGCTCAGCGTCTGCCCCCGCACGATCCGCGCCATATCCAGCCATTCCGTCGCGCCGATGGCGATGAAAATGATGACGAGGCTCCGTCCGAAGAACACCAGCAGCAGGATGACAAAGAAGATGAAGGGCAGCGAATAGAGGATGTCCACAATCCGCATCATCACGTTGTCCACCCGCCCGCCCAGATAGCCGGAGATGGAGCCATAGGTCACGCCCACCACCAGCGCCATGCCGGAGGCGAGTAGCCCGATGGCGAGCGAGATCCTGACCCCGATGAGAATGCGGGAGAGCATGTCGCGCCCGAGGTTGTCGGTGCCCAGGAAGAAGTAGCTCCGCTCGACATGCGCGGAGAGCGTGCCGCTCAACCCGTCTTCCGCCAGTGTGAGTTCAGGGTTGGTGAACAGGTCCGAGCGCTGGAAATAGCGCAGCACACGCTCGTCGATCGGCGTGGTCGCCGTCAGTTCCACCGAGACCGTGCCGCCAGAAAGCTCCGGTGTGCCCTCGATCCGCGCGCGGCTCATCAACCCCTCAAAGGCGGGCAGGATCGCGTCGGCGCGCGGATAGGCCTCGAGGCTCGGCGGTACGCGCACGTAGTTCTGATAGATCTGCGTATAGGAATGCGGCGAGAGCATCGGCCCGAAAATCCCCGCGAGGGCAAGGAAGATCAGCACGAAGAGGCTCGCCACGGCCGTCCGGTTCTTGCGAAGCCGCAACCAGGCGTCCTGCCAGAGCGACCGGCTCGTCGTTGCCGGTGCCAGGTTCATGTCTGTGTCAGTCATAGCGCACCCTCGGGTCGAGCCAGGCATAGGCGAGATCGACAAGCAGGTTGAAGATCACCACAAAGACCGCGATGACCACCACCGTCCCCATGACGAGCGTGTAGTCCCGCCCGAGTGCACCCTGAACGAAATAGCGTCCGATGCCGGGCAGGCCGAAGATCGTCTCCACCACAACCGATCCGGTGAGCAGGCTCGCCGCCGCCGGGCCGAGGTAGCTCACCGTGGGCAACATCGCGGCACGAAGGGCATGAACCCCGACGACGATCCGGGTCGGCAGGCCATAGGCGCGCGCCGTCCTGACGTGGTTTGCACGGAGGGCCTCGACCGTCGCCCCCCGCACCAGCCGCGCGATCACCGCCACCTGCGGCAGCGCGAGCGTGGCGACCGGCAGCACCCAGTATGCCGGGTTGGCACCGCTCCAGCCGCCGGCGGGAAGGATGCCGAGGATCACGCCGAACAGCAGGCTGAGCAACGGCGCCACCACGAAGGTCGGCGTCGTGATCCCGAGCGTTGCCACCGCCACGATGCCGTTGTCGAGCCACGAATTCTGACGGAGCGCCGCGATTGCGCCCAGAAACGTCCCGAGCACCGCCGCGGTGCTGAGCGCCAGCGATCCCAGCAGGATGGAAACGGGCAACCCTTGCGCGAACAGATCGTTCACCGTAAAATCACGGCGTGTGAAGCTCGGCCCGAGATCGCCGCGCAACAGATTGCCGAGATAATTAAGATATTGCTGCCAGAGCGGCGCATCGAGATTGTAGGCGCGCTGAAGGTTTGCGAGGATCAGTGGGTCGAGCGGACGTTCCAGATCGAACGGTCCCCCCGGAGCGATACGGATCGCGAAGAAGGTGAGCGTGACGATGATGAAAATCGTCGGCACCGCACTCACGACCCGGCGCAGGGTATATCCGAGCATCGGTTGGTTTCCCGAGAGAACGGGACGGACCCCGCAGGGCCGCCCTGAAGCAGAAGTCAGCCCGAACCGCTGCGGCCCATCGCTGACGCGAAAGAAAGAGGAAGGCGTGCCGTCCAGAGAATCGCTGCGACCGGGCCTGACCCGGAGAACGGCAGCCTGTCTGGAGGCTGCCGATGTCATATGCCGGAAGCAGCGTCAATCCGCACCGACGTCGCACATGGACACCGGTGGAACGGGGCGGAGGCCGCCCCATCCGGGTCAGTTGACCGACATCCAGCGCGTCGGATGCTTGTCCATCAGGTTGTCGTCATACCCGCCGACCTTGGTGGAAACCAGCGCCCGGGAGGAGTAGGAGAGGATCGGAATGACCGGAAGCTGGTCGAGCAAAAGCGTCTCTGCCTCGGCCAGCACCTTGGCCCGCTCCCCAAGGTCGAGCGTCTCCGCCGCCTTGTTCATCAGCGCGTCATATTCCGGGCTTTTCCAGCGCGAATAGTTGAAAGGCGTGTTCCCCATGTTGATCATGAGGAAGTTCTGCGGGTCGTTGTAGTCCCCGATCCAGCCCGCGCGCGAGATGTCGAAAGGCCCATCCTCCCGCATGTAGTTGAAGTAGGTCGTCCCCTCGACCTCGTTCAGCCGCGCATTGATGTCGATGTTCTTCAGCATGTCGGCGATTGCCGCCATCGTGTTCTTGTTGTTCTCGGACGTGTTGTAGCGAAGCTCCACCGTCAGGCTGCCGGGCGCCACGCCCGCCTCTTCCAGCAGTTTCTTCGCCTCATCCTCG
Source organism: Haematobacter sp. (assembly GCF_032102465.1). NCBI lineage: Bacteria > Pseudomonadati > Pseudomonadota > Alphaproteobacteria > Rhodobacterales > Paracoccaceae > Haematobacter > Haematobacter sp. Next base: position 114,692 of record NZ_DAMDHB010000005.1, on the reverse strand, counting down.
CGGTCGAACAGGTCTTCGCTCGCGTAATCCACCGTGACACCGCCATCGACATAGTTGGCGATGCCCGGGGGAACAAAGGCGTAGCTCGGCAGCATGGTCTTGGCCCAGACCTCATTGGCAAGGAAATCGCGGTCGATGGCCATGGAGATCGCCTTGCGGACGCGCGCATCCTTCAGCGGGCTTCCCTCCGCACCCTTCACCGGCAGATAATAGACCCCGAGATAGGGCGCTATGCGCAGTTCCTGCGTCAGGTTCTTCTGCACATAATCCATCTGTTCCGCGGGCACGTCGGAGCAGATCTGCACTTCTCCCGCCTCGAAACGGCGGATGCAGGAGGAGCGGTCCTCGAAGGGGATGTAATTGATCCGGTCAACTCTGACATTGCCCGCGTCGTAGTAGCCGGGGTTTTTCTCCATCACGAGTTGCGCATTCGGGGTAAAGCTGGCCAGTCTGAACGCGCCGTTGCTCACCAGATTGCCGGGGCGGGTGAACTGGTTGCCAAGCTCCTCCACCGATTTGCGGTGCAGCGGGAGCGCGGTCTGATGGGTCAGCAGCTCAAGAAAATAAGGCGTGGGTGCCTCGAGCGTGATCTCCAGCGTCTTCGGATCGATGACCTTCACGCCAAGCTGATCGAGCGGCATCTTCCCGCCCGCCACCATTTCAGCGTTCTTGATCGGGAACAGGATGGAAGCGTAGCCCGCCGCAGTCTGGGGATCCATGATCCGGTGATAGGCGAAGGAGAAGTCGTCCGCCGTGACAGGATCGCCGTTCGACCATTTCGAGTCGCGCAGATGGAATGTGTAGGTCAGTCCGTCCTCGGAGATGTCCCAACGCTCCGCCATGCCCGGTACCGCCTCGCCTGTCGTGTTGAAGGCGAGAAGCCCCTCGAACAGGTCCAGAAGCACATTGCTCTCCGCAACTGTAGAGGTCTGATGCGGGTCGAGCGATGACGGATCGGTGTCATTGCCGCGGTTCAGCACCATCTGCGCCGAGGCAGCCCCTGCCCCCAACACCAGCGCGAGCGCCGAAGCAGCCAGAAGATCACGCGTGGACATGTTTCTCTCCCTGTTTGGAAATTGGTTCCGGAAAACCGTCATGAGCGCGATTTCTGTGTTCAGAAGCCTGCTCCGTCAAGCGACAGCGTTCCCCCCTACACCCCAGACTATCCCAAGGTGACGTGGCAAAACAGCGCGTATCCGCACCTTGCCGCGGGATTTTAGCTGGCTGCACGGGTTTGCCTCTCACGGAATTTCTGACGGACCGGGTCAGCAAGAGGCTCTGCACGACGAGGTATCCTTGCGGGTCAACTGCGGATCTTTCATCATTACCGCAACCTGGGGGGTGATCTGACCGGGCGTTTTGACACAACCGGCACGATTTTACTTTACCATTCGCAAGATATTCTGTATGGGACCAACTTCGCTTTACCGGGGCTCGGGAGGCGGCGGGCCGACATGGCCTGCAGCCGGAGCCCCCTCCCCTTCTCTGGAACTCGGACACTCTCGCGTGAAACAGTCTCTTCTGGCCGCGCTCGACGCGCGCGGATACTCCACACTTACTCCGGTGCAGGAGGCCGTCACCGAGCCGTCGCTCCGGGGGCTTGACCTGCTTGTCTCTGCGCAGACCGGCTCGGGCAAGACGGTGGGCTTCGGCCTTGCCATCGCGCCGACCGTTCTGGGCGAGGATGAACGTTTCGGCATCGCCGAAGCGCCGCTCGCCCTTGTCATCGCGCCGACGCGGGAGCTTGCGCTTCAGGTGAAGCGGGAGCTTGAATGGCTTTACGCCGGCGCGGGTGCCGTGCTGGCCTCCTGCGTGGGCGGGATGGACATGCGCGGGGAACGTCGCGCGCTGGAACGCGGGGTGCATATCCTTGTCGCCACGCCGGGGCGGCTGTGCGACCACCTGCGTCGCGGATCGGTCGATCTCTCCGCCGTGCGGGCCGTGGTGCTGGACGAAGCCGACGAAATGCTCGACCTGGGCTTCCGCGAGGATCTGGAAACCATCCTCGAAGCGGCGCCCGAAGACCGTCAGACGCTGCTCTTCTCCGCGACCGTTCCCCGCGCCATCGCGACGCTCGCCTCCGAATACCAGCGTGATGCGCAGCGGATCTCCGTGCAGACGACCGGTGGTCAGCACAGCGACATCGACTATCGCGCCGTGCTCGTCGCCGAGCATGACGAAGAGAACGCGATCACCAACCTGCTCCGGTTCCACGAAGCGCCGAACACCATCATTTTCGCCAATACCCGTGCGGCCGTCTCGCGGCTGGTCACGCGGTTGTCGAACCGCGGGTTCGCCGTCGTCGCCCTGTCCGGCGAGTTGTCGCAGGGTGAGCGGAGCCATGCGCTGCAAGCGATGCGCGATGGCCGCGCCCGCGTCTGCGTGGCGACCGATGTGGCCGCGCGCGGGATCGACCTTCCGAACCTCGACCTCGTCATTCATGCGGAACTCCCGATGAATGAGGAAACCCTGCTTCACCGCTCCGGCCGCACCGGCCGGGCCGGGCGCAAGGGTTTCTCCGCGCTGATCGTTCCGCCGCGCTCCCGCCGCAAGGCGGAGCGGCTGCTCGCCGCAGCGAAGCTTCGCGCCGAATGGGAGGCCGCACCTTCCGCCGATGCAGTGCGGGAGCGGGATGAATCGCGGCTCCTTGCCGACCCGGTATGGGCCGAGGAGGCCACGGAGGCCGAGGCCCGCGCCCTCGACCAGCTTCTTGCCGAGCGGGAACCGGCAGCTCTGGCGCTCGCCGTGCTCCGCCTGTGGCAGGGGCAGCGCTCAGCGCCCGAGGAACTGCTCTCCGTGATGCCGCGCAACCCGCAAGGCCAGAGCTTCGGCCCGAGCCGCTGGTTCCGCCTGTCCATCGGACGGGATCGCAACGCCAATCCGAAGTGGTTGATGCCGAAAATCTGCGATGCGGGGGGCGTGACCCGCAAGGAGATCGGCGCCATCCGCATCGGTGACGAGGAAACCTTCGTGGAGATCGCTCTGGAGGCGGTCGAACACTTCCTTGCCACCCTCGGCCCCGATCGCGAGATCGCCGACGGGATCATCCTGGAAGCGACGGATGGTGTGCCGGATATGCCCGCGCCGCGTCCGCGGACCTTCGCCGGCAAGCCGGGCCGTCAGGGCGACAAGCCCTACGCCAAGGACCGCCCGTATAACGACGAGCGCCCGCGGGGTGAAAGCGACAAACCCTACGGCAAAAAGCCCTTCCCGCGGGAGCGCAGCTTCAACGATGAGGGCACGGGCGAGCGCAAGTTCAGCAAGAAGCCTGCCGGCGAAGACCGCGGGCCGCGCAGCTTCGCCAAGCCCCGCTTCGCCGATAAGGATCGCCCCGAAAAACCCTACGGCGGCAAATCCTTCGGGGGGCAATCCTACAGCGACAAACCCCTGAGCGACGGTGAGGTGCGCAAGCCCCGCAGCGCTGCACCCAGTGATCGGGAGCGTCCGCGCGGTGAGGCGAAATACACCCCGAAGCGCGCCAAGCCGGCCTATGGTGCGCCAAAGGGCAAGCAGCGGAACGGCTGATTTGATGACGGGAGGGCCTTCGGGCCCTCCTTCTTCTTTTGGGGTGCTGTCAGGCGCCAGCGACCCGCCAGATGACGTTGCCCACGTCATCGGCCAGCAGCAGGGACTTCCCATCCGGTCCGATGGCGACGCCGACGGGACGCCCGAAGGAGAACTTTTCGTCCTGCGACAGAAATCCCGTCAGCAGATCGCGCGGTTCGCCGCTGGGTTTTCCGTTCTCAAATGGCACGAAGATCAGTCTGTAACCACTTAATTTTGCGCGATTCCATGAGCCGTGCTGCCCAATAACCATTCCGGCGGAAAATCCCGGCAAGGTCCCCTTCGGCACCCAACAGAGCCCGAGCGAGGCCGTATGGCCGCCGAGCGCGTAATCCGGCCGGATGGCCCGGGCGACCGCAGCCGCATCCTGCGGCACGCGATCGTCCACAACCTGCCCCCAATAGCAGTAGGGCCAGCCATAGAAGCCGCCTTCCCGAACGGAGGTGAGGTAATCGGGCGGTGTCTCATCTCCCAATCCGTCACGCTCGTTCACCACTGTCCAGAGCGCGCCCGTCTCCGGCTCCCACGCCATCCCCACGGGGTTACGGAGACCGGAGGCAAAGACCCGCGCGCTGCCGCTGGCAAGGTCAACTTCCCAGATCGCCGCGCGGCCCTCCTCCACCGCCATTCCTTCGTCGCCGATGTTGGAGAGGGAGCCGACACCGCAGTAGAGCTGCTTGCCGTCGGCGGAGAGCAGGAGGCTCCGCGTCCAGTGACCGCCCGGCTTGAACTCCACAATGCGCCGCCCGGCGCCTTCCAGCCGCCGCTGACCGCGCTGATAGGGAAAGGCAACGATCCCATCGGTATTCCCGAGGTAGAAGGTGTCCTCTGTCGCCGCCATGCCGAAGGGCTGTCGCTGTCCTTCGACAAAGACCTCCCGCACCTCCGCCACGCCATCGCCGTCCTCATCCCGCCAAAGGCTGATGCGGTTCGCGCTCCTTCCCACCGCGCCCGCACGGTGCATCGTGGCCTGCATCGCCCGGTCCATCAAGCCTTGCGGGGCGCGCGGTTCCTGCAACGCTTCGGCTACCAGCACATCGCCATTGGGCAACACCTCGATCCACCGGGGGTGGGCAAGACCGGTGGCAAAGGCATTGACCGCGAGCCCTGCTGCGGGCGTCGGCGTCCCGCCCGGTTCCCATCCTTTGGCCGTCGGCATCTTCAGGGTCATCAATCCCTGTTTCCGGGCGGTGGGGATGCGGGGGGCAGTACCCGTCGCCTGTGTTTCGGGTGTGTCGCGGCGCCGCGCCCAGACCATCGCGCCGCCGACTGCGGCGACCAGCCGTGCCATCATGTCCATCATCGTCCCCCGGTTCTTCAGTCTCGGCGACCCTAGCCGCACCGCCCGCGTCAAGGCCAGTCGCATTTGTCATGATCCCGCGTGGCCCACGACATATCGCTGTCGTGTGTGGACGGAATGCTGCGGATGCATGGTGATTGCCCGCGACAGGCCCGCGCCTGTCTGCTAGGAGACCGCGGCAGCACACCGGACAGAGATCCGGCGCATGGGGACAGAGCATGACCGACCATTCGTATCTCCATGGGCGGGTCGCCAGGGAGCGACCCGCGAAGCGAGCGCTGCGCGCCGCGGCTGTCACCGCCCTCCTCGCCTTAACAGGCACGAGCGGCTGGCTCTGGATGAGCGGACTTGGCGGCGTCGCTTTCCAGCTTCTCGGACAGAGGGGGGCGGAGGAGACGGAAGGGTCGATCTGGCTTCCCGCCTACAGTGCCGCGGTGCAGGGTGTTCAGGTTGCCGGTCTCCGGGACAACCTCTCCGGCCTGACCTTCAACGTTGAGACGGGAACGCTCTTCGGTGTGGTAAACCGCCCGGCTGAGGTGGTGGAGCTGTCACGCACAGGGGCGCTTTTGCGCCGCATACCTCTGAAAGGCATCGATGACCCGGAGGGTATCGCGTATATCGAGGGCACGCGGTTCGCACTGGCGGAGGAAGCCCGGCAGCGGATCGTGTTGTTTGACCTTCCCGCAGAGGCCACCGAACTCGACCTGTCGGGCGCAGCAGGAACCGTGCTGAACCTCGGCCTTTTCGGAAACATGGGGATCGAAGGGCTTCACTGGGATGCGGTGAACCGGCGCCTGCTGGTGACACAGGAAATGCTGCCCGTGCGGGTGCTGGAAATCACCGGGCTGGAGCAGGCGGCCGCAGGCGAAGCGCTGGCTGTCGATATCCGGGAGTGGAAGCCCGGCCACAGCTTTGGCCATGCGGCAGGCGATCTCTCATCGATCACGCAGGACGAGAGGACCGGCAATCTACTCCTGCTGAGCGAGATGAGCGGCACGCTCTCCGAATACCGGCGGGATGGAACGCCGGTCTCCGTCATGCCGCTGTGGAAGGGCTGGCACGGTCTCGCAGAAACCATCCCGCAGGCGGAAGGCGTCGCCGTAGGGCCGGAGGGGGAGATTTACCTCACCTCCGAACCCAACCTGTTCTATCGCTTCGACCGCGGCCCCCGCCAGACGCAGGTCGCGGCCCGGGAGGATTAGGCGCTCACTCTGCCGGCACGTCCAGCCAGACTTCCGGGTTCAGGGCGGTGGCAGGACGCTTGCCCCGAAGCGCTGTGATCACATGGCGGGCGGCGCCTTCCGCGACGCGCCGCAGCGCCTCCTCCGTCGTCGCACCCAGATGCGGGGTGAAGATGACGTTCGGAAAGGCCGCAAGAGGTCCGGTCGGCGCGCCATGCTCATAGACGTCAAGCGCCGCCGCACCAAGGTGCCCGGAGGCCAGCGCCGCCGTCAGCGCCACCTCATCTACCAGCCCCGCCCGCCCCGTGTTCACAAGAATCGCGCCGGACTTCACCAGCGCCAGCCGCTCCGCATTCATCAGATGCCGCGTCTCCGGGCGAAGGGGCGTGTGCAGCGAGATGGCATCCGCAAGCGGCAGCGCATCCTCCAGCCGCTCCACCCGTTCGAACGGAGGCTGAACATCCCCGCGCGGCGAATAGACCATCACCCGCATCCCGAAGGCCGTGGCCAGCATCTGCCCGAGCCCGCTACCGATCGCCCCCCAGCCGACGATCAGCGCAGTCTTGCCGGACAGTTCGCTGAACGACGCGGACTCCCGGAAACCTGTCACCCCGGCCCGCTCGGAGCGATCCGCCGCCGGGATGCGCCGCGCCGCCGCGAGCAGCAGGCCAAGCGCCAGTTCCGATACGGAGCGCGCATTTTCGCCCGGCGTATTGCAGACCAGAACGGATTGCGCCGCCGCTGCCGCCTTGTCTACCGCGTCATGTCCCGTGCCGTGGACGACAACCACGCGAAGCCGCTGCCCGCCCGCGAACGCCGCCGCCGACAGGCCATGGTCACGGGTAATGACGGCATCGCAATCGGAGATGAGCGGCAGGATCGTCGCCAGCCGGGTGTCCGGCGCAAGAACCGGCGTGATGCCCTCCTCCACAAGAAGGCGTTGGCCCGCGGCGTGGATCGGCTGAAGGATCAGGCATTTCATGGGGAATATCCCGCTCAAGGTTTCGCTAGGCCAGCGCGGGTGACCGGCGCGGCCACCCTCCTTTCCCGGAGAGCGGCGCGAATGGCAAGAGGGCGTGCGGTCAGTTGAAGCAGGTCATCTCCGCCTCGGCCTGCGCCCGTCGCAACTCTGCCACAAGCGAGGTCGTCGGTGCATTGCCGCGAAACACCGCGGCACGCTCCCCCGTGGTCTGACGCATGCGCAACACGGTTTCCGCCTCCACATAACGGTCATAGGGAACGATCTGGGCAATCTCGTCGATGGAGCAGGAGCACTTCTCCAGCGCTACCTGCGTCTGACCGTTCGTTGCCATGCAGGCGAAGACATACTCCGCCCGGGCATTGGTCGGGTAATCATTCACGACCGGCGCCGCTCCGGCCGTCAAAGCCAGCGCGAGCGGCGCGAGAATAAAGGACGGGCGCATCTGTCACTCCCCCATGAGATGCATCGTGTCATGATAACCCTCATCCCCATCCGGTGTATCCGCCGAAAGGCTGAGAAGCCGCGTCGGCGCATCGCTCGGATAGGTGATGGTCAGCGTCAGATCCCCGAAGCTGCCCATATGCGCGCGGTTGGGGTCGCTGGCGAAAGGAGTGACGACGGCGGTGACGCGACCATCCACGACCTCTCCCGCAGGGGCCGCGACCAGCGCGTCCCGTATCCGGTTGCGGATATAGAAGGGACTGCCTCCCGTCGCCTCAGCCATCGCATGCACCACGCCTTCCAGATAGTAGAGCAGCACCGGGTTCGCTCCCTGCGCCGGAAAGGCCGCGATGGGCCGGGTCTTGCCGTCCCTCTCTTCGAACAGCGACAGCACGGGGCCATGCTCCCCCGGATCGGACTGCAGCCAGACATGCGTGTCGGTCAGGTTGTTCTTCGGCGCGCTCGGCGGCAGGGTCCGGCTGTGGCTGTAGTTGAGCAACACACCACTCTGTGCCCCCGCGAAGCCTCCCGGCGCCATGACGGCATCCGACAGGACGCCAGCCTGCAATGGCAACGAAAGAACGGCTGCGGCAACGGCGCCGGCAACCATACGGGCGATTGTTTGCACGAGACAGAGCCTCATTCATCCTCCAGCGTCAGCACGAATCCCCGCCCCCGCATCGTCCGAAGCGCGAGTCCGTATTCGGTGAAATTTCCCAGTTTTCGTCTCAGATATCCCAGATAGACATCCACGACATTCTCCGTCGAACCGCCCAACGGCGCCCAGAGCGCGTCGAAGATCTCCGCCCTTTTCAGCACGTCGCCGGGGCGGGCCAGCAGATAGGCCAGCAACTCCCCCTCCCGCTCCGTCAGCAGCACGGAGCGGGCAGCCCCGGTCACGGTGCGCGTGGCACCGTCATAGGACAGTCCCGCGAGGCGCATCGGCTCCACCCGCGGCGCGGCCCGGACAAGCTGCACTTCCAGCCGCGCCAGCAGCTCACTCATCTGGAACGGCTTCACCACGTAATCCTGCGCGCCGGCGGACAGCCCTTCCGCCCGCTCTTCCACACGCGAAAGTGCAGAGAGCATGATGGCTGGCAGCCGGTGACCGCGCGCCCGCATGTCGCTCAGCAGCGCGGCACCGCTGTCATGGCCGAGCATCATGTCGATGATCGCCGCGTCGTAATCCGCCCCACCGAGCCTGTCCATCGCGGCCTCCGGCGTTTCCGCCCAGTCGGTGGCATGACCCGCGGCGCCCAGCCCGCGCGCCAGCAGCGAAGCGATATCGGCATCGTCCTCGACGATCAGGATGCGCGTCATGTCTCCTCCTTCCAGAGCGGCAGGGTCAGGCAGAGACGCGTCCCTTGCTCCTCCGTCGCGGGCAGGAGTTCGAGCCCGCCGCCCTGAGCCTCTGCCACCCAGGCTGCAAGTGCAAGCCCCACACCGAAGCCGGGCGCTTCGCCCGCGCGCGCGAAACGGTCAAAAAGGTGCGCCCGCATCTGTGGCGGCATACCGGGCCCGTCGTCGGTCAGGGTGAGCGCCGCCATCTGCCCCGCCTCCGCCCCGCGGATCGTCAGCGTCGCCCCACGTCCGGCATATTTCACAGCGTTTTCCACGATGCCGGAGATGACCTGCCGCAGCCAATCCGGGTCGGCGGTAACGACAAGGGACGGGACATCGGTGACGATCGCCAACCCTCCCCGTTGCGCCAGAGGCTGAAGATCGGCAACAGCCATCGCCACCACGCGAGACAGATCAACCTGCTCCTGTCGCAGCTCAAGCTGACCGCTCTCCGAACGCGCGATCCGAAGCAGATCCTCGATCCGGCGGAAAAGACGCAACGCCCGGGCTTCTATCGTGGCAAAGGCGGCGCGGGTCTCCGCATCGCCCCGCTGCGCGCCCAGTTCCGCCTCCCCCAGAATGACGGTGAGCGGCGTGCGCAGCTCATGGCTCACGTCGGTAAAGAAACGCCGGCGCTGCCGGTCAGCCGCCTCAAGCCGCTCATTGGCGCGGGAAAGCTCGGCCGTCCGTTCCTCCACCAGCTGGCCAAGCCGCTCCCGGTCGCGCAGGAGGGCGCCGCGCCGCCGGTCAAGCCGCGCGGCCATCTGCCGAAGCCGCGCGAACAGCAGGCCCAGCTCGTCATGGCCGTAACCTTCGCCGACCGCCCCGCCGGCCACCAGCCGCTCCGCCGCGCGGCTGGCGCTCTGCAGCCGACTGAACAGCGGCCGGAGGATGGCGAGATAAAGCACACCGAGCACCAGAGGGGCCGCGATGCCGATGGCGATGGCGGCCCGCCGCATCCCCCGCCGTGCGGCCTCCATCTGGGTGAGGGCCTCGTCGCGACGCTCCGCCTCCCGCACGATCTGCTGGCCGATGATCGCGGGGGCCGAGGCCGCGTAAAGCTGGGCCGCCGTTACGCTGGCCGCACCGCTGGCAGATGACGTCATGCTCCGCGACAACTGTCCGAATTGCGCACGGAGCCGCGCGGGCACATGGCCCTGCGTCCGCTCCGCGGCTTCGGCCTCCGATTGCGCCGCCGCGATGTCCTCCTCCGTCAGCCGGTCAAGCGCATCGAGCGAGGCGATGACCCCCGCATCACCGGCCGGAGCGCCGGATATCAACGACAGCGTCCACTCGTTCACCCGGCCGGAATAGGTCGCATAGGCCTCAAGTCGCCGCTGTGCCGCCATGGCCTCCGCCGCAAGCCGCGCCGTCCGGTCCAGACCATAGAGCGCGACCCCCGCCGCGGCGACAGTGAGCAGTGCGAGCGTTGCAGCAGCAAGCGCCAACCGCGAAGACAGGTTGAGTCGGTAACGGCGCGGCAGGCGTTTCACTCCGGCAGGTGGGCCGCGATGAGTCGGCCGAGCGCAAAGGCCCGCTGCTCGAGGATGACAGGCGTCTCACAGACATAGGTCAGGGATTGCTGCCGGTCACGAAAAACCCGCGTCGCCCAGTCGATCTGGGTCTCCAGCGCGTCGAGCCGGTCGAAATCCTTGGGTTCCGCGGCATTTACGGTGTCGAACTCATTGCGCCGGGCGTTGATCTCGCGATCCAGATCCTCCTGCTTGTGGGCATAGCGGGTGATACCGCTCATCACACGGTCCCGCGTGGTGTCGATATCCCGGAACGTGGCCACCATGAGTGCCGTCAAATCCGTCGCCGAGCGGCCCGGGGCAAAGCTGTCTATCGCCTCGCCTGCCTCCTTCAGATCGGTCCGGCGCAAAGAAATGACCCGGGCGAGATCCCGGATCTCCGCGCTCTGTGACCGTTCCGTCGCCGCGGCATCCGGCACCGGGCCGGACCAGACCTGGCCGAGCGACAGATGCGGCACCCGGCGCTGGATGCAAGGCCAATCCGGGTCCACCGGTCCCGCGGCCAGCGCGGGCGTGCCCGCAAGACAGATGACGGTGGCGATCCAGCGGATCATGCTCCCCCCTTTCCCCGGCCACGCCAAAGACCTTTGGCCGGATCATACATGAAAACGGTCGCGCCGAAGAACGCCGCGAAGCAGCCCAGCACCACCCAGAAAGACAGCGGGTCGAACCGGCCGTAAAGCGCAAATCGGATCAGTTCGACGGCATGGCTGAACGGGTTCAGCGCGCAGATATCGTGCAGCAGAACACTCGCATCCCGCATCCGCCAAAGCGGGTAAAGCGCGGTCGAAGCGAAGAACATGGGGAAGATAACGAAGTTCATCACACCCGCGAAATTCTCCAACTGCCGGATGGTGGATGAGATGAGCAACCCCAGAGATCCCAGCATCAGACCTGCAAGGATCAGCGCGGGAAACACCGCGACATAACCCCACACCGGCGGTTCGATCCCCCAGAACCAGGCAATGAGCAGAAAGGCATAGACCTGAAGCGTCGCCACAAGGACCGAGGCGAAAAGTTTCGATCCGAGCAGGAACCACCGCGGATAGGGGCTGACCAGCAGCGTCCGCATCGCCCCCGTTTCCCGGTCATACACCATGGAAAGCGACGACTGCATCCCGGCGAACAGAAGGATCATTCCGCAAAGACCCGGCGTGACGTATTCCTCATAAAGAACATAGGTCTGGTAGGGCGGCGTGATGGAGAGCCCGAGCACCGACCGGAAGCCCGCCGCAAAGATGAACAGCCAGACCAGCGGGCGCACCAGCGCGGCAAAGAACCGCTCGCGTTGATGGAAGAAGCGCAGGAACTCCCGCCGCGCGATACCACGGAAAGCGACGCCCGAACCGGGGCGGAGAAGGCGCGGTCTCCGCATCCGCCGCGATGGGGCATGGCGCTCCTCAACCGTGGTCATGCCGCTGATCCTTGGTTGGCGTTCACGCCGTCTCTCCCGTGAGGGCAAGGAACGCCGGTGTCAGCCCGCCCTCGCCGATACGCCCTGCAAGACCGTCGGCCAGCACGCGCCCCTTGTGGAGAATGACCACGTGATCCTCCGGCGCGATCTCCTCGAACACATGGGTGGCCCACAGGGTCGAAACCCCCTCCTCCCGGATCAGCCGCCGCACCAGCGCGAGAACCTCCGCGCGGGAGCGGACATCCAGCCCCGCCGTCGCCTCATCCAGAAGCAGCAGCTCGGGCCCGTGCAGCAGCGCACGCGCGATTTCCGCCCGTCGCTGCTGACCTCCCGAGAGTGTGCCCGCCCGCTGCCCCTCCTTGTCCTGCAGAACGACAAGGCGCAACACATCGGCGATCCGCGCCGCAGCGGTCTTCCCGCCCATCCCGTGCAAAGCGGCGTGATAGGTGAGGTTTTGCCGCAGCGTCAGATCAAGGTCGAGCGCCCGGCTCTGAAACACCACGCCCAGCCGCGCCAGCGCCTCTCCCGCATCGCGGCGCGCATCATGGCCAGCCACTTCGATCACGCCGGAGTTTGAATCGTAAAGCCTTGTTATAAGCGAGAAAAGCGTGGTCTTTCCCGCGCCGTTCACCCCCAGAAGGGCCGTGAAACTCCCACGGGGCACGGTAAAGCTCACATCCTCCAGCGCGACCACTCTGCCGAAGCGATGGCTTACCCCCCGGATGGAAAGCGCGGGCGGCAGGCCGGTCGCGCCACTTTGCACCCTGCCGCCCACACCCTTACTCCTTCCGGCGGTTCGTCACGTTGTAGGACGCGTCGAGCTTGATGTCATACTGCCCGTCCGCGCACATGACGTCGTCGAGATCGAAGATCCCGTTTTCCACCTCGACGTTGTCATGATCCACCTCACAGCTCATCGACTTCAATACCTCGTCGATGCGGGTGAGCTGCTCCGGCGTCGCCTTGTCATCGGCCAGCGCGGGGCCCGCCATCATCAGGATGCCGGCTGCAATCAGGATAGGTTTCATTGTCATACTCCTCCCTCAAAAAAAACTCAGCGAATAGTAAATACGGCTTTTTGCGACTCTCCGGTCGATCCCGGAATATGCAGTTCGTACTTGCCCGGAAGCACCGCGATGAAGGACACTTCCGCAGTGCCCGCCTTGTCGAACTCGATGGAATGAACGCCCATCGGCCGAATTTCGATGCCGTTGATGACGATCTCGTTGATCCAGATCGCGCGGAAGAAATCTCCTCCCGACAGCGCCAATTCCTGCGATCCGTCGGCGTTGATCTTCATCTTGTAGTAGCCGCCCGATTTCAGTTCGATCGGCCCCTCGGCCACCGGTTTGCCCGCGGCCAGCGTCAGATCGGGAAGCTGCGACCGGTTGGCCTTGCCCATCAGGCCGGCGAAACCATAGTCGAACTGCTGCGCTGCGACGGGCGCCCCGAGCACCGCAGCGATGAGCGCCGCACCGGCGATCCATTGTTTCATTGCATCCTCCCTTACTACTCAGATTTGACTGCCACGACACCCCAGGGCTGTTCGCCCACCTGCACCGATTTCACCACCTTGCGGTTGGCGACATCGATGACCGAGATGTCGTTGGAATTACCGTTCGTGCTGTAGAGCCATTTGTGGTCGGGCGAGAACCCAAGCTGCCAGACCCGTTGACCGACCAGCAGATAGTCCTCCACCTCCCATGTCTCACCGTTCACCACCGCCACCCGGTTGGCGGGGCCAAGAGCGACGAAGATGGTCTTGTCGTCTGGGGTGAGGCGCAGGCCGACGGGTTGCAGGGCTTCCGGCAGCACGCCCGGCACGGCGAAGGTGATCGTATGGACAACCTCCGACTTCGCCGGGTCAATGACGCTTACCGTGCCGCCGATCTCTGCGGTGACGTAGAGCATCGAGCCATCCGAATTGAACTGTGCGAAACGCGGACGGCTGTCCACCAGCACGTTCTCATAAATCTCGAACGTTTCGGTGTTGATGAAATGCGCCATGTTGGTGGTTTCGGAGGTGTTGACCACCGTCTTGCCATCCGGCGATACGCCCATACCCTCCGGCTCGACGCCGACCGGAACCTCCGCCAGCACCTGCCGCGTATGGACATCGACCACGGTGACGATGTTGTCATCCTCATTGGCGATGTAGAGCGGGTTGCCGGAGGGGTGCAGCACGAACAGTTCCGGATCCGGCCCGGAGGGCAGCGAGGGTAGTTCCTCATAGGTCGTGGCGTCATAGACGCGCACCAGATCATCGTCGGAAGCGCAGACATAGATGATCTTGCCATCCGGGCTTGCGGTGATGCCGCGCGGGCGTTGCATGCCCGTTATGGTATGGATGACCTCCAGACTGTCGGCATCGAGCACGCTGATCGAATTGCCCTTTTCATTGGAGACGAAAATCTTGTCCGCGAAAGCCGGCCCTCCGGCGAGCGCGGCTGTGCAGAGCAGCAAGGCCAATCGTGTCATCATTCCCCCCTCAGCGTTTGCATTGCGTCTCTGGCCGGTCGATCCCCAGCGTGTCGAGCTGGCTGACCTGATGCAGGAACTCCGCCTGCGGCGAGACCGTGGCCACAACCGGCCCTGCGACCAGCAGGATGGGCTGGCGCAACTGCCCGTCCCAGTCGCGGAAGGTGAGCTTCTGGCCCTTGAAGGCTGCAAGCTCCATCTTCCCGCTGGCGATGTAGTCGCGCAGCGTGGCAAAATCCTCGGACTTGGTGCGGGTCGCGGCCTCTCCCAGCGTTCTCAGCGCCATCCAGACCTGATAATCCTCCGGGCGCGCGGGGCGGTTGGAGATTTTCTCGAACCGGCTCTGGAACTGCATCCCGGCCCAGGCCTCATGCGCGGGCGACCAGCTTTCCGGCTCAAGACCGGCGGACCCGGTCACCGGGCGCGGCTCCCAGGTATGGTAGGGCAGGTAATCCGCGAAATAGCCACTGTGATCGGCGACGACGACGACGTCATGTTCCGCGGCGCGCTGGGTGAAGGCGGGCATTTCCTGCTGACCGGGCACCTGGCCGGAATCCGTCCGCCGCGCGCCGCCACGATCCTCATAGACGCGCTCCTCGACGATGCGTGCGCCGAATTTCTTCGCCGCGCGCTTGTAGGATTCGGCAAGCGCCTTGTCCTCTGGGTGGCTGCCCTCGATCAGGAACCAGCGCGTCCAGCGTTTCCACGCAAGGAACTGCGCCAATGCATCCGTCAGCATCGCGTCCGAAGGCGCGGTGTGGAGCAGGTTCGCGCGGCAATCCGCGCCCCGGAGCCTGTCGCCCGTAGCCGAGGCGTTGATGACCACAACGCCGTCTCCGGCCGCATCGGCCAGCTTCAGCGTCATGTCCTCGTCGGCCATGGTGACGATGAATCGAATACCCTCGGCGATCAGGCGTTTCATCTCCGCCTCCGCCGTCTCCGGCGTGGCAACGACCGTCTCCGTGGTAAAGGTCTGCTTCATGAAGCTGCCGGTCGTCATGTTGTCGGACGTGGCCAGCGCCGCCCCGGCCAACCCCAGGTCCGGGGGCGGCAGGTCAAGGCGCGAGATCGGCAACGGTTTCGGCGCATCGACCCGGAGCACAGCCGCACGGTATTCGCTCTGTGCGGCGACGGATGTCGCGCAGAGCAGGCTGGTGCCCAGACATAGCGCCAGAGTACGCGCAAGCGGCGCGGCATCTGTCCAACGCTCAGGTATCATCCCAAGTCCTCCCCGCCCTTATCGGACAGCAAAGTACGGGGTCCGCAAAGCAATTTTTCATGATAAGTAAATTATAAGAATGCCTTAGCGGGGTTTCCATACTTTTGTATGATAGCCCGTCCCTCAGCCTGCCGGCTTCAGGCCCTTGCCGTAATCGTCCAGAATCGGCACACCGGCGTCCCTGAGGATCGCGTCGATATCGGACTGATTGCGGCGGATAAGGCTGTTGAGCTCCCGCTTCCAGTTATCCTCACCGGCACGAACGCCCATGGTGATCCGGTAGAAAAGTCGCGGCGTCCCTTCATCTTTCAGCAGGGGCGTGACCTTGAGCGCAGGATCACCCTTCGCAAGCGGACCACCGATCGGACCCCAGAGGACAGCGGCATCTGTCTTGCCGCTCTTGACGTCCTCCAGCATCTGACCCGCGGGGTTCTCGACCCGCCGGTCCACCATCAGCGCATAGGGCTCCGCGTCCTTCATCAGCCCTGCGCGGGCGATATGGGTGGTGGCGGGGGCACCTACGACCACCCCGATCCGATGCCCTCTCAAACGGGGATCGAAGAGGCTGTCCACGGCGGCGAGTTCGCTGTCCGCACGGGTCACAAGGACGTGTGTGGAAGTGTAATAATGATTGGTGTTGAGCACGAGATCATCGCCCTGCGCAAAGCCGATCACCACATCACACTTGCCGGCTCCCAACGTATTCCGCACGAATCCGGTGACCTGCGGAAACCACGTATAGTGCAAGGGAACACCAAGGCGCTCCGCGAGCAGGGCCGCTATACGGTTCTCGAAACCGGAGCCATCCTCCGCCGAGAGCGGCTTGTTGGCCGGGTCGGCGCAGACCCGAAAGCTGTCGCGGTCCACCAGGTCGGCAACCTGAGCGCCAGCCGCTCCCGCGCCGCAGAACGCCGCGCAGAGCAGGCCGATTATCATGGAGCGGGTCATTACTGCTCCATGCAGGCTTTTTCGGCGGCGGCATAGCCTTCGCTCTTGTCTTCGCGCTTGGCGGGACGGCCACGCGGGATCGTCTCGGTGCCGCGGGCGAGCAGGTAGGTATAGATATCGTCGGCATAGCACATGACGTTCGGGTTCGTCGCGAAAGCCGGCATCACCTGGTTTTCCGTGTTGCCCACCTTCTGCCGACCGCTGGCGATGGTGCCGACGAAATCGTAGTAATCCATCTTCAGGGCCGAATTCTTGAGTGCGGGCGCATAGGTCGAGCCCTCCCCATCCGGCCCGTGGCAGACGTGACATTCCGCGTGATACCGGCGATAGCCCGAGAAGGTCGGCCAATCGACGACGCCGTCCTCCACCTTGAAGGTCGGGTTGCCTTCAGCGTTTCTGTAGCGTGTGCCATCAAATTCTGCGACGGCGGTGTCCGGGGCAGCCTGAGCGATAACAGGCAGGCTGATGACGGACGCGACAAGGGTCGTGGCGAGCGCAAGGGGGCGCATTGCTGACAGCATAATCTCTCCTCCCAAAGAGCTGGGTCGAGGCTACCGCAGTGCCTTCCCCATCGGAATCAGACTTTAGTTTCGGTATGAAGTTTCGCCGCGAAACGGTCATGACAACGCCGCCGAAAGATATCCGGCGGCGTCGACTGACGTTTGTCAGATTTTAGTTCGGGACCTCGAACACGGTAAGCTGGCCGCCGAGTACGGTGTAGTCGTGCAGCGCAGCATAGCCGCCCACCGCCCCCAGGCCTTCGTTGGCATTGGTCAGCCCGGCCGCAAGACCGATACCCGCCCAGCCCCCGACGCCGGAAAGCACACCGACATACTGCTTGCCAGCGCTTTCATAGGTGAAGACGTTGCCGATGATGCCGGACGGCGTCTTGAACTTGTAAAGCTCCTCACCCGTCTTGGCGTCCACGGCCTTCAGATAGCCCTCAAGCGTACCGTAGAAGACAACGTCGCCGGCCGTCGCCAAAGCACCGGACCAGACCGAGAACTGCTCCGGCAGCGACCAGACGATCTTGCCCTGCACCGCGTCCCAGGCGACGAAGTTGCCCATGCCGCCATGGCTGTTCGGCGCGGGATACATC
Organism: Haematobacter sp.; assembly: GCF_032102465.1. Classification (NCBI taxonomy): domain Bacteria; kingdom Pseudomonadati; phylum Pseudomonadota; class Alphaproteobacteria; order Rhodobacterales; family Paracoccaceae; genus Haematobacter; species Haematobacter sp. The sequence goes on along the minus strand of NZ_DAMDHB010000005.1, from coordinate 97,193 downwards.
GACAGCGTGGCGCCGACATAGGGCTGGCCTGCGGAATAGCTCACCCGGAAGGGCTCGTAATCCATGCAGACGTGGTTGGTCGGCACATAGAAAAGACCGGTCTTGGGCGAATAGGCGGAGGGCTGCTGGTCTTTCGTCCCGAGCGCGGCCGGGCAGATGCCGGTCGTGTTCACATCCTCGCCGTTCTGAGAGGTCGAATATTCCGCGACGACGAGCGGGCGCCCATAGGTCGCGGAATTCTTGTCCATGTCCACTTTCGTGGCCCAGTTGACGGCGGGATCGTATTTTTCGGCCACGAGCAGCTCGCCGGAGGCCCGATCGAGCGTATAGGCAAACCCGTTCCGGTCGAAGGTGACCAGCAGCTTGCGCATCTGGCCGTCCATCTCCTTGTCAACCAGCAGGTTCTCGTTCACCCCGTCATAGTCCCATTCGTCATGCGGGGTCTTCTGGTAGAACCATTTCGCCATGCCCGTATCAGGGTCGCGGGCCATGATGGTCATCGACCATTTGTTGTCACCGGGCCGCTGCGAGGGGTTCCAGGTGGAGGGGTTGCCGGTGCCGTAGTAAATGAGGTTCAGATCGGGATCATAGGTCGTCCAGCCCCAGGTGGTGCCGCCGCCGATCTTCCACTGATCGCCTTCCCACGACTTGAGCGAGCTGTCCTTGCCGATGGGCTTGCCCAGCACCGTCGTGTGCTCGGGGTCCACGAGCATTTCCGCATCCGGGCCGGTGGAATAGGCGCGCCAGGCGAGCGATCCGTCCTTGATGTTATAGGCGGTCATGGAGCCGCGCACACCGAACTCGCCGCCCGAAATGCCGGTCAGCACCTTGTCTTTGACCACCAGCACGGTGGCGGTGGAGGTCTCACCCTTGGAGGGGTCGCCGTTCTTGACGCTCCATTTCACCTGGCCGGTCTTGGCGTCCAGAGCGACGAGCGTCGTATCGGCCTGATTGAGGAAGATCATCCCGTCCGCATAGGCGAGCCCGCGATACACCGTATCGCAGCACATCACGCCGATCACGTCCGGGTTCTGTTCCGGGTGATAGCGCCAGAGGATCTTGCCCTCGTTCTTCAGGTCGAGCGCATAGACGATGTTCGGGAAGGGCGTGTGCACATACATCACATCGCCGATCACAAGGGGGGAGCCTTCATGGCCCCTCAGCACGCCGGTGGAGAACATCCAGGAGACGCGCATATCCTTGACGTTCTTCGCGTTGATCTGGTCAAGCTCGGAATACCGGATCCCGGCATAATTCCCGAGCTGTGTTCCCCATTGCTTCGGGTCCTTGGTGATCTGCATGAGGGAATCGTTGGCAAGCGCCGGCATCCCCACGGATGCGAGCAGCAAAGCCAGCCCTGCCATTTTCATAGTCATCGCGACCTCCTCCCTTGAGTGCGATTCCGCTGACTGCCTGCTCTGCCCGCATGGGCATCCTCCGATCAGGCTATCGTCTTATGAAATTATTATAAAACTCCCCACGCGGCCAGTAAAATATAAGTTCCTCGGTCTCCTCCCTAAGTATGAAGGGTCATGAGATCCGGTTGCTGTCGCGGCAGAGGAAGCACAACTCGCTGTTGGCGGGCGCAGTGACCGAGGCGAAGATCACCGCTCCGTCGTAGGGCGCAACGATGGCGCGCCCGTCGGCGCGCGTGCCGAGCACGTCGCCCTCGCGGATCACTTCGCCCGCGGCAAAGCGGCGAGAGAGGCGGTCGGCCGGCGATTCCGCAAGGATGGCGTCCGCGATCTCGATCACGCGCGGGCGGGGTCTGGTCGCCGCAGGGCCAGCGATCAGACCCAGATGGACAAGTCCGTTGACCGTCACGTCATAGGCAATGGCCGGCCCGTCCGCCTGCAGGTGCTGCCCGCATTCGACGGTCACGCCATAGCCGCCGACCGCCCGCATATATTCCGTCGTGCCAACGCCGGTGAGAGGGGAAAGGCCAATGACGCCCTCCCGCTCCTTCATCGCGATTGCCTTCTGATGTGCCGGGAGCCAGCCGTGCACGAGCAGCGGCAACCCGAGCGCGGCGGCCAGAGCCTCCTCCTCCGCAGCGTGCCGGAAGGGTTCCAGCGGGCCATCGTTGTTGGATGGCCCGAAGCAGGCGAACGGCTCCCCCTCGGACCCGAAGCTGTGCAGGTCGATCAGCACATCGTTGTCGCGCAGCAGCGGGCAGAGGGCGTTTGCCACCCGGTCCTCGTTGTCCTGCGGAATGGCGCTTTCGGCCAGCAGGCGGTTCAGGTTCCGATCTCCGCTCCGGGTGTTCCTGGCAAAGGCGAGAGGGTTGGTCACCGGGAGGAAGGTCAGCCGCCCGCGAAGCAGCCTGCGCCTGCCGGAGCGGAACTCCTCTATCAACCGGCGGATGGCCATGGGGCCGGAGGGCTCGTTGCCGTGAACGGCCCCGGTCACGATCACACGCGGCCCCCGCTCCAGCCCGTGGAACGTCACAGTCTCCAGCGCGCGGGCGTCGTCACTGTCGTGAGGCGGCGCGGCATCGACGGGTGCGATGTCGATATGCATGCCGGGCAGCAGGCGACGGGCGAACTCTGCAAGCTGGTCATGCGCGATGACGACACAGCCCGCCGTGGCGCTGAAATCCTCCCGTGCGGCGTGGAAGAAGATGGCGGAACCGCCCCCCGCCCGGACTTCCGCATCGTTGAAGCCGATGGGAACGATGAGGTCGAACAACCGCTGACCCCGGCGCTTGGGGCGGGCGATATCGGTCTCAAACACCAGCCGGTTGTAGAACGGGGAGGCCGGATCCTCCTCCCAGTAATAGGTGTCGGGCTTTTCGATGAAGGGAAAGGCGAGGCCCCGCACTTCCGGCCCGAAAACCTCCGGGTCATACATGCCGTAGCGGAGCGGGAAGCGGCCGATCGGGGTCGCGCCGTCACCCTCGCGCTTTTCGGTCGGCCAGCGAAGCCCGCCGCGGCCCGTGGCGCAGGGCACCGTCCATTCCCCGATGGAGAGTGTTCCCATATGCGGGCGGGCCGGATCGTGGCCGACACGAACGATGACGACGTTCTGCATGAGGGTTCCGTGGTGATGCTGGCTCATCTCATGATCCTTGGTGAAGCAGGTGACAGCGCGCGCGATGCATGTCGCTGCCCGGTGCGGAAATTGTGGTGAAGGCGGGAATCTCTCCCGTCCGGCACGGCCCGAACGCCCTCGGACAGCGGGGATGGAAGGCGCAGCCCGGCGGCGGAGCAAGGGCGGACGGCGCCTCTCCTGTCATGCGGTTTTCCAGAAACGCGGGCGACAGCGGATCGGGAATGGAGGCGATCAGCGCCTGTGTGTAGGGATGCGCGGGACGGGTGAAGATGTCCGACCAGGGCCCCTCCTCCACGATGCGGCCCAGATACATGACGGCGATCCGGTCGGACATGTGTTCCACCACCCCCAGATCGTGGGAGATGAACAGCAGCGCCACGCCGGTTTCGTTCTTCAGTTCCAGCAGCAGGTTGATGATCTGCGCCCGGATGGAGACGTCGAGCGCAGAGACAGGCTCATCGCAGACAAGGAGCCGCGGCTCCACGATCAGGGCGCGGGCGATGCAGATGCGCTGCCGCTGACCGCCGGAGAATTCATGCGGGCGCCGCCCTGCCCCGTCCGGCTTGATGCCGACCCGGTCCAGCATCGCGATGACGCGGTGTTCGATTTCCGCCGCATCGCGAAGCCCGTGAAGCCGCAACGGCTCGGCCAGCGCCTGACGGATGGTCTTGCGCGGGTTGAGCGAGGCGAAGGGATCCTGAAACACCATCTGCACACGCCGCGCCTGCGCCAGCGGGTCGGCGCGCATCGCCTCGCCGACATCCTGCCCCGCAACGGTGACCGAGCCTTCGGTGATCCGGGTCAGCCCCATGATCGCCCCGGCGAGGGTGGATTTGCCGCAACCGGACTCCCCCACCAACCCGAGGCATTCCCCCGCGCGGAGCGTGAGGTCGAGGCCATTCACCGCCTTCAACTGGCGATGTGAGAAGCCTTCGCGGACCGGATAATGCACCTTGAGACCCGAGACGCGCAGAACCTCGTCGCTCTCGGGCGTTGCGGGATCAGTCATGATGGTAACACCTGATGAGGCCGCCTTCCGCGAGCCGCTCCACCGGGGGCGGCGTCGTCCGGCAGAGGTCGGTCGCGAGCGGGCAGCGCGGGGCGAAACCGCAGGCCGCCACCCGCTCGGAAAGCGGCGGCACGATGCCCGGTATCTCCGCCAGCGGACGCTGCCCCTCCGCCAGACGCCGCCCCATCCGGGGGAGCGAGGCGATCAGGCCGCGGGTATAGGGATGGCGCGGGTCCAGAAACACCTCCCGCGCGGGGCGCTGCTCGATGAGATCGCCCGCATACATGACGGCGACCCGGTCACAGATCCGTGCGACGAGGCCAAGGTCGTGGGAGATCATCAGCACCGCCGTCCCCCGCTCCCGGCAGAGGTCGAGGATGAGCTGCACGATCTCTGCCTGGATCGTCACATCGAGCGCGGTCGTCGGCTCATCCGCGATCAGCAGGTCGGGGTTGCAGGCGAGAGCGATGGCGATCATCACCCGCTGCCGCATCCCGCCGGACAACTGGTGCGGATAGTCGCGCACGCGCCGCTCCGGGCTTGGCACCTGAACCTGCTCCAACGCCTCCACCGCCCGGCGGCGGGCCGCACGCGCGCTCAGCCCCTCATGCAGCACGAACATCTCGCCGATCTGGTCGCCGATGGTCATCAGCGGGTTCAGGGCGGTCATCGGTTCCTGAAAGATCATGGCGACGCGATTGCCGCGAAGCTGACGCAGGCTGCGGTTCGACAGCCGCGCGATATCGGCTCCGTCAAAGGACACGCTGCCACCCGTGACATGCAGCGGCGGTCGGAGGAGGCCCGCGATGGTCAGCGCGCAGATGGACTTGCCGCAACCGGACTCCCCCACCAACCCGAAGACCTCGCCCCGGTCGATGGAGAAGCTCACGCCATTGACCGCCTGATACTCCACCCCGTCCGCGCGGAGGGCGAGGCGAAGGTCGCTTACGTCGAGGATCGGCCCGCTCATGCCCGGCGCGCCTTGCCATGCGGATCGAGCAGGTCGCGCAGACCATCCCCCAGCAGGTTGAACCCCAGAACCGTGACGAACAGCGCCAGACCCGGAAAGATCGCGACCCAGGGCGTTGTCATCAACTGCTCCCGTGCGCGCGACAGCATGGACCCCCACGACGGATCGGGCGGCACCACGCCGAGACCGAGGAAGGAGAGCGCCGCCTCTGCCATGATTGCGGAGCCGATACCCATGGTCGCCACGACGACGAGCGGCCCGGCGATATTCGGCAGGATCTCCCGGAACATGATGTGCCCGCGCCCGAAGCCCATCGTGCGTGCCGCCTGCACATAGTTCTGCCCCTTGTGGCTGAGAACCTGTGCGCGGGAGATGCGGCAGGAATAGGCCCAGTCCGTCAGGCCGAGCGCGATCAGCAGCGACAGGATCCCCGGCCCGAGGATGGTCATCAGGGCGAGCGCGAAAACCACCGTCGGGATGGAGAGCATGAGGTTGGTCAACCCCTGGACCACCTCGTCCCACCAACCGCCGAGATAGCCCGCGGAAAGGCCGAGACAGACCCCGATCACCGTGTTCATGAGCTGGACCGCCAACCCGATGGTCAGCGAAATGCGCGCGCCATAGACGATGCGGGAGAAGATGTCCCGCCCCTGCTCGTCCGTCCCGAACCAGAACCGGGCGGAGGGAGGCTCCTCGGAGAACATGAGGTTGCTGTCCGCCACCGGATCGAATGGCGCGATGATCGGCGCGAAAACCGCGAGGATCAGCACGATGAAAAAGATCGTCAGGCCGATCAGCAGATTGGGTGACAGCTTCATCCCGGCCCCTCAGCGATAGCGGATGCGCGGGTCGATCATCAGATAGGCGATATCGACCAGCGTGTTGATGACGAGGAAGAAGCCGACGATGGGCAGGATACAGCCCTGCACCGTAGGAATGTCGCGCACAGCGACCGACTGGGTGAGAAGCGACCCGATACCCGGCCAGGCGAACAGGTTCTCGATAACCACCGAGCCGCCCAGCATGGAGCCGAACTGCAGCCCGATGGTGGTGAGCACCAGCACGAAGGCATTCCGCGCCATGTGGCGTGTGATCACACGCCGCTCCGGGTTGCCCTTGGAGCGCGCGGTGCGGATGAAATCGGCATTCATCGTTTCCAGAACGGCGGCGCGGGTGGTGCGGGCCAGCAGGGCCATCGGGGCGATCCCCAGCGTCACGGCAGGCAGGATGAGGTTCCTGAACGCGCCGTTGCCATAACCGAAGGTCGGCAGCAGCCCGAGTTGGACCGAGAAGAAATACATCGCCAGCAGCCCGAACCAGAAGGCGGGAACAGACAGACCGGAAACCGCGAATGTCATTGCCAGCGTATCCACCCATGTGCCCTGCCGGACAGCCGCGATGAAGCCGAGCGGCAGGCCCACCGCCACGGCAAACAGGATCGCTGCCACGGCGAGCGAAAGCGACGCGCCGATCCGGCCCGCAAGAACGTCGGTCACCGGGCGCTGGGTGGCGAAGGACGTGCCGAGATCACCCCGGACCAGCCCTGCCACGTAGCCTCCGAAACGCTCATGCACCGGCTGGTTCAGCCCGAGCTGCGTCTCGATACGCTCCAGCACGCGGGGATCCACATCCGTCTTGTCGCCCAGAAGTGCCGAGGTGAACGACCCCGGTATCACGCTGAACAGCAGGAAGACGAGCGTCACCACCGCGCAGATGGTCACGAGGGATTGCAGCAGTCGCCTGCCGATCACCGGTAGCATGGCATGTCCTTGCTCTGGCTGGGATGCCGGCGACCCTTTCGGGTCGCCCTGCGGTCAGCGGTTGGGCTTGTTCTCGTCCACCCAGATGCTGTCCACCTCAAGGATCGCGGCCTCGGTCACATTCGCATCGACACCGTGTATCCAGGGCTGCGTGGCAAGCACCGCCTTGTTGTAGTTATGAAACCACACCGGCGCATCGTTGAACACGATGCCTTCGGCCTCACGGATGAGCGCCACGCGCTTGTCGTGATCGACCTCGGCGGCGGCAGCATCCAGTACCTTGTCGAATTCGAGGTTCTTGTAGGCCGAGCGGTTGCCCGCGGCACGGGAGACACGGCTGTCGAAATAGCGCAGCGCCGCGATATCGTCCGGCCCTGTCCCCGTGGAGCGGAACCAGGCCAGGGCCGTCCCGTCGGTCATCGCATCGACCAGAACGTTCTGTTCCACCACACGCGGTTTGGCAGTAATGCCGATCTCCCGAAGATAAGGCATCATCGCCTGCAGAACGCCGAGCGATTGGGTGCTGTCCACCACCATCACCTCGATCTCGACGCCATCCGCATAACCGGCCTCCGCCATGAGAGCCTTGGCCTTGGCCGGGTCGTAGGGATAGGGGGCGCGCGTCTCGTCAAACGCGGCGGAGGTCGCGGGCAACCAGCCGTTGGCCTTGAACGCCTTTTCCTTCAGAAGCTTCTGGATGATGAGATCGCGGTCCACCGCATAGTTGATCGCCTGACGGACGCGAGCATCGTCAAAGGGCTTCTTCTCCGTGTTCATCCCCATGTGGCGGGTAAAGACCTCGGAAACCTCGATCAGACCTTTCGAAAGCTCCGGGTCCGCCTTGTACTGCGTATAGACATTCTCCGACAGCACCGTCGCGTCGATCTCGCCGGCTCGGAAAGCCATATCCATCGCGGAATAATCGGAGGTGATGACATAGCTCACCCGATCCGCATAGGGCTTCCCTTCCTTGAAGTATCTATCGAACTTCGTGCCGGAAATAGCTGATCCTTCGACGTGTTTATCAAACACAAAAGGACCCAGGCCCACGGGATGGGACAGGAACTCCGGTGTGTCGGCAACCTCTTTGGGCAGGATCGCGGTGATCGCTTCGAACAGCAGGTTACCCGGCTCCACATGCTCGGCAAAGGTAATGGAGAAGGTGAGGTCGTCGATCTTCTTCAACCCGGCCACATGCGCCGCCTCGCCCCGCGCATACTCCCGGGCACCGACGATGGGTTCCAGCTTGACCGACCCCGGAAATGCCTTTTCCGGGTTGAGGATGCGCTCATAGGACCAGATGACATCGTCCGCCGTCATCTGTCGCCCGTTGTGGAAATAGATGTCGTCGAACAGCGTATAGGTATAGGTAAGCCCGCCCTCCGAAACCGCGACCTCGGACGCGAGATCGAGCGCCGGGGCATTCGCAGCGGAATCCCATGTATAAAGCGCCCGGTGGAATGCCTTGGACACAGCCATATCCTGCGAGGCATAGGTCGCGTGCGGATCGAGAGACTTCAGCGCCGAGCCATAAGGCGCCACGAGGCTCAATGTCCCGCCTGCCACCTGCGCCAGCGCGAAGTTGGAGGTGGTCGCAAGAGCCAGCGCACCTGCGCCGAGCGCGATCTTCCAGCGATTGTTCATGGTTGTTCTCCCTGTTGTTATCGTTGCTTCAGCAAAAGACCCTGCTATGGAAGACCCGCGCGAACTCCGTCAGCAGCGTCTCATCCGCAGCGGCCCGCGATCCTTCCGTCATGATCGCGATGAGAAGCGAACGCCCGTCGGGCCGCTCGCCATACAGCAGGTCGTGGCGCGCGGTAGAGGTGTTTCCCGCCTTCGACCAGCAGCGCATTTCATCCGGGAGGCCACCCGCGAGATAGGTCGCCGCCTGATCGCCCTCATGCGGTCCGTCCCGCCGCTGGAAATCGCGGGACAACAGCTCCTGCATCCATTCTGCTCCGGGCAGAGCGCCCCGCATCACGTCGTGCATGAGCGTCGCCGCCGCGAGTGCGGTCAGACGATTGGCGTTCTGCGGGGCGCGAACCTGAAACGCGCGGCCATACGGGCTGTCTTCGTACGTCCCGTGAAGAATATTTATCCCTTTGAATTCAGGTAATTCGATGCGTTCATAAAAGTTTCGCATGAACTGTCTTCGCGCGAACCAATCCTCCAGTTCGGCGCCATAGAGCGGCCCGCCATCTTCGGCACCCGTCATCCGCCCGATGAGATAGACCGTCGCCTCATTGGAGGAAATGCCAATCATCGCCCGTGCAGCCCGGTCGTCCTCAGGATCGTATTCGATCTCTCCCGTGGCGCGGAGCGTCGCCAGCATGTTCAGCACGAAAAGTTTCATCACCGAGGCCGGATAGCGCGCCTGACGGGGAAGATGGCTCATCACCTCTCCATCAGCGAAGCGCCCCGCGGCGCCCGCGCGCAATGGGCGGTCGTAGAGGCGGATGGCAAAGCTCACATCCGCTGGTTCGATACCCGCGCGACGGGACAACACCTCATGAAGTGCTGCGTGGGCAGGAGACGCGGCTGGGTCGAACTGTTCCATGAACGGGCCTTGCTTTGGTCAGGCAAGGGATAGCGATCCCTCCGATTTTCGATACAGAAAATGCGATGCAAGTTCATGCACTGGTGATATGAACCTGCAACACTCCAGAAGGTCCACCCATGATCCAGCCCGATACTCCCCTCACCCTTCGCGAGATCGAGGTTTTTCGCGCGATGATGCGCTTCCATACCGTCACTGCGGCGGCGCATGCCCTCGGTTCATCGCAACCCACGATCACGCGGGAACTTCATCGGCTGGAGAAACATATCGGATTTGCATTATTCGAACGAAAGCGGCAGCGCCTGTTTCCGACCTTGCGCGCGCTGCGGCTGTGGGAGGAGGTCGATGCGGCCTATGCCGGTTTGGCGCGGATCAACGCCACGGTCGAGCGGTTGCGGGCCGCGGATACCGGCACGATGACGATCGCAGCGCTGCCCGCCCTTGCGCAGACCTTGCTCCCCGATGCGATCCTTCGCCTTCTGGAGCGGCAGCCGGGCATGACCGTGGACGTAGCGACCCAGGATCCGCGGAACGACTCCGTGCTGACCGGCTTCAACTTCGACCTCGGGCTGACGGAGAGCTTTCACGCGCAGCGGAGGGTGGAGGTGGTGCCGCTCGGTGTTTTCGACATGGTGGTGGTCATGGCCCCGGGTCATCCCCTGTCGGAGCGTGCAGTCTGCACACCGCAGGATTTCGCCGGGATCGACTATATCTCGTTTCCCGTCCACGATCCCTATCGGGCCGGATTGGACCGGATGTTCGATGCGGCCGGGGTCTCGCGGCGGATCCGCGTGACAGCGCAATCGGCGGCCGCTGTCTCCGAACTGGTGTTGCGGGGCCTCGGGGTGGCGATCCTGAACCCGCTGACCGGTCTTGCTCTCGCGGAACGCGGCGCGGTCATCCGGCCATTCAGCCCCGGGCAGAAGTTCATCGTCTCGGCCGTCCGACCGGAGGATCGTCCTGCTTCCGATGCGGTGGATGTGCTGGTCACGATCCTGCGGACAATCTGCACCGAGACCCATGGCCGGATCGCGGCGGCGGTCCGTGCCGCACCTGCATAAGCACTAGCGGGGAGCGGTGACCAGCGCGGCGATCCGATCTGCCAGACCCGGGATCGCTTCCGGGCGCAGGCAATCGACCTGCACATCCTGCACGCCTCCGCCAGTCCGGGCGCGGTGCCGGTTGTAGCGCGGATCGTAGTGATGGAGCATCAATTCAGCCGCCAGTTCGCGCCATGCGCCCCGCAGGACGAGCGCCTGCCACTCTTCCACCCTTGCCGCAGGATGGAGAGGGCGGAGGCTTTCGACAATGGCCGCGAGCCTGCCCGGATCGGCCAGCAGATCACCATAGGCCCGGAGGAGATAGTCGGCACGCGCCGCCGCCGGCGCGACAATGGCGATGCGCGGCGCGGCCTTCATCGCGCGCCAGAGCGTCGGAGGCAGCAGGCAATTTCCGATACGCGAACTCTCGGCTTCCACCAGCACCGGCCTTGCAGGGTCCAGCGATGCGAGGGCTACGGCCAGCCGCCCCTCGAACGCGCGCTGCGAGGGCTGCGGCCCCTGCCCTCCGAAAAGCGAGCCGCGGTGGTTGGCCATCCCCTCGAGATCGAGCACCTGCACCCCGCGTTCGGGCAGGAGGCGGAGCACTTCGGTCTTGGCCGAACCCGTGTTGCCGTCGAGCAGGATGACCGGGGCCGGAAAGGGCCGGTCATGCAGGCAGGTGATGACCTGCCGGCGCCATGCCTTATAGCCGCCCTCCAGCCGCGCGACGCGCCAGCCGACTTCGGAAAGGATGAGAGAGATTGAACCCGACCGCTGCCCGCCCCGCCAGCAATAGATCAGCGGCCGCCAGCCTCCCGGCATTTCAGCAAGCGCCGTCTCCAGATGATGCGCCGCGTTCCGCGCCACCAGTGCGGCGCCGAGCTTGCGCGCCATGAAGGGCGAAACCTGCTTGTAGAGCGTGCCGACACGCGCACGTTCCGCATCGTCGAGGGCAGGCAGATTTATGGCGCCGGGCAGATGGTCTTCGGAATATTCCGAAGGGGAGCGCACGTCGATGATCGTGTCAAAGCCCATCTCCGCCAGATCGGTGAGCGCTGTGAGGCGGAAAGTCATGGAAGCGTAGTCCTCCGGGGCTGGACGCGGCATGATGGAGCGTGCACAGAAACCGGACCGCCCCAGGCAGGAGAAAGACCGATGACGCGTCCCATGCAAGCCCAAAACCCGCTTCGGGAGACGATCACCCTGCCGCCACCCCTCTCCGGCCCCGCGCGGGAAATCGCCGTGCTGCGTTTCGGCACTCCGGGCGCACGTCCCAAGGCCTATCTTCAGGCAGGGTTGCATGCGGATGAGTTCCCCGGAATGCTAACGTTGCACGAGCTTGTCCCCTTGCTTGCCGAGGCTGGCAACCAGGGACGGATCGTGGGCGAGATCGTCGTGGTTCCGGTCTGCAACCCGGTGGGGCTGTCGCAGGCGGTGCATGGCGCGGTACGCGGGCGTTACGAAACGACGGGGGGCGAGAATTTCAACCGCGGCTGGCCGGATCTGGCAGAGGATGTGGCCGGGCGCGTGGCGGGCCGGCTGGGAGGCGATGCCGCCGCCAATGTCGCGATCATCCGGCAGGCGATGGGAGACCTCGTTGCTGCGATGCCGCGGGAGACGGAGATCACGGCGCTGCGTCAGGCCCTGATGACGCTCGCGCATGATGCGGACTATGTGCTCGACCTGCATGCCGACAGCGAAGCGGAAGTGCATCTCTATATCGGGACGCCGCTGTGGCCGGATGCTGCCGATCTTGCGCAGGAGATCGGTGCGCGGGCCGTGCTGCTGGAGGAGGTGTCCGGCGGAAATCCGTTCGACGAGGCCTGCTCTGGCCCGTGGTGGTCGCTGGCGCGCCGCTTTCCCGGGCAGCCTGTGCCCCCCGCATGCCTTTCCGCCACCGTGGAACTGCGCTCCAACAATCAGGTGGATGAGACGCTGGCCCGTAAGGACGCCGCCGCGCTTCTCTCCTTTCTGGTCCGGCGCGGCGTGGTGCAGGGCGAGGCAGGGCCACTGCCCGAGCCGCTCTGCGATGCCACGCCACTCGACGGGATGCAGCAGCTCACCGCGCCCGTCGCAGGGCTGATCCTCTACCGGGCGGATCTTGGAGAGCGGGTGCGGGCGGGGCAGGTCGTCGCCGAGATTGTTGACCCGCTCGGCACGACGACACCGGTCGTCGCCGTGACCGACGGTGTGCTCTTCGCCCGGCTGGAGCAGCGTTTCGCCTGGGAGGGCCGGATTATCGGCAAGATTGCCGGCGCCGAACCACTCGCCTCCCGTATCGGCACGACGCTTCTCCCGGCCTGACGCACGCTCAAGACCGGACTGATTTGCAAGCGCCCCCGCTCTCTGCGAGGGGCGCTTTTGTTTTTGGTGTAGCAGTCAAGCTTTTTTATCGAGCATCCAGAACAATAAAATACATCTCAATCTTAGAGATTGATCTTGAAATCCCTGTGAGCGGTCCACGTGGAATAACGACCTCCAAGCGGGTGTAATCGCGACAAGGCCGGCATCGGCCTTGCTCGACCGGAAGTTTCCTCAATGCCACGGGCAGGGAGTTTTCGCGTGAAATTCAAGTTTCCAACCGCCTTCACCATTCTGTTCTGTCTCATCGTCGTTGTAGCAATCCTGACGTGGTTCGTACCTGCCGGCGAATATACACGCCAGATGAGCGAAACGCTGGGTCAGGAGGTGCCGGTTCCCGGCACCTACCATGCCGTCACCCAGAACCCTCAGGGGTGGTGGGATGTGCTGCTCGCCCCCATCGCCGGGTTCTATGACCCGGAGTCGGGAATGGCGCGCGCCATTGATGTAGCTCTCTTCGTTCTCATCATCGGCGGTTTCCTTGCTGTCATCACGCGGACGGGGGCCATCGACGCCGGGATCGGCGGGCTGATGAACGCTCTCAAGGGCAAGGAAGTCTGGCTGATCCCCATCCTGATGACAGCCTTTGCCCTCGGCGGCACAAGTTATGGGATGGCAGAGGAAAGCCTTGCGTTCTACGCCATCGTCATTCCGGTGATGTTACGCGCGGGCTATGACTCGCTTACCGGCGTGGCCACCATCCTGCTGGGCTGCGGCATCGGCACGATGGGCTCGACCTTCAACGCCTTTGCCACGGTGATCGCCTCCAACGCGGCCGGAGTACCCTTTACAGACGGGCTGACGCTGCGTGTGGTGATCCTTGTGGTCAGCCTGCTGGCCGGCATCACCTTCGTGATGCGCTATGCCCAGCGGGTAAAGAACGACCCGTCCAAATCCATAGTCGCCGACATGCGCGAGGAAAACATCCAGCGCTTCCTGAAGTCGGAAGACGGAGATTCGGCGACCCTTCCCGAATTCACCACGATGCGCGCCATCCTCCTGTCGCTCTTCGGGCTGACCTTCGTCATCATGCTGTGGGGGGTCATCAGTCAGGGCTGGTGGATGGCCGAGATGTCGGCGCTGTTCCTGGGCATGGCGATCCTCACTTGGCTGGTTGGCAAGTTCGCGCCCGAGACCAGGTTCGATGAGGGGACCTTCGTCGAGACGTTCGTCAACGGGGCGCGCGACCTGCTGGGCGTGGCGCTCATCATAGGCGTGGCGCGCGGGATCGTCGTGGTGATGGACGCGGGCAAGATCACCGATACGATCCTTCACTCTCTTGAAGGTCTCTTCGGTGGGCTGGGCCAGGTCATGTTCATCAACACCATCCTGGTGGTGGAGACGATCCTTTCCTTCCTCGTTCCTTCGTCCTCCGGTCTGGCAGTGCTCAGCATGCCGATCCTTGCACCGCTGGCGGACTTTGCGGGAGTGACACGGGACCTGGTGGTGACGGCCTATCAATCCGCCAATGGCTGGGTGAACCTTTTCAACCCGACCTTCGCAGTGGTCATGGGTGGTCTCGCGATCGGGCAGGTTTCGTATGACCGGTGGTTGAAGTTCGTCTGGCCGCTGCTTGTCATCCTCGCCATCATCATCATGGTGGTGCTCAGCGTCGGCGCGCTTGGCGGGGCGTGATGTCCGTGACGAACGGTGTGTCGCTCATCGGCGAGGCAGCAGGAAGCCAGCAGCCGGGCCTCGGTCTTGTCGCCTGCACGGCGCTTGTCGTGGGCAACATGATCGGATCGGGCATCTTCCTGCTTCCCGCGTCGCTTGCGCGGATCGGGCCGATCTCTCTCGTGGGCTGGGTGCTTACGTCGCTCGGCGCGCTGGTTCTTGCGCTGATCTTCGGCCGGCTATCCCGGCTCGTGACCAAGACGGGTGGTCCCTACGCCTATGCAGAAACCGCCTTCGGCGAATTCATGGGGTTCCTCATCGCATGGGGCTACTGGATTGCGCTCTGGACGGGGAATGCGGGAGTGGCGGTCGCGCTGGCGGGCTATGTGGGATTTCTGTTTCCCGCTGTGGCGGAAAGCGCCACCTACAGCCTTGCGGTGGCGCTCGTCAGCATCTGGGTGCTCACCCTCGTCAACATTCGGGGGGTGCAGGAAGCGGGCTTTGTCCAGATCGTCACGACTGTACTTAAGCTGGTGCCGCTTGTCCTTATCGGGGTGCTGGGGCTGTTCTGGATCGACGGGCGCAATTTCGCTCCGGTGAATGTGAGCGACCAGTCCAATATCGCAGCCATATCGGCGGCGGCGGCACTGACACTCTGGGCCTATCTCGGGCTGGAATCGGCGACCGTACCGTCCGGCAATGTCCGCAACCCCGAGAAGACGATACCGCGGGCCACCGTCGCGGGCGTGCTGATCGCGGCCATTGTCTATATCTCTGTCACGACAGTCGCGATCGGCGTGATCCCTTCCGACGAACTCGCGGCATCTTCAGCGCCGCTGGCCGACGTCGCCCGCTCCATGTGGGGCGTGACGGGGGGGCTGCTTGTCGCGATCGGCGCCGTCATCTCCTCTTTCGGAACATTGAACGGCTTCACCCTGCTCACCGGCCAGGTGCCTTACGGCGCCGCGCAAGACAGGGTCTTTCCCGCCGTTTTCGGAGAGCTTTCGCGCTTCGGCACACCGGCCAATGCTTTGGTGCTGTCCAACGTCCTCGCTTCCATCCTCGTCACGATCAACTTCGGACAGGGGTTGGTGGACGCTTTCAATACGATCGTTCTGCTCGCCGTCATGTCGAGCCTTCTGCCTTACTGCGTCTGTTCCCTCGCCGAAGTGGCAATCCTCATCTCGCGGGGAGAATTGCGCGCGCGGAAGCTGTTCAGTGCAACCATTCTCGGGGGGCTGGGGTTCCTCTACTCGATGTGGGCGCTCTACGGCTCGGGAGCAGAGACGGTGTTTCTAGGCTTTCTTCTCCTGATCGCGGGGATTCCTGTTCATGTGGCCATACGCTGGCGCAATGCACGGGTCGCCGCGATCGCAACCGGATCGCAATTCCAAAAGGAGGTCTGATCCTATGCAACTCGGTGTTCATTCCGAAATCGGCAAATTGAGGAAGGTGCTGGTCTCCCGCCCCTCCCTCGCCCATGAGCGGCTGACCCCAGGAAACGCCGCGGACCTTCTGTTCGACGACGTCATCTGGGTTTCCAAGGCCCGTGCCGACCACGCCGACTTCGTCCTGAAGATGAAGTCGCGCGGTATCGAGGTCTATGATCTTCAGGACCTGCTGGCCGAGACCTTCGAGAAAGTGCCAGAATCGCGCGCCTTCGTCCTCGACCGTCGGATCAACGACAATTACGTCGGCCCGACGCTGGTGCCGATCCTCCGGCCCTGGCTCGACTCGCTGGCACCTGCCGCGCTCGCGAGACACCTGATGGGGGGTATCGTCCGCGATGACCTGCCGAAGGAAATGGTCACGTCCCTGATGACCGATATCCTGTCGTCCAGCGAATTTCTTGTCCGCCCGATCCCCAACGCGCTTTTCCAGCGCGACCCGTCCTGCTGGGTATATGGCGGCGTGACGCTGAACCCGATGTTCTGGCCTGCCCGCAAACCGGAGACGCTCTATCAGCGCGTCGTTTACAAGTTCCATCCGATGTTCACGGAAAACGAGTTCGATATCTGGCTCGGCGATTCCGATGAGGATTGGGGGAATACCTCTATCGAGGGCGGCGACGTGATGGCCGTGGGCAAGGGCATCGTCCTGTGCGGCGTCAGCGAGCGGACTAGCCGTCAGGGCGTCGACAAGCTCGCCCGCGCCCTCTTCGCGAAGGGTGCGGCGGAAAAGGTCATCGCCTGCGTGATGCCGAAATCGCGTTCGGCCATGCACCTCGATACGGTTTTCACCTGCGTGGACCACGACAAGGTGACGGCTTTCGGCGAGGTGATCGAGGAAATCCGGCCGTTCAGTCTCGTTCCTCATGACAAGTGGGGCATCGAGATCATCGAAGAAAAGACCGACCTTCTTGAAACATACAAGAAGGCCATGGGCCTCAACGACCTGCACACGATCTATACCGGCGGAAACGAGTTCCAGGCCGAGCGCGAGCAGTGGGACGACGGCAACAACGTCGTCGCGCTGGAGCCGGGTGTCGTCATCGGTTACGAGCGCAACACCCACACCAACACGCTCCTCCGCAAGGCTGGGATCGAGGTCATTACCATCAACGGCAGCGAGCTGGGACGGGGCCGGGGCGGCGGTCACTGCATGACCTGCCCGATCCTGCGCGATCCCGCGTATTGAGCCGACACCGCAAGGGGGTGCGAGAGCACCCCCTCCTCCAGACGATTTCGACCAGTCACAAAGGAGTCCACCATGGGTCTCAATCTTCGCGGTCGCAGCTATCTGAAGATCGCCGACTTTTCCCAGCGGGAAATGCTCTATCTGCTTGATCTTGCGCGCGATCTGAAACGGGCGAAATACTCCCATTCGGAGCAGCCGGCGCTGTCGGGCAAGAATATCTGCCTGATCTTCGAGAAAACCTCCACCCGCACACGCTGTGCCTTTGAGGTGGCGGCTCATGATCAGGGGGCGCATATCACCTATCTCGATCCATCGGGCAGCCAGATCGGCCACAAGGAATCCATGAAGGATACCGCGCGCGTGCTGGGCCGGATGTTTGACGCCATCGAATTCCGGGGCGCCGGACAGGGCATGGTGGAAGAGCTGGCACAATACTCCGGCGTTCCGGTCTACAACGGGCTGACAGACGACTGGCACCCCACCCAGATGCTCGCCGACTTCCTCACCATGACGGAATATGCCGACAAGCCACGGCAGCAGATCAAATATGCGTTCGTCGGCGACGCGCGCAACAACATGGGCAATTCGCTTCTGATGCTCGGTGCCATCATGGGGTGCGATGTGCGCATCATTGCGCCGAAGAGCCTTTGGAACCATGACGACGTCGTCGAGATGGCAAAAAAGCGTGCCGAGGAAACCGGTGCCAGAATCACGATTACCGACAATATCGACGAAGGCGTGAAGGGGGTGGACTTCGTCCATACGGATGTCTGGGTGTCGATGGGCGAAGCGGCGGACGTCTGGGGGGAGCGGATCAAACTGCTGAGCCCCTATCAGGTCAACAAGGCGATGCTGAACAAGACCGGTAATCCCAATGTCAAGTTCATGCACTGCCTGCCCGCCTTCCACAACACCGATACCAAGGTCGGCAAGCAGATCTTCGACCAGTTCGGCATCACCGAGATGGAGGTGACGGAGGAGGTGTTCGAGAGCCACCAAAACATCGCCTTCGAGCAGGCCGAGAACCGGATGCACACGATCAAGGCGATTCTGGTCGCCACGCTGGCGGGGTGATCCATGGGAACCGTGGTCATTGCCCTTGGCGGTAACGCCCTGCTCAAGCGGGGCGAGCCGATGACCGAGGAAAACCAGCGCCGGAATGCCCGGCTGGCGGCCGAGGCCCTTGCGCCGCTCTGCCTTGAACACACCGCGGTGGTCACCCATGGCAACGGCCCGCAGGTCGGGCTGCTCGCCCTCCAGCAGGAGGGGTCCGACACACCCGCGACGCTGGATGTCCTGGGCGCGCAGACCGAGGGCGCGATCGGCTACATGATCGAGCAGGAGTTGGGCAATGTGCTGCCCTTCGACAAGCCCATCGCAACGATCCTCACGATGACGGAGGTCGATCTGGACGACCCCGCCTTCAAGAACCCGACCAAGTTCATCGGCAAGGTCTATTCGGAGGAGGAGGCCAAGAAGGAAGCCGACGCGAAGGGCTGGGTCGTCAAGCAGGACGGAAAATACTGGCGTCGCGTCGTCGCGTCGCCGGAGCCGAAGCGCATTTTTCAGCTTCACCCCATCCAATGGCTGCTGGAGAAGGGAACGACAGTGGTTGCGGCGGGCGGAGGCGGTATTCCTACGGCGTATGACCCCAATGCCGAGCGGCAGCTCATCGGCGTGGAATGCGTTATCGACAAGGATAACGCCTCCTCTCTGCTGGCGCGGGATCTGAAGGCCGATTTCTTCGTGGTCGCCACGGATGCAGACGCGGTCTATCTCGATTGGGGCAAACCCGAGCAGAAGGCCATCCGCTCCGCGACCCCTGACGGGATGGATGCCTATGACTTCCCTGCTGGCTCCATGGGGCCGAAGGTGAAGGCTGCGCAGGATTTTGCCCGCGCCACCGGCAACCGTGCGGTCATCTGCTCGCTTGCGGATATTCCACAGGCGGTCAAAGGCGAAAAAGGCACCACGATTTTCGCGGGTGCAGGCGAAACGGCATTCTATTAAGCCCGGCTCCGGGCAGGTGTTCCCGCCCGGAGCCTTTCACAGGTCTCGTACGAGCTTGGCGAAGGCTCTTGCCTCCGCCGGTGCAGTTCCAAGCCCCCCGGCCGCACTGAGATCCAAGTTGGGGAAATCGCGCGCCACAAGCTTACCCAAGGCTACATGGGTCAGCTGAGCCTCCTTGCACAGCGCCTTGATCTTCGCCTGCGCATCGGGCCGCGGAATATGGCGCGCGAGGGCAAAGGTATAGGCTTCCGCATGGATAAGGCCCGTACCGTCATCGAGACCATGCGCCATCGCCTCGGAATCCGGGCTGATCGCGCCCGCGATCTCCACGGAAAGCGCCAACGCCCGGCCCGTGGAAACACAGATCTGCGGGAGCGTGAGCCATTCCACGAACCAGGCCGACCCATCGCGCTGCTGCCGATGTATGCCCGCGCCCTCCAACGTCGCGGCGAGTGCCCCGATCTGCCGCGCCAGAGCAACCAGCACCGATGGGCCGACCGGGTTCTGCTTCTGAGGCATGGTGGAGGACCCCCCTGCTCCCGCGATGCGGATCTCGCCAATGCCGGACTGCGCCATCAACACGAGGTCATCGCCCATCTTGCCAAGGCTCGCGGCAAGGCCTGCCATCCAGCCTGCGAAAGCGCCAATCCGGTCACGCTCCGAATGCCACGAGGCCCCGGGATCGCGGAGTCCGAGCGCCCGCGCCAGACCGGCTCGCACTTCCGGCCCTTCCGGTCCCATGGCGGAAAGGGTACCTGCCGCACCACCAAGCGAAACGGTGGCAAGATCTGCCGATACCTCATGAAGCCGATGCCGGTGCCGCAGGATCGGTCGCCCCCAACCCGCGACGACAGAGCCGAAGCTGGTCGGCGTCGCCACCTGACCATAGGTCCGGGCCGCCATGGGAAGGTCGGCATAGTCACCCGCCATGCGACCGAGTGCCGTCAGCAGAGCCGCAAGACGTGCATCCCAAAGCTCCACCACGCGCCGGAGCCTGAGCGCGAGGCCGGTATCAATGATATCCTGACTTGTCGCGCCCCAGTGAAGATACTGCGCGTGATCCGGCGCAGCCATTGCCTTGCGAAACGCCGAGACGAGAGCAGGCACCGGCACCGCGTTCACTGCCGTCTCCGCCGCCAGGGCGGACGGGTCGATCAGCACTTCCCGGCTGGACCTGTCGATAAAGGCGGCGGCGGTTTCCGGGATGATCCCGAGCGCGCCCTGCACGCGGGCAAGGGCCCCTTCCACCAGCAGCATGGCACGTATCTCGGCGCTGTCGGTGAAGAAGGCTGCGGTTTCATCGTCTCCGAAAAGCCCGCGGTAAAGGGCGCTGTCGGCAGGGGCGGCAGGCATGGTCGATCTTTCGTCTGGGCAGATTACGGGCGGAAGAAAGCGCGTTACCGCGCCGCGTGCAAGCCCTGGCCCGGCATACGCAGGCCGAGAATGTCGCGGGCCTGCTGCCAGGTGGCCACAGGACGCTCGTACCGGTCGCACAGCTCAACCGCGCGACGCACCAGCGCCGCATTGGACGGCGCAAGCGTTTCCCGGTCGATCCGCACGTTATCCTCCATCCCGGTTCGGGTATGACCGCCCTTGAGTATGGCCCATTCGTTCAGAACGATCTGCTGCGGCCCGATCCCCGCCGCACACCACGAGGCATCGGGGGCAAGCCGGTGGAGCGTTTCTATATAGAAGTCGATCACGCGCTCATCCGCAGGCATGGCATTCTTCACGCCCATGACGAACTGCACATAGAGCGGGCCTTTCAGGCGTCCGTCTGCCTGCATCCGAGTCGCCTGAATAATATGACTTAGATCAAAAGCTTCTATCTCTGGCTTGATGTCATATGTGAGCATCTCTCCCGCCAGCCAGTCCACCAGGTCGGGCGGATTCTCATATACCCGCGTGGGGAAGTTGTTCGAGCCCACGGACAGGGAGGCCATGTCCGGCCGCAGGGGCAGCATCCCGCCGCGTGCTTGACCCGCACCGCTTCTGCCCCCCGTCGAAAGCTGGATGATGAGGCCGGGGCAATGGGTTTCCAGCCCCTCCTTCAGCCGCGCGAACCGCTCCGGGTCGGAGGTCGGCAGCCCCTCATCGTCCCGCACGTCGCAATGGGCGATGCTGGCCCCCGCCTCGAACGCTTGCTGGGTCGATTCGATCTGTTCGGATATCGAGATCGGCACCGCCGGGTTATTCGCCTTTGTCGGCAGGGATCCGGTGATGGCAACGCAGATGATGCAGGGGCCGGCCATTTTACCTCACATGTCGAAGAAGACGGTCTCGTTCTCGCCTTGCAGGATGATGTCGAAGCGGTATGCGCCCTCGCCCGTCTTTCTGGCGATGAGCGTGTTCACCCGCTCCCGGAACTCGATACGCTGAAGCACCGGGCAGGAGTCGTTATCCTCTCCCTCGAAGTAGATCCGGGTCTGGAGGCCCAGGTTGATCCCCCGCGCCACGACCCAGAGCGCGATGTGCGGCGCCATCAGACGCCCATCCGGGAAGGGAACGCGCCCCGGTTTGATCGTCTTCAACGTCCATTCACCGCTGTCGAAATCTGCGATAATCCGCGCCCAGCCGGAGACGTTGGGATCTGCGGCTCCACGGGGATCGTTGCCCGGGTAGATACCGTCCGCATCCGCCTGCCAGCTTTCGATGAGCGCGTCGCGCAGGATCATGCCTGCCCCATCGCGCACGGTGCCGGTGATGGTGATCTGTTCGCCCTTGGCGCCGTCGCTGATCGGGCTTTCCCCGAGATCGACCGGATAGATGCCGGGGATACCGAGCTTGTTCGGGGTCAGACCGATATGAACGTAAGGTCCGGCCGTCTGGGAGGTCGTTTCCTTCAGATAGTCGAGTTCCTGCATCACAGGCCCTCCTTCCGGTTTTCGAAGAAGCTCTGACGGCGACCACGGAGCACGACATCGAACTTGTATGCAAGACAGTCCATCGGGATGGCGCGGTTCATGTCAAGCGGCGCGACGAGCACGTCGATCGCCTTCTGCTGGCCAATGGTTTTCACGATGGGACACCGCTGGATCAGCGGATCGCCCTCGAAATACATCTGGGTGATAAGCCGTTGACCAAAGCCAGAGCCGAAGATCGACAGGTGGATGTGCATGGGCCGCCAGTCGTTGACGCGGTTCGGCCAGGGATACGCGCCGGGGCGCACCGTGAGGAACTCATAGGATCCGTCGGGCCGCGTGATGGTGCGCCCGCAGCCACCGAAGTTCGGATCGAGCGGCGCGGCGTAGCTGTCCTTCTTGTGACGGTAGCGGCCCCCCGCATTGGCCTGCCAGATCTCCACCAGAACGCCCGGTATCCCGCGCCCATTCTCGTCCATAACCTTGCCGTGGACGATGATCCGCTCGCCGATTGCCGGATCGCCGGTGAAGTTGAGGATGAGGTTGTTGTCCAGCTCGCCCAGCATGGACTGCCCGAACGCCGGCCCCGTCTCCTCCGAGAGTGTGGAGCCGAGCGCGACCAGCGGCCGGAACGGCGCACGGGTCATCGATGTCTTGTAGCCCGGCGTATAGGCTGGCGGGTGCCAGTCCCGATCCCGGAAGTAAAGCGGCCCACGATCGATGGTGTTGCTGAGAGTCATTGCGCTGCCTCCATTTCTGCGAATGTCTCCTTGGCTATCTTGATGGCGTGATTGGCACGCGGCACGCCGGCATAGATCGCCACGTGCAAAAGCGCCTCCATCACGTCCTCCTGGTTCGCGCCGGTATTGGCGGTGGCGCGGATGTGCATGGCAAGCTCATGGTCGTTCCCCAGCCCCGCAAGGAGCGCGATCGTCAGCATCGAGCGCTCCCGGAGAGAGATCGTGTCGCGCGACCAGACGCGGCCCCATGCAGCATCGGTGATGAGCTCCTGAAAGGGCTGATCGAGCGGGCTCTTGGCGGCTTCCGCCCGGTCCACATGCGCATCGCCGAGAACACGGCGACGGGTCGCCATTCCCTGTTCAAGAATATCCGTCACTGGCATGTCTCCCTCAGAAATGTTGTCAATATGTCCGCGTAAGCCTTTGCATCTTCTACACATGGTATATGCGCGACCCCCTCCATCCGATGAAGGACCGCGCCGTCAACAAGGGCAGCCGTCCCTGCAACGAGATCGGGAGGTGTCGCGCCATCCTCGCTGCCCGCGATAACGATCACCGGCACCTTGATCTGACGCGTCGTTTCCGTCAGATCGGCGGCGGCAATGGCTTTGCAGGCGGCGATATAGCCTTCTGCCGGGGTACGGACGAGCATGTTGCGCCACAGCGCAAGCTCGGGCCGCGTCCGATAGGCCTCGGCGAACCAACGCTCCATCACCGCGTCAGCAATGCTCTCCAAGCCATTGTCTTTAATGGCATCAACGCGAGAAAGCCAGCTTTCCGCTGTCCCGATCCTCGCCGCCGTATTGGAGAGGACGAGCCCCCGGATCAACTCCGGGCGGGTAGCGGTCAGCGCCTGCCCGATAAGGCCGCCGATGGACAGCCCGACGAACACCACCGGCCCTCCCACAGCTTCGATAAGCGCTGCCGCATCGTCCGCCAGTTCGGAGATGCTGGTTTCCGCGATATCGGACAGGCCGTGTCCGGGTTTGTCATAGCGAATGAAGCGAAAACCCTCCGGCAGATGCGGCAGGAGCGCATCCCACAGGTGCATATCGGTCCCAAGTGAATTCGCAAAGACGACAGCCGGCCCGCTGTCCGCCCCATCCACACGGTAATGCATCGCCCCCCAGGGGCGCGTCAGAACTTGCATGATCTCCTCCACGTTCCCATAATCTGCCACAAGGGAAAACCGATGGATAATGCAAAAAGCGCGCATATGGATAACTCGGAGAGCATACATCCAGCGGTGAAGCTTCGGCACATTCGGACCTTTCTGGATATTGCGAGCGAGGGGAATCTTTCTGCTGTCGCGCGGCGGCAGGGCATTACCCAACCCGCCCTGTCGCGCACGCTGGCCGAGCTGGAGACGCTTCTCGGTCAGCCGCTGTTTCTGCGTCAGGGTAGGCGGCTCGTGCTGACTGAGGGGGGCGCCCTGTTTCGGCGGCATGCGACGGCTTCCCTGCAATCGCTGGAGGCGGGCGCCGCGGCCCTTCGCCCGCGCGCGGGAGGCACGCTGCGGGTCGGTGTCCTTCCGACGGTGGCAAGCTGGTTCTTTCCCCGCGTCGCGCTCCGCTTCCGCGAGATACGGCCGGAGATGGTGCTGGCGGTGGAGACGGGTCCGCATTTCCACCTGATGCGCCAGTTGCGGGAAGGCGGTATCGACCTGATGATCGGCCGGCTGCCGGAGGCGCGGGACATGGCGGGGCTGAGCTTCGAGCACCTGTATGAGGAAGATATCGTGCTGGCCGCCCGCCAGGATCACCCCCTGCTCGACCTTCCGCCTGCCGAGGCGCTGGCGCGGTCGCCGCTCATCCTGCCACCTGTCACGGCGATCATCCGGCGGCCCGTGGACGACTATCTGGCGTCTGTCGGCCTGCCCAATCTGCGACCGGCGGTGGAGACCGTTTCGCTCGCCATCGGGCGCGCGATCTGCCGCGGGTCCGATGCCCTGTGGTTCATCTCTCGCGGCGTCATCGCGGAGGAACTGGAGCGGGGAGAGATGGCGCTGCTGCCGGTGAATGCGCGCTTCCTTGCCGGAGCGGTGGGCACCACCCGGCGCCAGACGCATGAAGCACCGGGGCTGGAGACGCTGGAAGAAATCGCTCGAGACATTGCGCGGACGGTGCCATCGACCGGCGGTTGAGACATCACTTCGGGGTGAACCTCCGGGACGCGGCAAAACCGCAGCTTAAATGGCGCTGATGGATCGCCGTCTTTTCCTTGCTCTCGCCGCTGCGACACCCCTGTTCCCTCTCGCGGCTCATGCCTGCGTGGCGCTTCAGCCGCTGGTGGAGGAGGCGGAAAGTCTCCAGCCGCTCGAAACCCTGCTCGTGGCGCAGCGGGGCACCGTCATCGCGGCGCAGGGATATCGCGGGCACGCGCCCGACCAGCCGAAGAATATCAAGTCGGCGTCCAAATCGGTGATCTCCGCCATGGTCGGAATGGCCATCGAGCGGGGGATGCTGGACGGCGTGGACCAGCGGATCGCTCCCCTGCTCCGCAGCGATCTTCCGCAGGACCCCGATCCCCTGATGGAGGAGATCACCATCGGGCATCTGCTGTCCATGCAGGCGGGGCTGGGACGGACATCCGGGCCGAACTACGGTCGCTGGGTCTCCAGCGGCAACTGGGTCCGCGCGGCCCTTGCCATGCCGTTCGAAGCGCGACCGGGCGAAGGGATGCTCTATTCCACCGGATCCACCCATCTGCTGTCCGCGATCCTCACGCGGGCGGGCGGGCGGTCGAGCCTTTCGCTGGCGCGGGACTGGTTCGGCCCGCTGGAAGGCTTCGCCATCACCGGCTGGGACCGCGATCCGCAGGGCGTCTATCTGGGCGGCAACCAGATGGCCATGACACCCCGTTCGCTGCTGTCCTTCGGCGAGCTTTACCGGCGCGACGGCCTGAACGCGGCCGGCGAGCGCCTGCTCCCCGCCCGCTGGATTGCCGAGTCGTGGACGCCCCGCACGCGCTCCCGCTTCAACGGCGACGGATATGGCTACGGCTGGTTCCTCCGCCGCATCGGGGGCGAGGAGGTCCGTTACGGTTGGGGCTATGGCGGCCAGATGGTCTATGTCGTGCCCGGACGGGAGATGACCGTGGTCATGACCTCCGACGATAGCATCCCCTCCGCCCGGACCGGTCACCGGAGCGACCTCCACGACCTGCTCGCCCGCATCCTTGCCGCATGTTGACTCACGCGGCCTGCTTCGCCCGGCTCCAGTCGATCAGCCGCTCCATGAACCGGTCGCAGAGCTGAAGCTGCGCCTCACTGATGTATTCGTCAGGCTTGTGCGCATCGCCGATGGAGCCCGGCCCGCAGATGATCGTCGGCACACCCAGCGTTTCGGAAAAGCGGCCCCCCTCCGTGCCATAGGCAACGCTGGAGGTTCCATTGGCCGCGGCAAGCGACAGGCCCCTCACCGTCGCCTGCGACTCCGGTGGCGTGGCAAGGCCGGGGAATGCGGCATAGACATCAAGGTCGATCCCGGTCTCCGGCGCGCGCGCCTTCATCTCTCCATCCAGCGTGCCGATATAATCGCTCAGCTCCGCGACCAGCGCGTCCGGATCCTCTCCCGGCAGCACGCGGAACTCCCCAAGGATCACCGCTTCATCCGGCACGATGTTCAGCGCGGTTCCGCCGTGGAACGTGCCCACATGCGCCGTGGAGTGAGGCACGTCATAGGCCGGGTTCTGCCTGTCGGACGCCGCAAGCCGCCCCGCGATCTCCCGCATCTTCGCCACGATCAAGGCGCCGTATTCGACCGCATTCACCCCATCCGGCGCAAGCGAGGAATGGCATGACCGACCGCGAACGGTGATTCGCATGGAGCGCTTTGCCTTGTGTCCCACCACGAGGGACATCATCGTCGGCTCTCCCACCACACAGAAATCGGGTTTCACAGGCTGCGCAGCCAGCCAGTCGATCAGTCCGATCACGCCGATGCACCCCACTTCCTCGTCATAGGAGAAGGCGAGATGGATCGGTCGGGCGAGCGGCGCTGCAAGCATCCTGGGCACCGCCGCGAGGGCGCAGGCAAGAAACCCCTTCATGTCGCAAGCACCGCGTGCATAGAGATTGCCCCCCCGCGGCGTGAGGGTGAAGGGATCGCTCGTCCACACCTGTCCCGCAACAGGCACGGTGTCGGTATGCCCCGACAGGATCGTTCCCGGCACGTCGGCAGGCCCGATCGTCGCCCAAAGGTTCGCCTTTTCTCCGGTCGCGTCGAATATGCGGTGGCTCTCGATACCAAGCTCCGCAAGATAGTCCGCGACGTAGTCGATCAGCGGCAGGTTCGAATTGCAGCTCGTCGTGTCGAAGGCGACAAGACGGGACAGAACCTCCGCACTGGTCGGGGTGGGCATGGTCATCTCCTTTGGGTAAGCGCGCCAGGGCTGAAGCGATCGACGAGTTCGGCGCGCACCATTTGGATGAAATCGGCGGCAGCAGGGCTGATCGGCTGGCTGGAAGGCGTGAGAAATGAGGTGCGATAGGGCACTGCGGGCGTGAAAGGCCGGATCACCACCCCGGGAGCAAGGCGGTGGGCGATCGGAAAGGGGTTCAGCAGGGCTACGCCCAGCCCTTCCGCAACGAATTCCGCGGCAGAGACGGCTGTCGCGGTCTCAACTACGATGGACGGTGTGACGCCCGCCCGCTCCAGCACCCTGTCGATGGCGATGCGGCCCGAATGGCGGCGCGTCAATGCGACGAACGGCTCTCCCGTCAGGTCGGCCGGTTCAATGACCTCCTTCGCCGCCAGCCGGTGGCGGGAGGGCAGCGCGCACACCGCCTCGCTCGCCAGCACGACCTCGGTTCGCACGGCCGGGTGAGACGGCACCGTATCCGTCAGCGCGACTTCGTAACGCCCCTCCGCCACTCCGGTGATGAGCGCGTCGGATGCAACCACCTCGAACGTCACCTCCAGATCCGGGTTCATCTTGATGAAACGGGCAACGCGGGAAGGCAGGAAGCGGTGTGCGATGGTCGGCGGAGCGGCGACGACCATCCGCCCCGTATGCCCCCGTCCCTTCTGCCGCGGCGCCTCGGGGCGGGAAATACGTTCCAGCGCCGCGAACACCGGTCCCAGCTCCTCGTTTATAATGAGACAATCCGTCGTCGGCACCAGCCTGCCACCCGACCGGTCAAACAAGGTCCGTCCCAACGCCTCCTCAAGCTGTGCCAAAGCCCGGCTGATTGCCGGCTGCGTAAGACCGAGCCTGCGGGCCGCCGTCGTCGCGGTCCCTGCCTCCACCAGAGCGCGGAGCACCTCCAGCTCTCGCAGGGTCAGGTTGAACCGGCGCTCCCCCCCGCGACCATCATCTGCTGCGCTCACATCCGCTTCCCTATAACCATTTTGCATGATTTATGGACTTGGATATTTCAATAACTCATACTACGCTGAACTCCAAGGGGCATGGTCCGGCTTTTCCGCGGGGCCTGCCGCTTCACTAAGAAACATAAGAAAACGACCAACTGACAGGGTGATCAACATGCAAGCGACCTGGCGAACCCTCGCCTTAGCCACGCTTTTTTCGTCCACCGCGCTCGTTTCGGCGGTTTCGGCGCAGAACCTTCGCATCGGCCTTGCGTCGGAGCCGACTTCGATGGATCCGCAGTTCCACAACCTCGCAACCAATACGCAGGTTCGGTTGAGCATCTTCGAGTCACTGCTCGATCAGGATGCCGTGCAGGCCCTGCAACCCAAGCTCGCCACCGAATGGGAGGCGCTGGACGAGACCACATGGCGGTTCCGGCTGCGCGAGGATGTCGCCTTCCACAACGGCACCCCCTTTACCGCGCGTGACGTGATCTACAGCGTCTGCCGCATTCCGATGGTGGAGAACTCGCCCTCCTCCTTCTCCATCTACACGAAATCCGTGGCAGGCATGGAGGCGGAGAACGACCACTCCGTCATCATCCGCACTGACGGCCCCAACCCCCTCCTGCCCGTGGAAAGCTCGACCTGGGCAATCATGTCGGCAGATGCCAGCGGTGCCACGGACGACCTCGCCTTCAAGAAGGGCGGTTGCGAGGGGATGGGGGAGGTGCCGCAGCAGGCAGCCTTCAACTCCCCGGCTCTCGTCGTCGGCACAGGACCCTACAAGCTCAAGGAATTCACCCGCGGGTCGCAGATCGTGCTGACACGGGCGGAGGATTACTGGGGCGACAAGTCGGAATGGGAGACGATCACGCTCCGCCCCATCAGCAGCGCCGGTCCGCGCGTCGCGGCCCTTCTGGCGGGTGACGTTGATCTGATCGAGGCCCCGCCCGTGCAGGACCTGCCGCGCATCAAGAACGCCGGCTTCAACGTGGTGGATGCGCTTTCCAACCGTGTGATCTATATCGCGCTGTTCCAGGACGGCGCTCACAAGGGCATCGCCGGAGCAGACGGGAAAAACCCGCTGGAGGACTCCCGCGTGCGGGAGGCCATGTCCCTCGCCATCAACCGCGAAGCAATCGTGGACCGGATCATGAGCGGCTACGCTACCCCTGCGGGCGAGCTTCTGCCGCCGCCGATGTTCGGCACTTCCGGGCGCCCGGCCGATGGTTATGATCCCGAGAAGGCCAAACAGCTCATGGCGGAGGCCGGCTACCCGAACGGCTTCGAACTGACGCTCGGCACGCCGAACGACCGGTACATCAATGATGAACAGGTGGCGCAGGCGGTGGCGCAGATGCTGAGCCGGATCGGCATCCGCACCAAGGTTGACGCGACGACGGCGAGCCAGTTCTTCTCCCGCCGGAACGCACTCGACTATCCGGCCTTCCTGGCAGGCTGGGGCGCGGCATCGGGCGAGATGTCGTCTCCGCTGAAGTCGCTGGTGGCGACCTACAACCCCGACGCGGGGCTGGGCGTGACCAATGCCGGGCGCTACACCAATCCGGAGATGGATGCTCTGCTGGAAAAGGCGATGGTCACGATCGATGATGACGAACGCTCCGAACTGCTCCAGCAGGCAGAGAACATCGTTCTGAACGAGCACGGCATCCTGCCGCTTCACTACGAGCGCTCGGCCTGGGCGATGTCGCCCAAGGTGAACTATGAGCCGCGCGTCGATCAGTACACGCTTGCCCACACCGTGACGCAAGCCACCGACTGACGACCGCGCGACGCGTCGGGCCAATCCGGCCCGGCGCCTTGCCCGAACGCCAGAGTTCCCTCTCATGATCGTCTATCTGCTGCGCCGCATCGGCCAGAGCATTCTCGCCGTCGTCGTGATGGCTGTTCTCGTCTTTCTCGGCGTCTATGCCATCGGCAACCCCGTCGATATCCTTATCAGCCCGGACGCCACTCAGGCGGAGATCCGGGCCACCATTGCGCGTCTGGGCCTCGACCAGCCGCTCTGGCAACAGTTTCTCACCTTTGCGGGCAATGCGCTCAGGGGCGACTTGGGCATATCCTTCGTGTACGGACGCCCCGCCCTGCAGATCATTCTGGAGCGGATGCCGGCCACGTTCGAGTTGGCCTTTGTGGCGCTGTTCATCTCTGTCCTGCTTGGAATTCCGCTCGGCATCTATGCGGGGTTGAAGCCCGAAAGCATCGGCGGACGCTCCGTGATGGCCGGCTCGATCATGGGATTCTCGCTGCCCAACTTCTGGCAGGGGATGATCCTGATCCTTGTCTTCGCGGTCTATCTCGGCTGGCTGCCCGCAGGCGGCCGTGGCCCGACCGTTTCCGTGCTGGGCGTGCCGGTGAGCTTCCTCACGCCGCAGGGCTGGGTCTATCTCCTGCTTCCGGCAATGAACCTCGCGCTGTTCAAGATGGCGCTGGTCATCCGCCTTGCCCGCGCCAACACGCGAGAGGTGAGCCTGCAGGACTACATCAAGTTCGCCCGCGCCAAGGGCTTGTCGCGCAACCGGATCGTCACCGTGCATGTCCTCAAGAACATCATGATCCCGCTCGTCACCGTACTGGGGCTGGAGCTCGGCTCAATGGTCGCCTTTGCGATCGTCACGGAGACGGTCTTTGCGTGGCCGGGCATGGGCAAGCTGCTGATCGACTCCATCAACCTGCTCGATCGTCCGGTGATCGTTGCCTACCTGATGCTGACAGTGGTCATCATCGTTACCATCAACCTCGTGGTGGACGTGCTCTATACGGTGCTCGACCCCCGCGTCCGGCTGTCGGAGGTGAAAGGATGACCGATACGGTTGAAACCACGGCCTCCGCCCCGCGCAAACCCCGGATGCAGTCGCCGCTGTGGCGGATCCTGCGGGGCTTTGCAGAAGACCGGCTGGCGCTCATCGGGTTTCTGGTATTCGCCGCCGTCGTTCTGCTGGCAATCGCGGCACCCCTGATCGCCCCGCAGAACCCCTATGACCTTGCGCAGCTTGACATCATGGACGGTGGCCTTGCACCCGGCGAGACCAGCTTTTCCGGCATGACCTATTGGCTGGGCACCGATCCGCAGGGGCGCGACATGCTTTCCGCCATCCTTTACGGGTTGCGGATTTCGCTGCTCGTCGCGCTGGTCTCCCTCGGCTGCGCCATCGTGATCGGCGTGATCGCGGGCACGGCCTCCGCCTATTTCGGGGGGCGGGTGGACACGTTCATCATGCGCATCGTGGATCTGCAGTTGTCATTTCCCTCCATTCTCGTGGCACTGATACTGCTCGCGCTGTTCGGGCGGGGGGTGGACAAGGTCATCCTCGCCCTCATCATCGTGCAGTGGGCCTATTATGCCCGCACGGTGCGCTCCTCCGCCATCGTGGAGCGGCGGAAGGACTATATCGACGCCGCACGCTGTCTTGCGCTGTCGCATCGCCGGATCATGTTCCGCCACCTGCTGCCGAACTGCCTGCCGCCGCTGATCGTTGTCGGCACGGTGCAGATCGCGCAGGCCATCGCGCTGGAGGCCACGCTTTCCTTCCTGGGCGTCGGCGTGCCGATCACGGAACCCTCGCTCGGCCTGCTGATCTCCAACGGCTACGACTATCTCCTGTCGGGCCGCTACTGGGTGAGCGTGTTTCCGGGGATCGCCCTGCTCGTCACGATCGTCTCCATCAACCTCGTCGGGGACAGGCTCCGCGACGTGCTGAACCCGAGGCTGCAGAAATGACCGCGCTTCTCGATGTCCGCGACCTCAAGACACATTTCATGACGCGTGACGGGGTCGCAAAGGCGGTGGACGGGGTAAGCTTCACCTTGAACCGGGGCGAGATACTCGGTCTGGTGGGTGAATCCGGCTCCGGCAAGTCTGTCACCGGGTTCTCGCTTCTCGGTCTTGTCGATCCACCGGGGCGTGTCGTGGGGGGGCAGGTTCTGTTCAACGGCGATGATCTCGCCCGGATGGACGAAAAGCGTCTGCAAGGGCTCCGCGGCAAGCGCATAGCGATGATCTTTCAGGATCCCATGATGACCCTGAACCCGGTTCTGCGCATCGACACGCAGATGGTGGAGACGGTGCTTGCGCATGACAAGGTGTCCCGCGCCGAGGCGATGGAGCGCGCGCGCGCGGCGCTGGTGCAGGTAGGGATCTCGGCGCCCGAGGAGCGGCTGAGAAGCTATCCTCACCAATTCTCCGGGGGCATGCGGCAGCGGGTGGCCATCGCCATCGCGCTTCTGCACAAGCCGGACCTTATTATCGCCGACGAACCCACGACCGCGCTTGACGTAACGATCCAGGCGCAGATCCTTGCCGAAGTGCAGAAGCTCTGCCGGGAGACTGGAACGGCCCTCATCTGGATCACGCACGACCTTGCCGTGGTCTCCGGCCTCGCGGACCGGCTGGTGGTCATGTATGCGGGCCGCATCGTCGAGGAGGGCGAGACGTCGGAGGTCATCACCCGCCCCGTCCATCCCTATACCCGCGGCCTGATCGACTCCGTCCCCCATGGCAAACCCCACCGCTCGGAGCTGCGGCAGATCCCCGGGATGACGCCGTCGCTCATGAACCTGCCCGAAGGGTGCCGTTTCCGCCCCAGGTGTCCGCGCGCCGATGCCGCCTGTCTGGCGGAACCGGCGCTCCGCGAAGCCGGGGCGGGCCGCAAGGTGCGCTGCTTCCACCCCCATCTCGAACTGGAGGGGCTGATCCCGTGACATCCGCACCCGTTCTCGAAATCGCCGGCGTCTCCAAACGCTTCACCCGCAATCTCGACTTTGCCGAACGCACCGCGAAACGGCTGGGTGCACCGATCGACGCGCCCACCGTCCACGCGGTCGATGGTGTGGATCTTGCCGTGCGGACCGGCGAAGTCCTCGGGCTCGTGGGCGAATCCGGTTGCGGCAAGTCCACCCTGGGGCGGATGGTGGCCGGGCTGCTGCCGCCGAGCGAGGGGCAGATCCGCTTCCGCGGCCGTGACGTCGCCAGCCTGAAGGGCAAGGAGGCGCGGGAGGCGGCGCTGAAGATCCAGCTTGTCTTTCAGGATCCGATGGCTTCGCTGAACCCCCGCCTTCGCGTGGACGCTCTGGTTGGCGAGGCCCCCCGCGTCCACGGCCTCGTCTCCCGGGCGGAGGCGGAAGGCTATGTCGAAACGATGTTGGAGCGCGTGGGTCTCGACCCGACGACCAGGCGGCGCTATCCGCACCAGTTCTCCGGCGGACAACGGGCGCGGATCGGCATCGCCCGCGCGCTCGCCGTGCAGCCGGACTTCATCGTCTGCGACGAATCCGTCGCGGCGCTGGACGTGTCCATTCAGGCGCAGATCCTCAATCTGTTCATGAAGCTGCGGGAGGAGCTAAACCTCACCTACATGTTCATCAGCCATGACCTCGGCGTCGTCGAACATATCTCGGACCGGATTGCGGTGATGTATCTTGGCCGGATGATCGAGCTGGGCGAAGCGCAGGATCTGTTTGCCCGTCCGAACCATCCCTACACGCAGGCGCTTATTTCCGAAATCCCGACGTTCGAAGCAAAGCGGCGGAGCTATTCCACGATCAAGGGGGAAATCCCCTCGCCGCTCAATCCGCCGCCCGGCTGTCATTTCCACCCGCGCTGTCCGCACGCCATGGAGCGGTGCAGGGTTGAACGGCCCTTGCTGAAGCCGGTGGCCCCCGGCAGGCTCTCCGCCTGCCATCTGAACGACCAGAACTGACCCCGACGACGCGTCAGAAAACCGACAGAGAGAAGCCATGCAGAACACCGACCTGATCTGGAACCTGATCGACGCGCGTCGTGAGGAGTACACCGCGCTCAGCGACCGTATCTGGGAAATGCCGGAACTGGCCTATGGAGAGTTCCGCTCCGTCGCCGAACATCGCTCCATGCTGGAGGCAGAGGGCTTCAGCATTACCGATGCCCCGGCCGGGATCCCCACCGCCGTCATCGGCGAGGCCGGGAGCGGCGGGCCGGTCATCGCGTTTCTGGGGGAATACGACGCTCTTCCGGGCCTGTCGCAGGAGGCGGGCGCTGCGGAACACAGGCCGCTTGCCGGCACCGGCTACGGCCATGGCTGCGGGCACAACATGCTGGGCTCAGCGGCACTTCTGGCGGCTTCGGCGATGAAGACCTATCTGGAGCAGACGGGCCTGCCCGGCCGCGTGCGTTACTACGGCTGTCCCGCGGAAGAAGGCGGCGCGGCCAAGGCCTTCATGGTGCGGGATGGCTTGTTCGCCGACGTGGATGCGGCGATCACATGGCATCCTGCGTCGATCACGCGCGTGGATGACGCAAAGAGCCTCGCCAATACGCGCATCGACTTCACCTTCCATGGGCGCGCCTCCCACGCCGCTGCCGCGCCCGACCTTGGCCGATCCGCGCTGGATGCGGTGGAACTGATGAACGTCGGCGTCAACTACATGCGGGAGCATGTCCCCGAAGGCACGCGCATCCACTATGCCATCATAGACGCGGGAGGCATCGCCCCGAACGTGGTACAGGCGAAGGCGACGGTGCGTTATGCCATCCGGTCCCGCGATGTTCAGGGCATGGTCGCCCTCAATCCCCGCGTCGTGAAGGTCGCGGAAGGCGCGGCGCTGATGACGGAGACCCGTGTCACCAGCCGCGTGCTTTCCGCCGTGTCGAACCTCCTTGGCAACACACCGATGGAGGAAATCATGTTCGCCAACATGCAGCGCCTCGGCCCCGTACCGTTCGACGAGGCAGACCACGTCTACGCCCGCAGCATTCAGGCCACGGTGGGCGATGAGGCGATAGAGAAGGACTACCGCCGCGCCGGCGTCCCGCTCCGGGAGGAGACGCCTCTTTGCGATTTCATCGTCCCGCTGGAGGCCGTGGGTGAGCCGATGATCGGTTCCACCGACGTGGGCGATGTCTCCTGGGCGGTGCCCACCGTGCAGGCCCGCGTTGCCACCCATGCCATCGGATCCCCCGGTCATTCCTGGCAGATCACCGCGCAGGGCAAGGCGGGGGCGGCGCACAAGGGGCTGATCTACGCCGCAAAGGTGATGGCAGGAACCGGTGTCGACCTGCTGACCGACCCTGCCAAGCTCGCGCGTGCCAAGGCAGATCACAAGGCACGGCTCGACAGGACGCCCTACACCAGCCCGATCCCGGCTGATGTCAGCGCGCCAATCCTTCCCCGGCCCGTGGACCTCTGAGCCACCTCAACGGACCACCTTTTCCGAGCGGGATACGATCCGGCGGAAGGACGTGGTCGCTGCATGGTGGTGAGCACTCTGGCGGCAGGGATTCTCTGCCGCCATTTTCGCGCCGCCGGAGAACAGCACGCAGACGAGCATTGCATCTCTGATACGTTTGACCTGGCCCGCCGAGACGCCCTCCCAATGCACCATGGGGCGCAATGAACCGTCCCCCTCCGCCCCCTTCCTCCTTCTTATGTCATTCTTAAGTAGCAGCTATTGAGGAGTGGCGCAGGCGCGTGCGCTCTGTCACTGTGGACCGACACGTTCGATCTTGGGGAGGAGCGGCGTGACGATACAGGACAGTGGAATGAACGCGGCCTTTGCGCCGGTGGCGATGCTCGGCCATGAGATGGTCGAAGGTCTGATCGGCCATGAGCATCTGGTTGAGCGGCTGATGATCGCTTTGGTCGCGGGTGGCCACGTGCTCATTGAAGGCCCGCCCGGCCTTGCCAAGACGCGCGCGGTGAAGCGGCTGGCGGAGGGGCTGGCGGGCAACTTTGCGCGCATCCAGTGCACCCCGGACCTCATGCCTTCCGATATGACGGGCACGCAGGTGTTCCGGCCGGATACGGGACGGTTCGATTTCCTGCCGGGCCCCTTGTTTCATGAGCTCGTGCTCGTCGATGAAATCAACCGCGCGCCCCCGAAGGTGCAGTCGGCGCTGCTGGAAGCGATGGCCGAACGCCAGGTGACGGCGGGAGGCACGACGCGGGCGCTTCCCGATCCGTTCATGGTGGTCGCCACGCAGAACTCCATCGAGCACGAAGGCACTTTCCCACTGCCGGAGGCGCAGCTGGACCGCTTCCTTCTGCATGTCGACCTGGTCCTGCCGGGCGCGGAGGCGGAGCGTCGGATTCTCGATCTGGTGGAGGGGGAATTGCGCGCGCCACCCCCCGGCACGCAGTCGCGGCTGGGAGCCGATACCATCCATGCCGCAGCCCGGGCGGCGAACAATGTGCTGCTGGCCCCTGCCCTCAAGGACTATATCGTCCGCCTTGTCATCGCCACACGGGAGACGGGGGAGGGACCGCTCGCGGGGCTGGTCGAACATGCCGTCTCTCCCCGCGGAACACTGGCGCTCGCGGCCTGTACGCGGGCGCGGGCAGGATTGCTCGGGAGGGATCACGGGCTTCCCGAAGACGTGGAGCTGCTGGCGCCGGACGTGCTGGCGCACCGTCTGGTCCCGAGCTGGCGTGCCACGTCAGAGGGGCTGGGCCCGCGCGATCTGGTCCGGCGGCTCATCGATCATGTCAGGCCTTGGTGAGTCAGGCGCAGGCGTCGGCGAGGTGACGGCAAGCCGTCTGCTCGCCCTCGCCCCGCTCGTCCTCCGGCGCGGCAAGGAGGAGCGGCTGGCGGAGCGTCCCGGCCTCACACCTGTCCGTCAACGCGGCAGTGGACAGGCGCTCCGCGAGATCCGCCCCTTCGCCGACGGTGATGACCCCCGGCATCTGGACGCTGCGGCGACCGCCCGAACCGGGGTGCCGCAGGTCAGAACCTTTCATGAGGAGCGGGAGCGGACCCTGCTGCTCATCGCGGACTTTCGCCGCCCGATGCTCTGGGCGACGCGCGGGCGCTTCCGTTCGGTCGTGGGGGCGGAGCAGCTGGCGATGGAAGGGTGGCGGGAGGCTGCGGAGCGCGGCTCCATCGGGGTCGCCGCGATCACGGATACCGGGATTTTTGGAGAGCGCCCTGCCCCCGGCGCGCGCGGGATGGCCCGTGTCGCGGGTTGCCTCGCACGTGCCCATGCCGCGGCGCGGGAAGCGGTGATGGCAAATCTGCCCACACCCCCGCTTGACGTCGAGCTGCGCCGCGCCGCACGTTTCGCGCCGCGGGGGGCCGGCCTTGTGATAGCCACGGGTCTCGACCTGCCCGGCGCTGCATGGGAAGAGACGCTTGCCGCGCTTTCCACCCGTGGTCCCCTGCGCTTCCTGCTCATCGAAGATGTTTTCGAGCGCGCGCCCGCTGGGGGCCCGCTGCCGATTGTCGATAATGCCAAACACGTTCTCCGCCGTGGGTTCTCCGGCCTTGCTGCCACGACGGCGGCGCGTGTCGAAACCCTGCATCGCCCCGGCATCGCTGCGGAACGCATCGGCCCGGGCATGGAGGACTCCCGATGAACGGCGACCTTGTCCAAACCCTCAATCCGCCCCGGCTGCCAGCGGAGTTCGTGCGCACGGGCGCAGCGGACATCCTTGCGGCTTTCGGTATCGGACTGCTCATCGCGGCGGCGCTGGTCTTTGTCCTTGCGCCACTGCTCCGGCGGCGCCCCGCCCGGCGACGTGCTGCGGATGCGCTTGGCGAGCTTCGCGCCCTGCCCGCTTCCGAGCGGCTGGTTGCCGGAGCACGGCTCCTGGCCGAACGCGGCGTCGCCCTGCCAGACAGCTATCGCGACGCGCTTTATGTGGGGACGTCCTACGACCCGGCGGATCTGGAGCGACTGGTTGCAGAGGCCTGGGGAGAGCGACGGAATGGCTGACCTGCAATTTTCCCACCCCTTCGCCTTTCTTCTTTTGCCGCTGCCCGTGATCCTGTTCTATCTGCTGCGCCCGCGCGAGAACCGGACGGAAGCGCTGCACCTTCCGGAAGCCATCGCGGCGGCGGGGGTTCCGGTGGCGGAAGGACCTCTGCGGGATGGCTCCCTGCCGCTGCGGCTTGCGCTCTGGCTGTGCCTCACGCTTGCCCTCGCGGGACCGGAGTGGTTGCGGCCCACGCCCGACAGGACGGCGACCGGGCGGGACATCATGCTTGCGCTCGATCTGTCCGGCAGCATGGAAACGCCGGATTTCACGCTCGACGGACAAACCGCGAGCAGGCTCGCCGCTGTCAAGCGCGTGGCCGCCCGCTTTGTCTCAGAGCGGGAGGGCGACAGGATCGGGCTGGTGATCTTCGCCGATCAGGCCTATGTCGCCGCGCCGCTTACACACGATCTTCCTGCTGTCGTGCGCGCCATAGACGCCGCTGAAATCGGGATCACGGGGCGCTCGACCGCGATCGCAGACGGATTGGGGCTGGCATTGAAACGCGTGACGGCCGAGCCTGCGACATCCCGCGTGATCGTGCTGCTCTCGGACGGGCGCGACACCTCCGACCGGCTGGACGCCCGCGACGTGGGGCGGCTTGCTGCAACGATGGGGGTCCGGGTTCACACCATTGCTCTCGGCCCGGAGGATTTGGAGACGCGCCCCGCCGCCCGGGATGCCGTTGATATCGCCGCGCTCCGTGACATTGCGGAGGCCAGCGGCGGGCGCTCCTGGCGGGTGCGCAATATGGCGGACCTCGTGCAGATGGCCGCCGATCTGGACAGGCTGGAGCCGAACCCCTCCACCCGTCCCCCAGTGATCGTGGCAGAGGCCCTGTGGGTCTGGCCAGCCGCGCTTGCCCTGCTGCTGGCCCTCGGCGTGGCGGTGGTGGAGGCGACGGACCTTTTCACCCGCCGTTCGGGGCGAGCAGCATGACGCCCTTCGCCCTTGGCGCCGGTCTGGTGCTGTTGCGTCCGCTCTGGCTTCTGGCCCTGCTGCCGCTTGCCGCGCTGGCGGTCTGGCTTCGCGCGCAACGGGGGCGAAGCCCCTGGACGACGCTCATCGACCCAGCCATCCGGCGCGAATTGCTGGCGCTGGGACAGATCCTGCCAGCCCGAGCCGACAGGGCGGCGCTGCTGCCCCTCCTCATCGCGGGCACTCTCATCCTCGGCCTTGCGGGGCCTGCGGTTCTGCGACCGGGGGGGGTTGAGTACCGCGCGCTCGATCCGATGCTGCTGCTGCTCGACCTTTCCCCTTCCGTCGCGGCGGGCCCGGCGCTTCCCGACCTTCAGGCGGCGGCGGCCTTCCTGCTCAATCAATCCGAAGGTCGGCCGGTAGGCATCATGGTCTATGCCGCGGATGCCTATATCGCCTCCGCTCCGACAAGCGACGCGGCCAGTCTTCAGAGCATCATCGCGGTGCTGGCGGCCGATACCATGCCGGTCACCGGCAGCCGTCCCGACATCGCGCTCGCCGAGAGCCGAAACCTCGTGGCCGGAAAGGATGGCCCGGGCATCGCTGGCGCGGACCTCGTCCTCATCTCCGATGGCGGCGGGGTGGGCCCCCCGGCCCTGACGGAAGCGCGGCGGCTTCAGGCGGAGGGGGCGCGTGTCTGGGCTCTCTCCCTCCCCCGCGCGGCAGAGGGAGCGCCCACGCCGGACCGGGGCGCCCTTGTGCAGCTTGCGGCGGCAGGCGGCGGGAAGGAGTTTCCGGCAGCGACTCCGCGCCCCCTTCTGGCCGAGATCGCAGCCGCGCGGACGGCCCGCCTCGCAAGGAGCGGGGAGGCGACGCGGGTCTTTCGCGACCTCGGACCGTGGTGCGTGGGACTGGCGATGCTGCTTGCTCTGCCGCTCTACCGGAGGCGCGCATGACCCCGGCCCGTATCGCGGCGCTGATCGCCCTTGCAGGCGTGGCGGCTGTGCTTCTTGCCGGTCGGGAGGCGGGGGGGCGGCTGTTGCTCATGGCCGGGCAGCCGGGACTGGCTTCATCGCTTCTGGATGATCCTGCCATCGCGGGCGTCGCATTCTATCAGGCAGGACATTACGCGGAAGCGGACGCGGCCTTTGCCCGTGCGGGGCGGTCCTCCACCTACAACCGTGGCCTCTCGCTCGCCGCGACAGGGAATTACCCCCTCTCCCGCGCTTACTTCGACGCGGTGCTGTTCGCAAACCCCGCTGACAGTGCCGCGCGGGAGAACCGCAACCTGGTGAACGCGCTCATACCGCCGCAGATGGGCGAGGGTAACGAAGCGGGGCGGATCGCTGTCGTCGCCATAGCCACGCCGGGCGGGTCGCCGCTTGACGAGGTGAAGCGGCTCGGGCGCCCGCTCGACGCGGGCAGACGGGTAGCCGACCGGGAGTGGCTGGCGACGGTTCCCGACGATCCCGGCGCGTTCCTGCGGCTCAGGCTCGCCGCCGAGAACGACCGCCGCCTTTCGATGGGACTGACGGCGCCGCAGGAGGGCGATCCATGGTGAGATGGCTGCTTCTCTTCCTCACGCTGCTCGCCTCGCCCGCGGGAGCGGAAAGCCTTACGCTCACGATCCGGCCCGAGCCGAGACACAAGGACCTGATCGCCGGGGAAATGCTCCCCGTTACCATCCGCGCCGTCTATGACCGCAAGGTGGCGAACGAGAAGCTGGAGATCGCACCCAGCGAGAGTTTCGACTGGATCCAGACTGCCCCCGACAGCTGGCGGCAGGAGATCATCGATGGGCTGCCATGGCAGGTGATGGAGCGGCATCTGGCGCTTTTCCCCCGACGGCCGGGAGTGCTGCACTTCGGCCCGGTGTTTCACCACCTGACCATCATTGACGAAGCGAGCCAGCGCCAGCCGCGGGAGGTGAAGGCCCAGCCGGTGGAAATCCCCGTGGGCCCATTCCCGGCGGATCGCGGCTGGAAGCTGGCGGCAGAGCGGCTGACACTTCGACAGGAACTCTCCACCGATCCCGCACATCTGGCCGACGGCGAAACCGTCACGCGTCGCATCACCCTGACGGCGGAAGGCGCGCTGCCGGAGATGTTGCCGCCCCGGCCCGTGGTCTCGGAGAACTGGCTCATCACCTTCGCCGCGCCGGTCGAGCGCAAGCTGACCCTTACCGCCGAAGGTCCGGTGGCGGAGGTGGTCTGGACATGGCAGTTCCGCCCGGAAACCGGGGAGCCGGGGGTCATCGAACCCGTCACCATCCCCTATTTCGACAGCAACACCCGCCGGATGGAGAGTGTGGAAATCCCGCCTCTCTCCATTGGTTATGCCAGTTTCGCAGCGAACCGGGCGACGACGGGACGTTTCGGAATGTGGGAGGATGCACTCTCCGGCGCCGCGATCATCGCGGGTATGGGTGCTGGCACGGGGGTGATGCTTTGGCGCAGCGTGCCCGCCTCGGGGCGCGCAGGCTGGAAGCGGCTTCGGCGGCGCTGGTCGCCCCTGCCGCGACTTGCGCTCCGGCGTGCCGCCCGGTCGGGCGATCCCCTTGCGCTTCGCCGCGCGGCGGAGGCGTATCTGGATGGCCGAACATCGCCGGCGATAAGATCGCTGCTCGCGGGGCTGGATCGCAGGATCTACGGGCCCGAGCAACATGCGTTCCAACCCGGAGCCTTTGTCCGCGATCTGCGCCAGGCGGCTGGACGGAGCGAGGTTTAGCCGGGAGCGGGCGGCAATCGTCGTTCCCGCTTTGCCCGTGACATGAGGCCATGTCGTCGCATCGCGGTGCTACCGCCGACGGAAACCCTCGATCTGCGTCGCGACGATCTGGTCGGCAAGGCTGTGACGGCTCTCCTGCGTCTCCTCCG
Organism: Haematobacter sp.; assembly: GCF_032102465.1. NCBI lineage: Bacteria > Pseudomonadati > Pseudomonadota > Alphaproteobacteria > Rhodobacterales > Paracoccaceae > Haematobacter > Haematobacter sp. The sequence goes on along the minus strand of NZ_DAMDHB010000005.1, from coordinate 55,728 downwards.
GCAGCGGGCGATACCACACCGACATCCAGTTCACCGCGCCGAGCATGGCCTTTGCCCCGACAGACACATCCATCGCGCGGAGGGAGCCATCCGCGATGCCCTCCTCCATGACCTGCCGGAACAACCCTTCGAACCGGCGGCGCAGCGCGATCAGGGCGTCCAGCGTGCGGCGCTGGTCCGGTGTCGTGGCCGCCATCCTGTGCATGTGCACGCCCTGCACCACTACCGCCTCGAAAGCCACGTTGGTCATCATCGCCATCGCATGGGCATGGAGCATCGCCGTCAACCGCTGCACCGCAGGGCCCGGCCCGGCCATCACCGGCTCCACAGCGCGGAACAGCCGTTCCATTCCCTCGCGATGCACATCGAAGAACAGGTCGGTCTTGGAGGAATAATAGTGATAAATCCGGCCTTTCGTCGCCCCCAGCCGTCGGGCCACATCGTCAATGCTGGTGGCGGCGAAACCCTGCTCCATGAAGCATTGCGCCGCCATTTCGAGGATCTCGATATTCCCCGCCCCGTCGTCTCTGTTGCGTGTGCGTGGCTGTGTCATCCGGTCTCGGCCGCTCGTTTCTTTGACGATATTGACACTGGACAGCGAGAAAAGCAATCCATACTACTCCGTATGTTGTATAGGAGAGGGCGATGCAGCAGGCTACGGACCGGGTGAGCGACTGGCTTCTCGTCGATCAGGGGCTCGTTGATCGCTTTGCCGATGTCATCGGCGACCATCAATACATCCACGTCGATCCCGAACGCGCCGCCCGCGAGGGTGGGTTCGGCGGCACCATAGCACATGGATTTCTCGTTATCTCCCTCCTGACCCAGTTGCAGCAGAGCGCCATGCCGCCCGGCTGCGGGGTAGAGGTGAATTACGGTTTCGAGAAGGTCCGCTTCGTCGCACCCGTCAGGGTCGGCAGCCGGATCCGCGCGCGCTTTACGCCTGTTTCGTCGCAGGCACGCGGAAGCGGGCGGCTCGACACTTATGGCGTGACCGTGGAGGTGGAAGGCCAACAGAAGCCGGCAGCGGTTGCGGAATGGCATATACTGAAGGCGCAGGCGGAGGAGAAAGCACAATGACCATCAGCTACGACGGGCGCGTCGCAATCGTCACGGGAGCAGGCGGCGGGCTGGGACGTGCCTATGCCCTGGAACTGGCACGTCGGGGGGCAAAGGTGGTCGTCAACGACTTCGGCGGCGCGCGGGATGGCCGTGGCGGCTCCACTGCCGCGGCGGAGGCCGTCGTGGCAGAGATCGAAGCGCAGGGCGGGGAAGCCCTGGCGGACGGCGGAAATGTCACGGACTTTTCGCAGATGGAGGCGCTGGCCTCCCGCACGCGCGAGACCTTCGGGCGGATCGACGTGCTCATCAACAACGCGGGCATCCTGCGCGACAGGACTTTCGCCAAGATGACGATGGAAGACTTCCGCGCAGTGGTGGAGGTGCATCTCATCGGTTCGGCCAATGCGACGAAGGCGGTATGGGAGACGATGCGCCAGCAGGGCTATGGGCGTATCCTGATGACATCCTCCACGTCCGGCGTTTATGGCAACTTCGGTCAGGCCAACTATGGCGCGGCCAAGGCCGGGCTGATCGGCCTCATGAACGTGCTGCATTTCGAGGGGCAGAAGTACGGCATCCACGTCAACGCGGTCCTACCCACAGCCGCCACGCGCATGACCGGCGACATGATGGAGGAGGAGACGCTCGCCCATCTCTCACCCGACAACGTTGTCCCCGCCGCGCTCTATCTCACCAGCGAGGGCGCGCCGAGTCGCACGGCGCTGCTGGCAGGGGCGGGTACGGTCGCACGGCTCGCCATTGTAGAGAACGAGGGCATCTATCTGCCCGAAGGCGCACGCACCCCGGAGGCGGTTGCGGAAGCATTCGGCACGCTCGCGAAACTGGATGGGTTCATGGAAACGCAGAACGGGCTGGATCATGTGGAGCGGATCGTTGCCCGCGCGCGCGATGCAGAACGGGCGGTCTGACCATGCTTGACCGCGCCAGCCCACATCGCCGAACCGATTACACCGCCTTCTACACCATGGAAACGCGCTGGCGCGACATGGACATCTACGGTCACATGAACAATGTGAGCTACATGGAGTGTTTCGACAGCGCGGTGAACCGCCCGCTGATCGCCTCGGGGGCGCTCGATCTTGCGGGCGGAACCGGGCCCATCGGAATCGTCGCCCAGCAGTGGATGCACTACTTCGCCGAGGTGACCTACCCGGAGCGGGTAGAGGTGGGTCTGCGCATCGTCCGTATCGGCTCCAGCAGCCTGACATGGAGCTTTGCGCTCTTCCGGGAGGGAGGGGATACAGCAGCGGCACAGGGTGGATATGTGCATGTCTATATCGACCGCACAACCCGTCGCCCTGTCCCGCTGACCGCCGCGCATCTGGAGATGGCGCATGGCCTGACGCCTCCGTCCGGCGCGGCGATCTGATCGAGGAAGCGGTACACCCGCTTCCGGCCGTGAGGCCTGCTCACATCCCGCGTTCTGGCTGGGCGCCCGACGCGATTTCCGGCGCATTTCGATCCGCCCTATGGCGCGCTAACGGGAAAGCCCGATCCGCCGCTCCAGCCAGTCCGGCCGGATCAGGTCGGCATGGTCGGCCCTGTCTTGCGCCACGATCGCCGCGATATTCGCCGGGAACGGTTCCGCCCGTGGGCTGCCGGAGGCCCGCCCGACATGCATGAGCAGCTGCTCGCAAAGGGCAAGCTCCCGCCCATCCGCACCCCGCAACCGGAGAAAGACGTGCAGCCGCTTGTCATCCGCGGCGAGCAGGACCAGCTCCATTTCCAGCGGATCGCCCAGATGACATTCCCGAAAGAAGCCGATGCGACAGTCGAGCGTGTAGAGCGTGGCCCCGGTCCGCTCCCGATAGGGGGCATCGACGCCGATACGATCCATATAGGCCGTCACCGCATCCGAAAAGGCGATCCCATAGGCAAAGTCGCCCATGTGCCCGTTGTAATCCACCCACCCCTCCGGCACATGCCGGTTCAGCACGATCAGCCCATGGCGGGCGCCACTCTCCATCCGCTTCTCCTCCTCACTCAGCCCGGCAACGCCCCCTGACAGGCTGCTGAAAAGCATTCCGCAGTTGCCTTGGGCCGGAGATTTTTCCCACATTGTTGAGATGCGCCCCGGAAACCGCAAGTTTTGGCGCGGGGCCGGGGTGACTTTCTGATTTTCAACGCAAGCCCGAGCAGGCGGCCGACTTTTACAGCAGCCTGCTAAGAGGAGGACGCGCAAGGCGTTACTTCTTGACGAGCGGACAGTCACTTTGCTCCAACGGCTTGAAAGCCTCCTCGCCGGGTATCGTCCGCAGAATTTTGTAGTAATCCCAGCGTCCTGTCGACTCCTGTGGCGTCTTTACCTGTGCGAGATACATGTCATGGACAAGACGGCCATCCTCCCGGAGATAGGCATTCCGCGCGAACATGTCGTCGATCTTCATGGTGCGAAGCTCCGACATGACCGCGGTGCCCCCGACGGTCTTTGCCGCCTCCGCCGCCTTCAGGTAGTTCAGCACCGCGGAATAGACGCCCGCCTGGACCATCGTGGGCATGCGTCCGCCCATCTGCTCGCCGAAGCGTCTGGACCATGCACGGGTCTGATCGTCGAAGTCCCAGTAGAACCCGGTGGTGAGGGTCAGGCCCTGCGCCGTTTCCAGCCCCACGCCATCCACGTCCGTCAGGAACAACAGGAGCCCGGCGAGCTTCTGCCCGCCTGCGGTGATGCCGTATTCGCCCGCCTGCTTCATCGCGGTCATCGTGTCGCCGGAGGAATTCGCCAGCGCGATCACATCCGCGCCGGAGGCCTGTGCCTGCAGAAGGTAGGAGGAAAAGTCGGTCGTCTCTCGCGGGTGGCGCACGGCACCCACCACCTCGCCGCCGAGCGAACGCACCGCCTCGGACGTGTCGCGCTCCAGCGCGTGACCAAAGGTATAGTCGGCCGTAATGAAGAACCAGCTCTTGCCGCCCTCCTGCGTCATTGCCCTCCCGGTGCCATTGGCAAGCGCATAGGTATCCCATGTCCAGAGCGCACTGGAGGGAGAGCACGCCTTGCCCGTCAGGTCCGACGATCCGGCGGTGGAGATCAGGAACGCCACATCCGCCGCACGGGTCACATCCTGAACAGCCATGGCGACGGAAGACGTGGGCACGTCGATCACCGCCTTCACGTTCTGCTCGTCGATCCATCGGCGGGCGAGCGTGGCACCCACGTCGGGCTTGTTCTGGTGATCCCCCACGATCACCTCGACCTGCTCGCCCAGCAGCTTGCCGCCGAAATCCTCCACAGCCATCCGCGCGGCCACCGCCGAACCTTGCCCGGCAAGGTCGAAGTTCATGCCCGACATGTCCGTCAGCACGCCGAGCCGATATGGCTCCGCGGAAGCGGCAGACGCAAGGGTAGCAAGCGCCACGCCCGTCAACAGTGCCTTGAGTGTCATACGTCCCTCCCCAACAGGTCGCGTCAGCCGGTTTCCTCCGACAGCAGACGCGACAGAAAGAATTGATCGGCCTCGAAACCCGAGGCCCAGTTCTTGCGGCAGTGGCTGTCCACCGTCCGCTTGGTCATGCGCAGGGCCATCGGGGGAGAGGCGGCGATACCCGCGGCCATCTCCCGCGCGACGGCGAGGGCACTCCCCGCCGGAACCGCGCGTTCACACAGGCCAAGCCGCTCCGCCTCGCAGGAGACGATACGCGCGTCGGTAAAGAGCATGAGCTTCGCCCGCGCCGGCCCGACCAGCGCCGCCAGCAACGGCAACCCGCCCCAACCCAGCGTCATGCCGAGCCGCACTTCGGGGAAGCGGAAGTAGCTCCCCTCCCCCATGACGCGGAAATCGGCCGCTAGCGCGAGGATCGCACCGCCGCCGATGGCAGGCCCCTCCACCGCGGCGATGCAAACCTGCGGCAGCCGCGCCCAGCGATCCACCATCCGGCCGCCAGCGGCCATCGCCTCCGAGCGCGCAACACTGCCCGCTCCCGGTTGCCAGAGCGCGGCATCATCAAGATCGACACCTGCGGAGAACCGTTTCTCTGTCCCTGCAAGAATGACGACATGACATGTGGTATCGGCTGCCAGTTCCTCCGCCGCGCGGGTCAGATCGAGGATGGTCTCATGGCTCAGCGCATTCGCCTTTGCGCCCCTGTCATAGCGGACCAGCGCCACACATTCTTCGCGCGTGATGGTGACGGACGGCATGCCGTTCCCCCTTTGACATACTACGCGGTATGTTGCATGGTTCGGACGGCATTGCAAACGGCTTTTGCATGTCCATACGAACGGGCGCGTGGGAGGAGAACGAAATGGAACATCAGGACAAGGCGCTCGACCGGGAGCAGGCGGTATTGCGCAATCTGCTGGACCGGTATGCGGAGGACCGACCGGAGGCACTTTTCGTGCATTTCTGGCCCGATGTTCAGTGGTCCTACCGCATGACATGGGAGAAGGTCCGTCAGCGCGCCGCGACGCTGCATGCGCATGGCGTCCGCCGGGGCAGCCATGTTCTGTGCTTCATGGGCAACGGGCCTGACCTGCTCGTCACCTGGTTCGCGATCAACTACCTTTGCGCTGTCTATATTCCCTTGAATACAGCTTCTCGCGGCAGGCCGCTCGAACATATCCTGAGCGATGCGGACGCCCCGCTCATGGTAGCGGAAGCGGGGCTGCTGGACCGGCTGGCCGATGTCGCGCCGGGCAAGCTGCGTAAGGTGCTTGCGGTCGGCGCAGGCGAAATTCCGGCGCATGCGGATATCGAGATCCTGCCACTTCACGAGGTGGATCACGTCGATCCCGCGATCTTCACTCTGGAAACGCCGATCGAGCCGTGGGACACTCTGGCCATCATGTACACCTCCGGCACCACCGGAAATCCCAAGGGCGTCGTGACCTCCTATGCGCAGCTCTATACGATGGGGCCGGATGCGTTCGAGGTGGCGCCGGATGATCGCTGCCTCATCTGTGGACCTATTTTCCACTGCGGTTCAACGCTTTACGTTTACGCGCAACTGGCGCGCGGACTGTCCATCGGCATGATGCGGGAGTTCAAGACGCGGGAGTTCTGGTCAGCCGTGCGGGGCACAGGATCGACCTATTGCCTCCTGCTGGGCGTGATGGCGAGCTTCCTGCTGAAAGAGCCCAGCCAGCCCGATGATCGGGACCACCCGCTTCGCCGCGCCTTCATCACCCCCTTCGGGGAGGACGGGCCGCTCTTTGCCGAGCGGTTCGGAGTGGAAGCCTGGACGATATACAACATGACGGAGATCGCCAGTCCGCTGCACGCGGGCCCCCTGCGGGGAAGCGCCGGCCTGAAGGGTATTGCCGGGCGACCGCGCCCCTGGTTCGATCTGCGGATCGTGGACGTCAACGATATCGAGGTGCCGGAGGGTGCCACGGGGGAACTCATCATCCGCTCAAGCCGCCCCTGGGCACTGATGAAGGGCTATCACAACGCTCCTGCCGCAACCGTAGAGGCAATGCGGAACGGCTGGTTTCACACCGGCGACGGCTTCCGGCGCGATGCTGCGGGGCAATTCTTTTTCGTGGACCGGCTGAAGGACGTGATCCGGCGGCGGGGGGAGAACATCTCCTCATTCGCTCTGGAAGCGGAGGTGACCGCCCATCCCGATGTGCGGGAATGCGCCGCAGTCGCCGTGCCGAGCGCCTTCAGCGAGGATGAGGTGTTGATCGTGGTCACGCCGGTCGCCGGTCGGATAATCGACGCAGAGGCGCTGGTGGCTTATCTCGCGGGGCAACTGCCGAAATTCATGGTGCCCCGCTACGTCAGGGCAATGGACGACCTGCCCAAGACGGCGAGCGGCAAGATCCAGAAGCATATCCTCCGAACCGACGGCGTGACCGGCGATACGTTCGACCGGGAGCAGGTAGCCGCCCGGACATGATCTGCCGGCGGGGCGCGCAAGTCGGCGTGCCCTGCCGCTAGGCCAGGTATTCCTCCAGCACCGCCCGCGTCCCCTTTGCCCAGAGGGCTTCAAGCGCCTTGGCGAAGGCGTCCGCGACCTCAGGGTGCTGACCGAGATCCCCGTAGATGTCGGTCATTCCCAGCCAGATCGCCGGATCCTGCCGCGCGGCTTTGGCCCGCAGGGTCAGCGCCTCCCAGCGCGGATCATTCGGTGCGATCCCGGCCCCGCTGTCGCTCTCTCCGGCGCAATAGCGGCACCACAGGGCGGATTCGAGCAGCAGCCCCCGCGGCAACACCCCCCGCGCGAGATTGTCCCGGATCGAGGGCACGATGAACTTCGGTTGACGCCCCGAACCGTCAAGGCACAGCCGCCGCACCGTATCCGCGACCTCCGGGTTGGAAAACCGCTCGCGGATCACGCGGTAGTAGTCCTTCAGATCGGTATCGGGCACCGGCGGAACGATGGGCAGGATCTCCTCCCCCTCCACCCGGTCGAGAAAGCGGGAGACCAGCGGCTCTGCCATCGCGTCATGGACAAGCTCCACATCCATGAGCCCGGACGGATAGGCGATGATTGCGTGGCCGCCGTTCAGGATGCGGATCTTCATCGTCTCGTAGAGATGGACATGCGGGGTGAAGGTCACGCCCACTTTCTCCAGCGCCGGGCGACCTGCGGGGAAATTGTCCTCCAGAACCCACTGGCGGAACGGCTCGCAGGTGACGGGCACGGGATCGTCGAGACCGAAGTCCCGCGCCATCGCCCGCTCCCTCTCGCCGGTGGCGGGCGTGATACGGTCCACCATGCCGTTCGGAAAGGCGACATTCGCATGCACCCAGCCTGCGAGTTCGGGATCGAAAAGCCGCGCCAGACCCACCACCGCATTCCGCGTGACCTCGCCATTGCCGGGGAGGTTGTCGCAGGACATGACGGTGAAGGGCTGGATCCCCTGCGACCGCCGAACGCTCAACGCCGCCAGAATAGCGCCGAATGCGGTTGCGGGCGCCTCCGGATTTGCGGCATCGGCCAGAATATCTGCGGCCCCGGGATCGAAATCCCCGTTGGCATCCGTGAAGTAGCCGCCCTCCGTCACTGTCAGGCTGACGATGCGGATTTCCGGCCGGGACATGGTGGCGACGAGCGTGGCATTGTCCGGCTCCACCGGGATGTAGTCGATCATCGACCCCACGCGGCGTGCCCGCTTGCCGGAAGGATCAAGCTCGATCACTGTCGAAAGGCAGTCCTGCGCCTTCAACGCCGCCCTCATGGCAGCGTCCGGCGCCCTTACGCCCGCCCCGATGATCGCCCAGTCATGGTCGTTGCCGCGCGCAAAAAGGTCATCGAGATAGACGGCCTGGTGCGCGCGATGAAAATTGCCAAGCCCGATATGCACGATACCGGGGGTCAACCGGCTGCGGTCATAGGCGGGAAGGGCCACGGAAGTATCAGTATGTGTCATGTTAGACCACCGCTTCACCGAGGGGAAGGGGCGCGCATCAGCGGAGGGAGGGTCCCTGACGCGCGCCCGCAATCATGGCTCACGCCATCCAGTTGCCGCCGTCCACGCCAAAGCATTGGGCGACGATGTAATCGGCCTCCGATGTGGCGAGAAAGATCGCCATGCCGGTCAGGTCCTGCGCGGTGCCCATCCGTCCGAAGGGCACGGCCTCTCCGACAAGGCGCTTCTTCTCACCGCGCTGCCGGTTCTCATACTTCGCGAACAGGCTGTCCACGCCGTCCCAGTGCTCTCCGTCCACCACGCCGGGGGCGATGGCGTTGACGTTGATGCCATACCGGATGAGGTTCAGCCCCGCCGACTGGGTAAGCGAGATGACGGCGGCCTTCGTCGCGCAATAGACCGCGACCAGCGGCTCGCCCCGGCGCCCCGCCTGGCTCGCCATGTTGATGATCTTGCCGCCCTCTCCCCGCGCGATCATGTGCCGCGCAACCGCCTGAAGCGTGAAGAGCGTGCCCGCGACATTGACCGAGAAGAGCCGGTCATAGCTCTCACGGGTGATTTCCTCGATGGGGGCCGCATCGAAAAGCGCCGCATTGTTGACGAGGATATCTATCCCCCCCATCGCGGCCACCGCCGCCTCCACACCTGCCTCGATGCTCTCCTGCCGCGTCACATCCATCGTGACAGCATGGGCGCCTGCACCGAGCGCGCCCGCAGCCTCCTCGACAGCCGAGGCATTGATATCGGCCAGTGCGACCGACGCGCCCTCCGCCAGATAGGCACGGGCGAATTCCAGCCCGATACCCCGCGCCGCGCCTGTGATCAGCACGCGCTTCCCTTCCAGTCTCATGCGATCGCCTTTCCAGCCTGATCGAAGCGATAAATCTTGCCCGCCTGTGGGGCGAGGCCGACGGGCGCGCCGCTCCCAAGGCCCACTTCGCCATGCGCGCGCACCGTCAGCGGGCCGACCCCTGCCACATCCACATGGAGGAACGTGTCCGAACCCAGGTGCTCGGAAAGGGTCACCGTGCCCTGCCACGGCCCGTCATCGGCAAGCGTGACATGTTCGGGACGAACCCCGATGGTATGCGCGCCATGCTGTTCAGCAGCCGCCCCTTCGATGAAGTTCATCTTGGGGCTGCCGATGAAGCCCGCCACGAAAAGATTGGCGGGGCTGCGGTAGAGCTCCAGCGGGGTGCCCACCTGCTCGATCCGGCCAGCGTTCATCACCACGATCTTGTCGGCCATCGTCATCGCCTCCACCTGATCGTGGGTGACATAGATCATCGTGGTTCCCAGCGACTGGTGAAGCTCCGAGATCTCCTGCCGCATGGAGACCCGCAACGCCGCGTCGAGATTGGAGAGCGGCTCATCGAACAGAAACGCCTTCGGTTCGCGCACGATGGCGCGCCCGATCGCCACACGCTGCCGCTGCCCCCCCGAAAGCTGCCCCGGGCGGCGGTCGAGATAGGGCGAGAGATTGAGGATCTTGGCAGCCTCCTCGACCTTCCGGGCCTGATCGGCGGAGGACATCCCGGCCATCCTCAGGGGGAAGGCGATGTTCTTGCGGACTGTCATGTGCGGGTAGAGGGCATAGGACTGAAACACCATCGCGAGCCCGCGCCGCGCCGGCGGCAGGTCGGTGGCGGTGTTGCCGTCGATGGTGATGGTGCCGGAGGTCACATCCTCCAGCCCCGCGATCAGCCGCAGCAGGGTGGACTTGCCGCAGCCGGACGGCCCGACGAAAACCACGAACTCGCCCTCCTCCACCCGCAGATCAATGCCCTTGATGACATCCACACCGCCGAAGGATTTCTGCACGTCCTTGAGAACGATCTCGCCCATCGGCGCCTCCTTACTTCACCGCGCCGAAGGTCAATCCGCGCACAAGTTGCTTCTGGCTGAACCAGCCGAGGATGAGGATCGGCGCGATGGCCATGGTGCTTGCCGCCGAAAGCTTGGCGTAGAACAGGCCCTCGGGGCTGGAATAGCTCGCGATGAAGGCCGTCAGCGGTGCGGCCTGCGAGGCCGTGAGGTTCAGCGTCCAGAAGCTTTCGTTCCAGGCGAGGATCACGTTCAGCAGCAGGGTGGAGGCGATGCCCGGCACCGCCATGGGGGTGAGGACGTGGACCACTTCCGACCACAGCCCAGCCCCGTCCATCCGCGCGGCTTCCAGAATTTCCGCCGGGATTTCCTTGAAATAGGTATAGAGCATCCACACGATGATCGGCAGGTTGATGAGCGTGAGCACGATGACCAGCCCGATCCGGGTATCCAGAAGCCCCGTGTCGCGGAAGATCATGTAGATCGGCACGAGCACACCCACCGCGGGCAGCATCTTGGTCGAGAGCATCCACATCAGCAGGTCCTTGGTCCGCTTGCCGGGGACGAACGCCATGGACCACGCGGCCGGAAGGGCGATCGCCAGACCGATCAGCGTGGAGCCGAGAGAGATGACGACAGAGTTCCAGAAATGGCCCAGATAGTCGGACCGCTCGTTGACCGCGTGATAATTCTCCAAGGTCCAGTCGAAGAACAGGAAGCTCGGCGGGGTGGCGACAGCCTCCCCTTCCGTCTTGAAGGATGTCAGTACCGTCCAGAGGATCGGAAAGAAGATCGCCAGCCCGATGACCCAGGCCAGTACGGTGACAAGGGCTTTCTGCCCGTTCGTGACATTGCGCGCCATGTCAGGTCTCCAGGTTCTTGCCGATGGCGCGCATCAGGAAGATGGCGACGATATTGGCGAGGATGACCGCGACGATCCCGCCCGCGGACCCAAGGCCCACATCGAATTGCAGCATCGATTGCATGTACACGAGGAAGGTCAGCGTGGTCGAAGCCGTACCCGGTCCGCCATTCGTGGTGACGAGGATCTCCGCGAAAACCGAGAGGATGAAGATCGTCTGTATCAGGATGACCACCGTGATCGCCCGACTCAGATGCGGCAGCACCAGGTGCCAGAACCGCGATCCCCAGCCGGCGCCGTCCATTTCCGCCGCCTCCATCTGCTCGCTGTCGAGGCTTTGCAGCGCGGTGAGCAGGATGAGCGTCGCAAAGGGCAGCCATTGCCATGCCACGATCAGGATGATGGAAAACAGCGGGGCCTGCGCGAAGAAATCAAACGGCTGAAAACCGAGCGTCCGCGCGATCCAGGCAAACAGCCCGTTCACCGGGTTCATCATCATGTTCTTCCACACCAGCGCGGAGACGGTGGGCATGACGAAAAACGGCGCGATGACGAGGATGCGGACAATCCCCTGCCCCCACATCGGCTGATCCAGCAGCAGCGCCAGGGCAATCCCGCCCAGTGTCGTTATCGCCAGCACCCCAAGCACCAGCGTCAACGTATTGAAGAGCGCGGGCCAGAATGCGGGGTCGGTGAAGAAATACCGGTAGTTCTCGAACCCGGCGAAGGTCTCCATCCCCGGCATCAGCAGGTTGTAGCGAAGCGTGGAGAAGTAGAGCGTCATCGCGAGGGGCACAATCATCCACAGCAGCAGCAGGATGACCGCGGGTGACAGCATGAGCCGCCCTGCGGAACGTGAGGCTTGCGTCGCCATGACGGATGTCATCCTCTCTACCTGCGGCCCTCGCGGGTCCGAGCGAAAAGGCGGCTGACGGAGGAGCCGCCTCCCTTGTCAATCGAAGATCACTTCGGGCAGATCACTTCGGATAGCCGGCGCGCGACATTTCCCGCTGGGTGAGGGTCTGCGCATTGGCCAGCGCCTGCTCCGCCGTCGCACTCCCGGCCAGCGCCGCGGCGACCTGCTGACCCACCGCCGTGCCGATTGCCTGAAACTCCGGAATGGAAACGAACTGTCCACCCGTATAGGGCACGTCCTTCTCGGACGGATGCGCGGTATTCGCCGACTGGATGGCCTTCAGCGTCATCTCGGCAAAGGGTGCGGCCTTCAGGTAGTCGGCGTTCTCATAAAGAGAAGTGCGCGTGCCGGGGGGCACGTTGGCAATCCCCTCATGCTCCGCCACTAGCTGGGTATAGGCGGGAGAGGTTGCCCAGGCGACGAAGGCTTTCGCAGCCTCCGCCTTCGTGGAAGTTGCCGGAATGGCGAGGTTCCACGACCACAGCCAGTTGCCATGGTTCTCTCCGCCCGGGCGGGTGGGAGAGACAGCATAGCCCACGTGATCGGCCACTTTCGAATCCTTCGGGTTCGACACGAAGGATGCGGCCACCGTCGCGTCGATCCACATGCCACACTTGCCCTGCTGGAACAGCGCGAGGTTCTCGTTGAACCCGTTGGAGGAAGCGCCGGGCGGGCCGTAGTTCTTCATCAGGTCCAGATAGGTGTCGAGCGTCGCCTTCCATTCAGGGCTGTCGAACTGCGGCTTCCACTCCATGTCAAACCAGCGGGCGCCCATGGAATTGGCCATGGAGGTGACGAAGGCCATGTTCTCGCCCCAGCCCGCCTTGCCGCGCAGACAGATGCCATAGACTTCCGCCGACTTGTCGGTCATCTTCTGGGCGGCATCCTTGATGAAGTCCCAGTCGGGCGCGGCAGGCATCGTCAGCCCGGCTTTTTCCAGCAGGTCCGTGCGGTACATCAGCATGGAGCTTTCCGCATAGAAGGGGGAGGCGTAGAGCTTGCCCTCCTCCTTCAAGCCCGCGGCCACCTGGGGAAGCAGGTCGTCTGCCGCAAAGCCCTCGCCCAGATCGTCCAGCGACATGAGCCAGCCCTGCTTGGCCCAGATCGGCACCTCGTAGTTGCCGATGGTCAGGACATCGTACTGGCCGCCCTTCGTGGCGATATCGGTGGTCACCCTCTGGCGGAGCGTATTCTCCTCCAGCGTAACCCAATTGACCTTGATGTCGGGATGCTTGGCGCTGAAATCCGACATGAGGCCCTGCATGCGGATCATGTCACCATTGTTCACCGTGGCGACGGTGATCGTGGTCTCCGCCATCGCGGCCCCGGTGATCCCAATGGCCACGGATGCGCCCAGCAGGGCGCGCAGCGTAAAAGTCATTTTTCCCCTCCCCTAGGATCGCGACAATGCCACTTGAGCAAATCATCGCACTTTGAGCAAATATTCACTTAAGCGCAGAGCCGGTCAACCCCTTCCCTCCGCCGCACCTGCAAAGTCCGTGTGATGGAAGGTCAGGCGGACAGAATGCCGCGAGCGGTGCTTTCGTCGGTAACCAGTCCGTTGATGATCCCGGATGTGAGTGCGGCGCGTATGGCCGCCACCTTCTGCGGTCCGGCGGATGCAGCCACCACGGGGCGCTCCGGCGTGGCATGAACCCTTACCCCGCCGACGCGGGAATTCAGAGAGAGATCCATGTACCGACCTTCGCGATCGTAGATCCATCCGGCGACCTCACCCGTCGCGCCACTGCGCTGCACATGCACCAACTCCTCCCGCGTCAGGAAGCCATCGGTAAGCAAGGGGGCGTCGTCCGTCATCTGGCCGACGCCCGCGAATGTAACGTTTGCCCCCCCTGCCAGTTCCCTCACGACGCGCACGGCGGGAAGGGACTGGAACGCCACATTTTCCTCTGCAGTCGAGGAAAGGACCGGCACCGGCATGGGATAATGGCGGGCCTGCACCTTTTCGGCGAGATGCATGATGACATCGAAATAGGATGCCGAGCCGTCCGGTGCGATATTGCCGATCAGCGAGACAAGACGATGCCGCGGCGCGTCCACCCGTCCCATCGCATCCACCATTGCCCGCATCGCGCGCCCCGTGCCGACGGCGATCACCAGGGGCTCCGGGCGACGAAGCACGCGCTCCATCTCCGCCGCCGCGGCGGGAGCGATGGCCTGCACCGGATCGCCGCCCGCGCCGAGACTGGGCGCCACACGGCAACGCCAAAGGCCGAAGCGATCGGTCAGCGCGGCCTCCAGAGCAAGGCAGGGCGCAAGCCGGTGATTGAGCCGGACATGGATCATGCCCGCCGCCATCGCACGGCTGACGAGCCGTTGCGCCCGCTGCCGCGAGATATCCATCTCGCGCGCGATCTGATCCTGCGTCATGCCGCCGACATAGTAGAGCCAGGCCGCGCGGGCAGCGTCATCATCAACGGAGGCATCGGAATCGGGAGGCAGGCTCATAAGGCAACCTGTTGGAAGAACGCGGGGAAAGCGGCGCGGATGTCCCCGAAGCTGGAGAAATGCCGCGCGGCCAAGGGCGAAGGGACCTCCCCGCTCATATGCCCGCCGCCCGTGAACTGCCAGCCCGTCATGCCCGCGCGTGCCGCGGCCGTCAGCCCCGGCTCGCTGTCTTCCAGCACCACGACGCTGGCGGGTGCCACACCCATCGCCCGCGCCGCATGCAGGAAAAGATCGGGCTCCGGCTTGCCACGGGCGACATCCGCCACGGTGAAGCAACGCCCGTCGAAAAACCGATCCAGACCGGTTGTCGCGAGGGAACGGCGAAGTCGGTCGGGGCTGGAGGAGGTCGCCAGACAATAGGGCACGGCAAGGTCACGAAGCATCTCCGCCGCGCCCTCCATCGCCAGAAGCTCCTCAGCGAACCGCGGGAGCAGCCGATCCAGGTAGCGCTGCCGGAAATCGGCGGGTAGCCGGCGCGACCAGACCCGGCTCACTTCCGCCTCGACGGCCGGAAAGCTGCGGCCAAGGAAGTGCCGCCGGAAGGCGGGCAGGTCGATGAACACCCCTTCCCGCGCCAGTTCTTCGGTCAGCACGCAACAACGGCTGATCGTCTCACTGTCGATCAGCACGCCGTCGCAATCGAATATGATGAGCGCGGGGGTCATGCCGAGAAGCATAAGGCGGCGCGCGGACCGGGTCCACCGGGGGAGAGGGGCGCGGATCCCGTGGGGGGCTGGACGCTGCGAGGCACGCCTGCCAAAACGGGGCGGCACTTGCGACTGGGAGAGAAGCATGTTCCTCGGCCTCGATCTGGGCACTTCGGGTATCAGGGCGCTCCTGATGGACGAAAGCCAACATATCCTCGGCTCCGCGACAGCGGATCTCCACGTCTCGCGCCCGCACCCCGGCTGGTCGGAGCAGGCCCCCGAAGACTGGATCGCCGCCGCCGAAACCGCCATCGCAAGCGTCCGGGAAGCGCATCCTGCCGAATTCTCCGCGCTGAAAGGGATCGGCCTGTCCGGCCAGATGCATGGCGCGACGCTCTACGACGCCGCAGACAGGCCGATCCGTCCGTCGATCCTTTGGAATGATACGCGCGCGGCGGAAGAAGCGGCAGAGATGGACGCGACACCCGCCTTTCGCCGCATCACCGGCAACATCGTCTTTCCGGGGTTCACCGCGCCAAAACTGCGCTGGATCGCCCGGCATGAGCCGGAGGCCTTCGCCCGCGTGGCCAAGGTGCTGCTGCCCAAGGATGCCCTCCGGCTCTGGCTTACGGGGGACCACGTCTCGGAAATGTCCGATGCTTCCGGCACGAGCTGGCTCGATATCGGGGCGCGTGACTGGTCAGACGAGCTGCTGGCCGCGACCGGCCTCACCCGCGCCCACATGCCCCGGTTGGTGGAAGGAACCGAACCGGGCGGGATGCTTCGCGACCGGCTCCGGCGCGCATGGGGCATCGACGGTGCGGTGACGGTGGCGGGAGGGGCCGGAGACAATGCCGCCTCCGCCGTCGGCATGGGTATGGTGTCCGAGGGGCAGGCGTTTGTCTCGCTCGGGACATCCGGCGTGCTCTTTGCCGCGAACGACGTGTGGCGCCCGCAGCCGGAAAGCGCCGTGCATGCCTTCTGCCACGCATTGCCGAACCGCTGGCACCAGATGGGCGTGATCCTGTCTGCAGCAGATGCCCTGAACTGGCACGCGCGCACTTCCGGCGCGACCGCCGGGGATCTGTCGGCCGAACTGGGGGAGGTGCTGCGCGCACCGGGGCCGGTCACCTTCCTGCCCTATCTCTCTGGGGAACGGACGCCGCATAACGACGCACGCATCCGCGGTGCGTTTACGGGGCTCGGCCATGAGACGGGCCGGGCGGAGATGACGCAGGCTGTCATGGAGGGTGTGGCCTTCGCACTGGCCGACAACCTTGCCGCGCTGCGATCCGCAGGGGCAGAGGTGTCGCGGGTGACGGCGATCGGCGGCGGCTCCCGCTCCGTCTATTGGTTGCAGGCCATCGCGACGGCGCTGGACATCTCCGTGGAGCTTCCCGCACGCGGCGACTTCGGCGCGGCCTTTGGCGCCGCGCGGCTCGGGCTGATTGCCGCGACCGGGGCCGATCCGCTTGTCATCTGCACCGCGCCGCCCGCGGATAATGTCATTTTCCCCGATGCAGCACTCCGCCCGGCATTCGACACGGCCCGCCAACGCTACCGCAGCCTGTATCCGCTGCTCGCAACCCTTTGATATGGAGACGGACATGTCGGACCTTTCCCGCTTTCCCATCACGCAACGGTGGCCTGCAAAGCATCCCGAGCGGTTGCAACTCTATTCGACACCCACCCCGAACGGCGTGAAAGTGTCGATCATGCTGGAGGAGATGGGCCTGCCCTACGAGCCGCATTTCATCGATATCGGCAAGGACGAGACGTGGACCGAGGCCTTTCTGTCGCTGAACCCCAACTGCAAGATACCCGCGATCCTCGATCCGTCCGGTCCGGGTGGACAGCCGCTCGGCCTGTTCGAATCCGGGGCGATTCTTGTCTATCTGGCCGAAAAGACCGGGATGTTCCTGCCTGAAGGCCCCGAGCGCTACGAGGTGCTGCAATGGGTGTTCTTCCAGATGGGCGGCATCGGACCGATGTTCGGCCAGCTGGGATTCTTTCACCGTTTCGCGGGGCGGGAGTACGAAGACAAGCGCCCCCGTGACCGCTACGCCACGGAGTCCGCGCGCCTGCTCCGGGTACTGGAAGGACAGCTTCGGAAGACGGCCTTCCTCGCCGGGCCGGATTACACCATTGCGGATATCGCGACGCTGGGCTGGGTGCGGAACCTCATCGGGTTTTACGATGCGGGCGAGCTGGTGAACTATGCCGAGCTGGAAGCGGTGCCCCGCTGGCTCGAAACCTGCCTCGCGCGGCCCGCAGTGGAGCGGGGACTGAGCATCCCCGCCCGTTCCTGATTAAGGAAACCAAATCACTCGCTACGCACCCGGATCATCGTGATCGGCGCCGTTGTCAGGCCGTCGCCGATCGCCTCTGCTCGTATTCCACCTTGAGCTCGTTCCTCAGGGCGAATTTCTGGATCTTGCCGGAGGCGGTGGCGGGCAGCCGCTCGCGGATCTCCAGTCGCTCCGGCACATACTGCCGGGCGAGCTGTTCACTTGCAAGGAACGCGCTCATCTCGGCAAAGTCGATGCCCTTCCCTTCCTTCGGCACGATGAAGGCGCAGGCCCGCTCCCCCAACCGGTCGTCGGGATAGGCGACGATCGCCACCTGCAACACGGCGGGATGTTTGTAGAGAAGCGCCTCGACCTCCACCACGGGGATGTTCTCTGCGCCCCGGATGATGACATCCTTGGACCGGCCGACGATACGGATATGGCCGTCCGCCTCCAGCCGCGCGATATCGCCCGTCTCGAACCAGCCCTCCGCATCGGTGGCGTTCAGATCGGGCCGCCTGAGATAGCCCGCGAAGTTGGAGCAGCCGCGCACAAACAATTCGCCCTCCTGCCCCGGCTGGACAGGCTTGCCTTCGGCCCCCCGCACCTGCACCTCCATGCCCCGGAGCGGCGCGCCGTCCGACCGGGCGGAGCGGTCCGGCGCGTCGTCGAGGGGCACCACCGTCACCGCCCCGTTCTCCGTCATGCCCCAGGCAGAAACGATCCGCGCGCCCAGCACCCGACCGGCGCGCTCCACCAGCGGGCCGGGTATCGCGGTTCCCGCACAAAGGAAGATCCGAAGGCTCCGGCTGTCGCTCGCCCCCTCCTCCACCGCATTGGTAAGGTCCATCAGGAAGGGGGTGGAGGCCATGGTGAAGGTCACACCCTCGCTCGCGATCAGGCCAGCTGCCAGCGTCCTGTCCCAGCTGTCCATCAGCACCATCCGCGCCTTCAGCATCACGGGCAGCAGGAAGCCATACATGAACCCGGTCTGATGCGCCATCGGAGAGGCCATCAGGATCACGTCCGATCCGTCCAGCCGCAGCCGCTCCGCATAGGCGAGGAGGTTGGAATACATGGTATTGGCCGTGTGCATCACGCCCTTCGGCTCGCCGGTCGTGCCGGAGGTGTAGATGAGCTGGCAGACGGCATTCGCATCGCCCCTGTCCCGCAGGCTCACCTCTCGCAGATCCGGCGCATCGTCGAGCGTAGGGTCCAGCAGCAGCGCCTCGAAACTGCCCTCCCCCTCGCACCCCGCGACGACGACATGCGAGAGGTCCGGCAGATCGGGGCGCAACGCTTCCGCCATCATCTCATGGTCGAAGCCGCGGAAGGTCTTGGGCACAACCAGCACCTTGGCCTCGCCATGGCGGAGCATGAAGCGGAGCTCCCGCTCCCGGAAGATGGGCATCACGGGATTGAACACGATGCCAAGCCGCCGACAGGCGATGTAGAGCACCACGAACTCCCACGAATTGGGCAGCTGGCAGGCCAGAACATCATCCCGCCGGAGGCCGAGCCGCCGGAGCCCCTCGGCCGCGCGCCAGGACAGGTGCTCGATCTCCGCCCATGTCAGATGTCGCGTCTCCCCCGTGCCCACGGTGACGCTGGTCAGCGCCCGCGCCTGCGGTGCTTCCGCCAGCGCCTCCTCGAAATAGTCGAGCAGCGTCTTGCCCGGCCAGAGGCCTTCCGCCTCCATCCGGGCGCGGCGCGGCTCTATCAGAACGGCATCGAAGTGCATGGTCTCCTCCCCCCTGCTTTCGGTCCGGTCAGGCGCCGACGGCGGCGCGTCCCGCCCGCTCCCGGGCGATGATATTCTTCATGATATGCGCGGTGCCGTCCCCGATCTGGAGGCCGAGCACATCGCGGAGCCGCTGCTCGAACGGCAATTCGTTCGAATAGGCGGCATGGCCGTGGATCAGCAGGCAGGCATGGATAGCCTCATAGGCCAGAAGCGGCGGCCACCACTTCGCCATCGCCGCCTCCGCCACATGGGGACGGCCCGTGTCCTTCAGCCACAGCGCGTTCAGGCACAGAAGCCGCGCCGCCTCCACCTTTGTGTCGAAATCGGCAAGCTGATGGGTCACGCCCTGAAACGCCGCAAGCAGTTTGCCGAACGCCTTCCGCTCCCCGATATAGGCCCATGCCTCGTCGAGCGATTGCCGCGCGGTGCCAAGACATTGCAGCCCGATCAGCGAACGGGAGAAGTCGAAGCCCTGCATGACCTGCACGAATCCCTGCCCCTCATCGCCGAGAAGGTGATCCGTCGGCACCTTCACATTGTCGAAGAAAATGGACCCCCGCCCGATCGCGTGCTGGCCGACATCAGTGAACCGTGTGGTGGAAATACCGGGCGTGTCCATCGGCACGAAGACCGCGGAAACCCCCCGCGCCCTGTCCTCCGGCCTGCCCGTCCGCGCGAATACGACCGTTCCCGCCGCCTGATCGGCCGCGGAGATGGAGGTCTTCTCGCCATTCAGAACATAGTGGTTGCCCGACCGCTCCATCTTCAGGCCGAGGTTCCCCGCGTCCGATCCGCCCCGCGGCTCGGTCAGGGCGATCGCCAGCATGATCTCCCCCGCCGTCAGCCGGGGAAGCCAGTCGCGCCGGATCTCCGGGTTCGCAAAGTTCGCGAGGATCTGGCCGTTCAGGGAAGCGAGGACGTTGATGTAGCCGAAGTTGAAATCGGCGCGCGCGATCTCCTCGATGATGACGCCGGAATAGATGCTGCCTGCTCCCAGGCCGCCCACCTCCTCCGGCAGTTCGGGCGCGATGAGGCCAAGGCTTCCCATCTCCCGCACCAGATCGGGGCCGAAGCTGCCCGATTTCTCCCGCGCACGGTAGCCGGGGGCGAGCTTCTCGCCCGCGAACTTGCGCGCGAGATCGCGGAGCGCGCTGAGGTCATCTGTGTCGAAAATCGTCGGTTGCACCCTGTCCTCCCAAACCGGTGCGGGTGGCGCTCCGGCCACCCGGCCTCCCTGCCTATTTCGCGTGCTTGCGGAAATCGGGCTTGCGCTTTTCGCGGAACGCGACGCCGCCTTCCCTGCTTTCGTCGGTGTCGTAATAGAGCGACAGCGCCCGCATCCCGAGCGCCGAGATACCCCGGATATTCTCGCTGTCGGCGTTGAACGACACCTTTGCCAGCGCCAGAGCCGTCGGGGAGCGCTCCATCAGTTCGGCCACCCAGCGGTCCACTTCCGCATCCAGCTCCTCATGCGGGACAACCGCATTCGCCAACCCCATGGCGAGCGCCTCCTGGGCGGTGTAGCGTTTGTTGAGATACCAGATCTCGCGCGCCTTTTTCTCCCCCACCACGCGGGCCAGATAGGCGGTGCCGAACCCCGGATCGACCGAGCCGACCTTCGGGCCGACCTGCCCGAACTGCGCCTTCTCCGAGGCGATGGTCAGGTCGCAGATCGTGGCCAGCACGTTGCCGCCGCCGATCGCAAATCCGTTCACCCGCGCAATCACCGGCTTCGGCACGTCGCGGATCAGCGACTGCAGCTCGTCGATCGGCAGGCCAATCACGCCGCGCCCGTCGTATTGCCCGTCATGGGCCGACTGATCCCCGCCGGTGCAGAACGCCTTGTCGCCTGCGCCGGTCAAGACGATCACCCCGACGGAGCGGTCCCAGCCTGCTGTCTGAAAGGCATGGATCAGCTCGTCCACCGTCTGTCCACGGAAGGCGTTGTACTTGTCGGGCCGGTTGATCGTGATCCAGGCAGCACCGCCGCGAATGTCGTAAAGGATGTCTTCGTAGGTCATCGTCTCCCCCTCATACGCCATGATTTCCCCTCACCCGTGCATCGTCAGACCGCCGGAGACCGAAATCACCTGACCGGTGATGAAGGCCGCGTCGTCGCTCGCGAAGAACAGGATCGCGCCCGGAAGATCGTCGGGCTGCCCAAGACGCCCCATCGGCACCGCTTTTGCGAATGCGCCGCGCAGCTTCTCCTTGTCGCCGGCCGCCTCCATGAACTGCTCCAGCATCGCCGTTTCGGTCACGCCCGGACAGACGGTGTTGAAGGTGATCCCGTGCCGCGCATGTTCCCGTGCCAGCGTTTTCGACAGCGCGATCACCCCGGCCTTGCAGGCGGAATAGACCGACTCGCCCGAAGACCCGCCCCGGCCGGCATCGGAGCCGATGGACACGACCCGTCCCGCCACGCCGCGCGCGACCATGGAGGCGAGTACCGGTTTGGTGATGTTCAGCACCGCCCGAAGGTTGATGTCGATGATCTTGCTCCAGAAATCCGGTTCCTGCTTCAGGAACGGCACGAACAGATCCCAGCCCGCGTTGTTCACGAGGATGTCGATGGGGCCGAACTCCGCCTCCACCCGCGCCACGGCGGCGCCCGTGGCCTGATAGTCGGTCAGATCGACGATCATCGCCGTGGCCTCACCACCCTCCGCGCGGATTTCCTCCACCACGCGGTTCGCGGCGGCTTCTCCGATATCCGCCACGACCACACGCGCGCCCTCTCCGGCAAAGCGCCTGCAGGTCGCGGAACCGATACCTCCGCCCCCACCCGTTATGACAACTACTTTACCTTTTAGGCCGCGCATTCTCGCCTCCTCGATTTCTCTCCGGCAGCAGGTTTTCCATAACGAAAGCGGTTTTAAGCGCCTTTTCTTTCGAATCCCGTGCTGCCTCCCTGAAGACAGGAAACACGTCTCCATAATATATGTCAACATATTTACGTTCATGCTTCATCACAGCTTGACGGAAGCCTCGCCAAGGAACATGTTGCCTCATGGCAAAAGACAGTGATCAGTTCAGGGATATGTCGCTCGGTTTGAGCAACCGGCTGTTCTTCCGGCTGTATCAATGCGCCAACATGTTGCACAAAACGGGCACGCGGGCGCTGGAAGATCACGGCATTACCACACAGCAATGGGCTGTGCTCGGCGCCCTGACACGGACAGGGTTCTCAGAGGGTGTGGCGGTGGGCGATCTTGCCGCTTTCCTGATGGTCAGCAGGCAGAATCTGGCAGGCGTTCTCTCCCGGCTGGAAGCGCTGGATTACGTGGAACGGGCGATCCACGCCCGTGATAACCGCTCCCGGCTGATTCGCCTTACGGCCAAGGGGCGGAGCCTCTGGGACGAGAACATGCGCCCCGTGATCGCCGATTACTATGAGCAGGCTCTTGCCGACTTCTCCACTTCCGACAAGATCCACATGATCCATTATCTGGACAAGATGCTCGGCAATTTCAGTGCGATAGACCCTGATACAGGGCCGCGGGACGCAAAAGACAGGTGATGCAAACGCGTCGCAATATGCGACGCAGGCCATACCTCGTTAACTTTGCCCTCCCCCTCGCCGGATTTCACCCCAGACTGCCTGCAAGAGTGCTGAACCACCTTCAGAAGCCGGGGGTCGCAATGATCCGTTCCGTATTTACAACCGCCCTGCCGTTCGCCGGCCTGCTTCTTGCAGGCGGCACCGTTGTTGCCGAGCCCCTGGGTCAGGATGCGACCGGCGCACTGCGCCCGAACCAGGCAGCGGTGGCGCGGGCGATCGCCGGGATGGAGCCGGAGGGCGCGCTCCCTGCCGCATTGGCGGAGTTGACCTCCTCCGACACGCGTCTCGCCTATTCCCTGCTGTCGGGGGAGGGTATCGCAAGCGCAAGGACGATGCTGCTCGATGACAGTGCCTTTCTCTCGCGCGGCATACTTCGGCGTGGTTCGGGGGCGGTGGAGACTTCGACCTTCGGTGACAGCGGGCTTTTCTGGCTGGACGGGGAATCGCGCAAGCTGCACGCTTCGGGAGACGGCAATTTCGCCACGTCGGGCTTCCGTTCCAGCGGCATCCGGCTCGGCGCGGACAGTGATTGGGAGGGTCTTCGGGCGGGGGTCGCGATCGGCTATAATGACGGGAGCTTCGACAGCCGCGACCGCCATACTTCTGCCACCGCCGACGGGCTGCACGCCGGGGTCTATGCGCTGGGAGAGCGCGGTGGGTGGAACCTGACCGGCGGCTGGACCTATGCGCGCTACGACCTTGACGAAGACCGCACCGTGTTGCTGGAAGAAACGATGCGAGTTCGCGGCAGTTCCTCCGCCAGCGCCCATCGCCTCTTTGCCGAAGCGACCCGCCCCGTTCAGCTCGAAGCGGTGGAAGTGGAGCCGGTGCTGGGCATTACGCAGACTTTTTTCCACGCGGACCGCTTTCG
The DNA here is from genome assembly GCF_032102465.1 of Haematobacter sp. Taxonomy (NCBI): domain Bacteria; kingdom Pseudomonadati; phylum Pseudomonadota; class Alphaproteobacteria; order Rhodobacterales; family Paracoccaceae; genus Haematobacter; species Haematobacter sp. The sequence continues at coordinate 32,147 of NZ_DAMDHB010000005.1, read as the reverse complement.
CGAGCGGGGCGCCGTCGCGGCCCTGAGCGTGGACGATCAGGATGCGTCGCTGACCACGCTGCGGCTGGGCGCGCGTGGCATATGGAATGTCGATATCGGCCCCTATCCGATGACCGCCCGGCTCGGGGCCGGCTGGGAGGGCAACATGGGCGACCGATCTACGCCCCTCACCGCTGCTTTCTCCGGTAGCCCCGCCTTCCGCGCGCGCGGCGTCGAACTGCCAGAGAACCTTCTGGATGTCGAAGCTTCGGTCAGCATCGCCGCGCTCAGGAACGGCACTGTCCAGATGGGATACGGCGGCCGCTTCGGAGATGATTTCGAGGACCACCGCGGCCGTGTCACCGTCGAGATTCGCTTCTAGCATGCTGCTGAAAAAGGCTTTTTGGCCTGTGTTGGGCGGAAATCGTTCGCCATCTGACGGAATCCAACCCGAAATCTAGACTTCCGGGCATTTCCGCGCCGATTTTCCTATTTCCGGCGCATACGCACGACACTTCAGGGCTTTTCAGCAGCCTGCTAGCGGGGTGCGAAGGCCAGCCCCTTGACCTGCGCGAAGACCGCCGCGCCCGGCGACAAGGCCAGATCATCCCATGATCTCCTCGTCACCCGTGACAGAAGTCGCGCACCCTCTCCCCCCGGCCCCAGCCCCAGCACCACGATCATCGCGGCGCCCTCCGCTTCCGCCGCAATAATGCGCGCGGGCAGGATGTTGAGGATGGAACTCCCCTCCGGCTGGCGTGTGGAAAGGCTCACATCCGCCGCGGAGATACGCAGGCGGACCGTGCCCATGCCCTCCCCGGGCGCGACCAGTTCCCCGCCATCAACGGCGATACGGATCAGCCCATAGGCCGCATCCTGGCCGATCACCCGCCCGGAAAGCGTGACTCCCGCCTCCGGCATCCGCAGCAGAGGCAATGAGGGATCGGATTCCAACTCCACAAGCGGGCCGGAAGCGCGCACCTTGCCCCGTTCCAGCAGCACCATGTGGGAGGCGAGACGCTCCACCTCCGCGATATCGTGGCTGACATAGAGGATCGGAACGGCCAGCCGGTCGCGCAGGCTTTCCAAATAGGGCAGAATCTCCGCCTTGGCCGCCCGGTCCAACGCGGCCAGCGGTTCGTCCATCAGCAGCAGTCGCGGCTGAGACAGAAGGGCACGTCCGATGGCCACCCGCTGCCGCTCTCCCCCCGACAGGGCAGAGGGCCCACGGTTGAGCAGAGGCGCAAGCCCGAGCAGAGACACGGCCTCGTCAAGGCGTATCTCCTCCCGCGCGCCGCCTGCCAGCGCCCGCCGGCGCCCGTAATCCAGGTTGGCCCGCACATTGATATGTGGAAAAAGGCTCGCCTCCTGAAAGACATAGCCGATGGGTCTGCGATGCACGGGCAGGAACGTCCTGTCGTCCTGCCAGATGTCATCCCCCAATGCGAAGCGCCCATCCAGCCGGTTCAACCCTGCGATCGCGCGCAATACGGAGGTCTTGCCTGAGCCGGACGGGCCAAAAAGCGCGGTGATGCCGGTGAGAGGCGCCGCGAACGCGGCATCCAGTGCGAAGGCGCCCAGGTGCCCCTTGAACACGGCCTGCATCCTGTCGCTCATCGCCCGGCCCGCGCCATCCGCCGCTCCAACAGAAACATGGCGAGAATGACGACGAAGGAGAACGCCAGCATGCCGCCCGCCAGCAGATGCGCCTCCCGCCAGCGCAGCGTTTCCACAAAATCGTAGATCGCGACGGAGAGCACTTTGGTCGTGCCCGGAATATTGCCGCCGATCATCAGCACCACGCCGAATTCTCCTATCGTATGCGCAAAACCCAGCACCGCACCGGTCATGAGACCCGGTCGCGCCAGAGGCAGCGCAACACTCAGAAAGGCGGCTAGCGGCGAGGCGCGGAGCGTCGCCGCCACTTCCATGGGCCGCTCGCCCATCGCCTCGAAGGCGTTGCGGATCGGCTGGACGACAAAGGGCATCGAATAGAGCACCGAACCGATCACCAGCCCCGGAAAGGTGAAGGCCAGCGTCCGCCCGCCCCACAGGCTCGCAATCCAGCCGCCCGGACCGGAAGGTCCGAGCGCGATCAGCAGGTAGAACCCCAGCACCGTCGGCGGCAGCACGAGCGGCAGCGCCACCACGGTGGCGACCGCTTCCTTCCACCGCGCGCGCGACCGCGCCAGCCACCAGGCGAGCGGCGTGCCGATGAACAGCAGGATGACCGTGGTGATCGTCGCCAGTTCAAGCGTCAGCCGGATCGGCTGCCAGAGTTCGGGCGACATCAGTTGGCCGGTACGCCGTCCTTGGCCAGGGCATAGCCGAACCGCTCGATCACCGCTGTCGCCTCCGGCCCCTTCAGGAAGTCGAGAAAGGCGCGGGCGGCCTCGTTGGACTCGCCGGTCTTCAGCAGCACCGCGTCCTGAAGGATCGGCTCATGATCCCCCGCCGGCACGATCCAGCGCGATCCCTCCTCCTTCGCGATCACCTGCGAAAGCGCCACAAAGCCCAGTTCCGCATTACCGGTCTCCACGAATTGCAGCGTCTGCCCGATGCTCGTCCCCTGAACGACCTTCGGGCGGAGCGTCTCCTCCACACCAAGCGCGGTCATCGTCTGAACGGCGGCGAGACCATAGGGCGCCGTGGCTGGATCGGCGATGGCGATCTTGTGGAACGCATCCGATTTCAGAACCTCCGGCCCGGTGACGAGGGCCGGATCCTTGCTCCACAGCACGAGTTGCCCGATGGCATAGGTGAACACCGTCCCGGGCACGCCGTATCCATCCTGCACCGCTTTCTCCGGCCGGATGTTGTCAGCGGCGAGGAAGACCTCAAAGGGCGCGCCCTGCGTGATCTGGGTGTAGAACTGCCCGGTCGCGCCGAAACTCAGCACCGCCTTGTGGCCGGTCTGCTGCTCGAACAGCTTGGCGATCTCCGTCGCGGGTTCGGTGAAGTTGGCGGCGACCGCGACATTGGTTTGCCCGGCGAAGGCGGGAAGCGCCGGGAGCACGGCGACAACGGCAGCAAAGAGCGTGTGTTTCATATCGGTTTCAATCTGTTGCGAAGATGATCTGTGACGGCTCGAAACGCGCCAGGGCAACGGTTCCGGGCGCAAGGCCTAGGGTGAGGAGCCGGGAGACAGGCGCCACGGCAACCAGTCGCGCGCCGATGTCCGGCCCGTCGGGAGGGCCGATATCCAGCGTGACCTCCCCCCTGGCATCGGCGCCGCGACCCTCCTCCATCTCGATGCTGACAACCCGGCCCAGCAAGCGGTTGCTACCGCTTTCCCCCGGCGGAAGCAGATGGACGAAAGGCGCTTTGATGAGGGCGAGGGCGTGGCGGCCCGGAAACAACCCAAGCTCAAGAAGGCTCGCGCGTGTGATCGCCGCCTCCACCAGTTGCCCTCCGGCGATGCGAAGGCGGACAAGCGCATTGAGGGGCCCGTCCTCCACGTCGATCACCACACCCGGCAGGGCGTTGCGGGCGCTGGTGCGGAAGAACCCGCCGCGCACGTGCCCCTTCTCCAGAACCGGACCTGCGGGATCGCTGAACAAGCGCCGGACTGCATCGGCGGTTTCCGCTTCCAGCCGGCGGAACGCTTCCACGAACCCGATCCCTTCGGGGGTGAGAGCGGCACCACCCCCCTCCGCGCCCCCTCGCTGCGACGCGACCAATGGCCGTCCCGCCAGCGTGTTGAGAGCGGAAACCCTGCTCCATGCGGCCTTGTAGCTCAGCCCGATGGCGCGGGCGGCGGCGGAGATGCTGCCCTCCCGCCCGATCGCCTCCAGCAACCGCACATGCTCGATCCCGGCGGGAGCGAGATCCGGTATGGCAAGCGAGACGGAGGAGGTGATGGCGGTCAAGGACAGGCTCCACAGGCGATATGTCGTCAGCTTACATATTGCCTGCGGCGCCGGTCAACAGCCCATTTCACATCGTCATGACAGCGGGTTAGCCTTCTGGCTGATCCTTCGGGGATGGTTCCGGCTCCCGCGCGGCCTCCTCCGCATCCGCCTCCGCCTGAACCGCCTCTGCGGCAACGCCATCCGGCAGCGCGTCGCTGTCCGGCGCATGGGCGAATTGCTGGCCTACCCGCTCGGTCAGGATGACGAAAGGCCGCTCCCGCCGCTCCGCAGGTGCGACATTGCGCACGCGCCAGAGGGTGAAGGCAATGAACAGCACCGCCGCCGTCGCCATGTAGGCAAAGACGAACGTGATCCCCCCGATCCCCCGCAGCCATGCGCCCAGCAGCGGCCCGAAGAAGGATGCCGTTCCGTTGATGAGGATGAGCTGCCCGCTCACCGACACGACCTTGTCGGGATCGACACGGTCATTCGCGTGAGAGACGGAAACCGGGTAGATCGTCGCCATGAAGCCGCCGAACAGGAAGGTTAGCACCAGCCGCATCCACCCCCCCGGCGGGATCAGGATCATGCCCAGGCACAGGATCGCCAGCACCCCCGCCAGCACCGCAGCCACGATCCTCCGGTCGAAGCGGTCGGATACGGCGCCAACCGGGATCTGAAAAGCCAGGCCCCCGAAGATCGCCGTCGCCATCAGCCGCGACACCTGTTCCGTCGTCGCCCCGGTGGCCTGGGCTTCGGCAGGCATCAGGCTGAAGAACGACGCGCTGATCAGACCTGATACCGCGCAGCCCGCAAAAGCCACGGGGGCCACGTGCTGCAACTCTCGCAGGCTCAACCGTGGGCCGGGCGTCAGCGTGGGCGGAATGCGGCGCGTCAGGCTCACCGGAAGCAGAGCGATGCAGAACAGGGCGGCGGCCAGCGAGAACAGCTCGAACCCGCCCGGCGCGGGCAAGGTGAGAACGAACTGTCCCAGCCCAAAGGTTGCATAGGTCGCCACCATGTAGATGGCAAAGATCGTCCCGCGGTTCTGTTGCGTCGTGGAGGCGTTGAGCCAGCTTTCCGCCGTCACGAACAACCCCGCACAGCCGATGCCGGTAAAGAGCCGGATGGCGATCCACGCCTCCGGCGAGGTGAATACCGGCTGGAGCGAGACCGAAGCCGCGACCATCCCCGCCAATGCGGCGAACATGCGGATATGGCCCACGCGCTGCAACACGCCGCTGACGGTGGCCGCGCCGATGGTATAGCCGCCGTAATAGGCCGCCAGCACCAGACCAGCCATCAGCGGGGCAAACCCCTCGCTCGCCGTTCGCATGGAAACGAGCGTGCCGAGATAACCGTTGGCGAGCTGGACGATGCTGATGCCGATGATCGTCGCGCCGACCGTCACAAGGATACGGTTGAAGGATCCCAAGGGCGATCTCCGTCTGATGGTCCGACTGACAGTAGGAAGCGGAAGCGGTCAGCCCAAGCTAGCGCGCACCACGGGTCGCGGGAAAGAGCAGATCCATGAACCGTTCGGCGGTGGGTCGTGGTTCATGATTTGCAAGCCCCGGCCTTTCGTTGGCCTCGATGAAGATATATTCGGGCGCCGTCGGATCGCTCACCATCAGGTCGATGCCCACAACCGGAATACCGATGGCCCGCGCTGCCCTGAGACCCGCGTCGACCAACTCGGGATGCACCTGCGCCGTGACGTCATGAATGGTGCCGCCGGTATGCAGGTTCGCGGCCTTGCGAACCGTGATGTCCTGCCCCTCCGCCGGCACGCTGTCGAGGTCGAGGCCCTGTCCCTCCAGACAGCGGCGCGTCTCGGCATCTATCGGTATCCGGCTCTCCCCGCCCGTGGCGGCCGACCGGCGGCGGGATTGCGCCTCGATCAATCGGCGGAGCGGCGTGCGCCCGTCCCCCGTCACCCGCGGTGGGCGGCGAAGCGCCGCCGCCACCAGCGCGCCATCAATGATGACGAGTCGCAGATCCTCTCCCTCATGGAACGCCTCCAGAAGCACCCGCTCCGATACGCTCCGCGCGGCACGGATGGCGGCTTTCAGGTCCTTCATCGTCGAAATGCCGATTGAAATACCGCGCCCCTGCTCCCCGCGCGCCGGTTTCACCACCAGCTTGCCATGGGTGACAAGGAATTGCTCCAGCGCCTCCTCCTCCGCATCGGCGTCGATCTGCGCGGGCACGGTGACGCGCGCGGCGCTTACCACCCGGCGCGTCACGGATTTGTCGTCGCAGATCGACATGGCGACCGCAGATGTCAGGTCGGACAGGCTCTCGCGGCAGCGAATGGACCGGCCGCCATGACTGAGACGGAAGAAGCCGCCCTCCGCATCCGTAACCTCCACCCGGATGCCGCGCCGCATCGCCTCGTCCACGATGAGCCGCGCGTAGGGATTCAGCGCCGCATGTTCCGCCGGAGGCTGCGCAAAATACCGTTCGTTGATCGCGTTCTTGAGCTTCACCGAAAAGAAAGGCACCCGGCGAAAGCCGAGCTTCCGATAGAGCCCTATCGCGCCCTCATTGTCGTGCAGCACCGAAAGGTCGATATAACTCAGCCCGCGGGCCTGAAAATGCTCGGCCAGCGTACGGACAAGCCGCTCCCCGATCCCGGGCTGCCGCGCCTGCGGATGAACCGCAAGGCACCAGAGCGAGGCCCCCCGCTCCGGGTCCGCAAAGAGACGCTCGTGATCGATGCCCGTCACCGTGCCCACGATCCGGCCCGTCTCCTCCTCCTGCGCGACGAAATGCGTGACGGAGCGGTTGTTGCGTTCCCCCTCCAGATAATCATGCCGGATCTGCACCATTCCCGCGGCGGCATAGACGGCATTCACACCCTCTGCATCCGCCTCCGCGATCATCCTGCGGATCGCGATGCCCTTGGGCTTTCGCCCGCCGGAGCGATAGGTGGACAGTTCCAGCCGGTAGGTGTGCGACGGATCGAGAAACACTTCCTGCGGCGCGAGCGACAGGAGCACATGCGGATCGCGGATGTGAAAGGCGATGTCCCGAGCGCCGGGCGCCTCCTTGCGCAGCTCCTCCAGCAGCGCCGCGTGGCTGGGGAATGTGGCGCCGAACAGCAGCCGCCCCCAGCCGCAGTCCAGCACCGCGCTTTCCCCCGGCACCGCATCCCGACGCAGGCGGTCGCGTTGCTCGTCTATCGTCGCCGGCGTGCGCAGGCGGGTCAGCCGGTGCGAGACGGCGCGCGTCCCCTTGCCGCGGGGACGAAGCCCCGACCGCTCCATCGTCATACGCCTTGCTCCTGAAGCCACAGTTCCAGAAGGCCCGCCTGCCAAAGCTCCGAGCCGCGAAGCGGGGTGATATGCTCCGACGGCGCATCGAACAGCGTCTCGAGATAGGCCGGCTGGAAGATCCCCCGCTCCCGCGCCGCTTGCGAATTCAGCGTGTCCTTCAGCATGTCGAGATAGGGACCGTCGATGTATTTCAGTTGCGGGACAGGGAAGTAGCCCTTCTTGCGGTCGATCACCTCGCTAGGGATGATCCGGCGCGCGACATCCTTCAGGATGCCCTTGCCGCCCTCGCGGAGCTTCTCTTCCACCGGAATACGCGCGGCCAGTTCCACCAGTTCATGGTCAAGGAAGGGCACTCGCGCCTCCAACCCCCAGGCCATGGTCATGTTGTCCACCCGCTTCACCGGATCATCGACGAGCATCACGTTGCTGTCGAGCCGCAGCGCCGCATCCACCGGAGTATCCGCGCCGGCGCGGAGCAGTTCCCCGGCGAGAAACTCGCCAGCCACATCCCGGTCCGCCATCCAGCGCGACTGGATCTGGCGGGCCAGCACGTCGTGGGGCCGGTCGCGGAAACCCTTGGCATAATCGCGCACGACATCGTTCGACTCGACCAGCGGAGGATACCAGTGATAGCCGCCGAAAACCTCATCCGCGCCCTGGCCAGACTGCACCACCTTGATATGCTTGGAAACCTCCTTGGAGAGCAGGTAGAAGCCCACGTTGTCGTATGACACCATCGGCTCCGACATGGCGGCGATCGTGCCCGGCAGAGCCGACATCAACTCGCCAGAGGGGACGAAGATCTTGCGGTGATCGGTCCCGAAATGCCGCGCGATGAGATCGGAATAGACGAACTCGTCGCCCTTCTCGCCATTCGCCTCCTCGAACCCCACGGAAAAGCTCATCAGCCCCGTCTGGCCCGCTTCCGCGAGCAGGCCGACGATCAGGCTGGAATCGACGCCGCCGGACAGCAGCACGCCCACCGGCACGTCAGACACCATGCGCCGCTTGACGGCGAGGCGGAGCGCGGCCAGAAGTTCCTCCTGCCAGTCCTCCCGCGTCATGCCGCCATCCTCGGCACGCCGCTCATACGCCGGATCCCAGTAGCGCCGGTCGGCAAAGGTGCCGTCGCGCTCATAGATGCGAATAGTCGCAGGCGGCAGCTTGCCGATCCCGGCGAGGATGGTGCGGGGCGCGGGCACCACCGCATGGAAGCTCATGTAAAACTGCAGCGCCACCCGGTCGATAGACGTGTCCACATCACCAGCGCGAAGCAGCGCCGGCAGCGCGGAGGCGAAGCGGACCTGCTTCCCGCGTTCCGAAAGATAGAGCGGCTTGATCCCGAACCGGTCGCGCGCCATCACCACCCGGCCCGTGTCGCGCTCATGGATGACGAAGGCGAACATGCCATGGAACCGCTCCACGCAACGCTCACCCCAGGCGTGCCACGCCTTCAGGATGACTTCCGTGTCGCCGTCGGAGAAAAAGCGATACCCCCTGCCCTCCAGTTCGGCGCGCAGGTCGCGGAAGTTGTAGATGCAGCCGTTGAAAACGATGGTAAGGCCAAGGTCCGCATCGATCATCGGTTGCTGCGACTTGTCGGACAGGTCCAGAATGCGCAGCCGCCGATGTCCCAGCCCGACATTGCCGCGCACCACGACCCCTGCTCCGTCCGGCCCGCGGGGCGCCAGAGCGTCCGCCATCATCGAAACCGCCGTGACCGAGGGCTGTGCGCCGTCGAACCGAATTTCTCCGCAAATACCACACATGAACTGGGCCTAGGCCTCCTTTGTCGTTACGCAAAAAGGTGCCGACGCCCGCAAAATCAGGCCGCAGGCTCGGCACATTCATAAGGCAAACCGACGGATACCCGATTGGTTCCATAAGAAAACCGGATGGATCGCCCTCAGGGCTGATCTTCGCTGCTCTGCACCTGCTCCGCTTCGGGGAGATCCTGGTGGGTGAACCCTTCCAGACCCGGCGCCACCTCCTCCGCATCCCGCTCGATCAGCACCTCGCTTGCGGCATAGATCACCAGAAGCCGGGCCAGCGAAACGAGGGCATTGAGATGGATCCGCTCGTAGCCATGCGACGCATCCACCCCGAAGGTAAGGAGCGCCGTCCGCACATCGTGTCCGGCCTCCACCGCAGAGGCCGCGTCCGACCGATAGTAGCGGAACACGTCCTTCTGCACCCGGACCCCGTGATCGAGACAGAGCGCATGGAGCTTCCGGCTCAGGTGATAGTCGAAGGGGCCGGTCTGGTCCGCCATCGCCAGCGTCACGCCGAATTCGGAGGAGTTCTGCCCGGGTGCTGTCGTGCCGTTGTCCACCGCGACCAGCGACGCGATCTCCGGCGTCAGCACGGCGGAGGCGCCGACACCCACTTCCTCCCCAATGGTGAAAAGCCAGTAGCTGTCCACCGGCGTTTCCACCTGCTCCCGCTGCATCGCCTCCAGCGCCGCCAGCATGACGGCTACTCCCGCCTTGTCGTCCAGATGGCGGGAGACGATGTAACCATTGTCGAGAAACTCCGGCTGCGGATCGATGGCGACGATGTCACCGATATCTATGCCCAGCCCCGCAAGATCATGGACATCGCGGGAGAGCGCATCCACCCGCAGTTCCACATGCGGCCAGCCGGAAGGCTGGCTGTCCACCTCCTCGTTGAACGTGTGGCCAGAGGCCTTCAGCGGCAGAACGGTGCCGCGATATACACCCCGGTCCGACATGATGGAGGCCCGCGCGCCCTCTGCGAAACGCGCCGACCAGTGCCCGATAGGCACCAGCTCCAGCCGCCCGTTCGCCTTCAGCGCCTTGACCTGCGCGCCAAGCGTATCGACATGCGACACGATACTCCGCGCCGGGCGCCGCGCCACGCCGCGCCGTCGCGCCCGGATCGCACCGCGCCGTGTAAGAACCACATGAAGGCCGAGCCGCTCCAACTCCTCCGCGACGTGGCGGACGGCCTCATCCGTGAAACCGGTGGGGCTCGGTATGGCAAGAAGGCTGGCAAGCTGCCGGGTGAGATAATCGGGGTCGATCGTGATGGTGGTCTGCATGGGGCCAACAGATGCCGCAGGCCCGGCACGGGTCAACCCCCGCAGCGCCGGGGCAGATGCCCGGTCCGGGCGGCGGGGAGTGCGGCGCAGGCTTTCCCTGGCCGGTTGCCGGACTAGACGTTTCAGGTCCGCGCGGGAGGGGAAATTGTCCGCAATCCGGGAATACCGCCAGAAATTCACGCATTTCCGGTGCGTCCGGGGCTGATGCCCCGACTTCCAGAGCAGTGACATGACAGCTCAGAGCTTTTCAGCAGCCCGTCCCGTCATCGGAAGGCGCGAAGCCATCAACCTCCGTGCCCCTCCCGGCAATCGAAAACGACCGGGGCCAACAGCAATCCGGTGCGGTCATCATTCAGGCGCGTGACCAGCGCGGTGTGTTGCCCTCAAGGCATACACGGTCGCCGGATTCCTGTGCCTGCCGCCAAACTTTCCCGCTCGGCCGAAGTCGGCATCCCCCCTCGCTCAGTGCGGCTTCTTCTCTCCTGCCCTGATCGGAAAGGGGAGCACGTTCTGCGCCGGAGGCAGCGGGCAGACGGCGAAGTCGGTGAAGGCGCAGGGCGGGTTGAACGCCTTGTTGAAGTCAAGGATCACCCTGTCGCCCCGCACGTCACCGATCAGGAACCGCGCCGCGCCATAGGTTTCCGGCCCCGAGGTGCGGTCGCGGATCACGAACATCGGCTTGCCGCCCTTCCAATGGGTCGGCAGCAGCACCACCTCCGCGCCGTCATGTGAGAACCGCGCCTCATGCGTGATGCTGACGGAGGTGGGGATACCCTTCACCGTGTCGATCCCCAGACGCTCGGGCGCGGCCAGCGCCTGCCACTCCGCCTCCACACGCCAAGCGGGATCCAGCGGGAAGCTCTCGATCCCTGCGAAGGCCGTTCGGGACGGCGCGTCGATCTGACGGACCCGCAGGGCGTGCTGCCCCTCGATCTCCGTCACCTCGAGCAGCAGGCCGCCGGTCTCAAGCTGGGGCGGGTTGTCCCCCGCGGCAACGAAAGCGCGCGCACCCGTGCCGTCGTCAAAGGTCGCGGTTCCGTCCGCGCCAAGCACCAGCACGCCGAGCCGCGACGGCCCGAGGGAGAGAGGCACGTCGCTCTCCGGCCCGCTGCCCACCTGATGGGTGCCGGGCGCAATCTCCACCCGGTCGGTCAGGTTCAGCCAGCCGTCCGGCGCTGTCAGCGCGGCAAGACGCTGGTTGCGCCATGCTTCGATCTCGGCACGATAGGCGTCATCGGTCATCGGTCATTCCTTCCGGCAGACGCGGCAGGCTTGCGAGCAGCCGCTGGGTATAGGGATGGCGGGGGGCGTCAAGAATGGCGCGCGTCTCGCCCGCCTCGACCACCTGCCCGCGTTCGAGCACCACCATACGCGGGCAGAGCGCCGCGACGATGGCGATATCGTGTGAGACGAGAACCATCGTGGTTTCCCGCGACAGATCGCGCAGCAGATCGACGATCCGCACGCGGGTGGAAAGGTCGAGCGCACTCACCGGCTCATCGGCCAGCAGCACCTTGGGCCGCGCGATCAGCGCGCGGGCGATGGCGATGCGCTGGCGCTGGCCGCCGGAGAAGGCGCGCGGAAACCGCTCCAGACTGTCGGGGGGCAGGCCGACGGCGGCCAGCACACGCAACGCCTCCGCCCGCGCATCGACGGGAAGGGCCAGCGCCTGCACCGGCTCCGCCAGTATCCGGGCCACCCGCATCCGGGGATCCAGCGAGGTATAGGGATCCTGAAACACCGGCTGCACCATCCGGCGATGCGCCCGCATCCGTGCGGCGGAGCGGGTGTCGAGCGTGCTGCCCCCCGCCTCCACCACGCCTGCATCGGGTGCGATCAGCCCCAGCATCACCCGCATGAGCGTGGTCTTGCCCGACCCGCTCTCTCCCAGAATACCGAGGTTCTCCCCCTGCCGCAGGTCGAGAGACACATCCTCCAGCACGGGCGCGCCCGGACGATAGGCATGGCTCACATGGCGGAGCGACAGGAGCGTCATGTCCGCCCCTCCAGCGCCGCCTCGAGCCGCCGGGCGGCAGCGATCAGGCCACGGGTATAGGGATGGGACGGGCGGGTGAAAACCTGCTCGACCGGCCCTTCCTCCACCGCGCGCCCCTTTTCCATCACGACGATCCGGTCGGTGATGCGCGCGACCACCGGAAGGTCATGGCTGATGAACAGGAGCGCCAGCCCCTCCTCCCGCACCAGCCGGTCGATCAGGTCCAGCACCTCCGCCTGCGTCGTCACGTCGAGCGCGGTCGTCGGCTCATCCGCGATGAGAAGCTGCGGCCGGCAGGCCAGCGCCATGGCGATGGCCACCCGCTGCCGCTGTCCGCCCGACACCTCATGCGGCCAGGCGGCGAGGATGCGCTCCGGCTCGGCGATGGACACGCGCTCCAGCGCGGCGAGCTGCTCCGACCGGAGCGCCCTGCGGTCGAGCGTTATCCCCGAGCGGCGCGCATGGCGGCGCAGCGGCAGCGCCAGCTGATCACCAAGCCGCATCAGCGGGTCGAGCGCCGAACGCGGATCCTGAAACACCACCGCCGCCACCCGCCCGCGAAGATCGTTCAACACGCGCTCCGGCTGCCCCACCACCTCCTGCCCTCCGAGCCGGATGGACCCGCCGGCCCGGAGCCCGGGCGGCAGCAGACCCACGACGGACATGGCCGTCAGCGACTTGCCCGAACCGCTCTCTCCCACCAGCCCAAGCCGCTCCCCCGGCGCGATGGAGAAGCTGATGCCGTGAACGAGTTGCTGCCGGGCCGTGCCGACCGTCAGTGCCTCGATCTGCACAAGGGTCATGCCGCGCCCTCCCTCTCCGGGTCCAGCAGATCGCGCAGCCCGTCGGCCAGAAAGTTGATCCCCAGCACCAGCGTGAGCAGGGCCAGCCCGGGCACGATCACCCCTATGGGCGCCGTGAACACCGTGGACTGCGCCTGTTGCAGAAGCTGGCCCCAGGACGCATTCGGCGGCGGCGCCCCCAGCCCCAGATAGGAGAGCGAGGCTTCGGCGATCACAGCCAGCCCGAACTGCAAGGCCAGCGCCACCATGAGCGTGGGCAGGATGTTCGGCAGCACATGGGTCAGCACGATGCGCGGCCAGCCCGCGCCGGAGCAGCGGGCGGCGGTGATGTAATCCTGCGTCAGCACCCGCTTCGTCAGGATGCGCACCAGCCGCGCCACGATGGCCGACAGCGCGATCCCGATGGCGATGATCGCGGTCGAAAGGCTTGCCCCCTCGCTCGCCGCGACGATCAGCATGGCCAGCAGCAGCGTCGGAAAGGCGATGAGGATGTCGAAGGTCGCGGCCAGCCCGTCATCCGCCGCCCCCTGCGCGAAAGCGGCAAGGACACCCAGCACCGTGCCGATCACGCTCCCGATCAGCACCGCGCCGGCCCCCACCGTCAGGGCGATGCGCGAGCCGATCATCACCTGCGTGAAATAGTCCCGCCCGAGCCGGTCCGTCCCCGCCCAGTGCGCCCAGGACGGGGGAGAGAGCCTGCCCCCCACCATCGCGGCCGGATCATAGGGCGTCCAGACGAGCGTCAGCAGCGCCACCGCGACATGCAGCCCGACGAGCAGGCACCCGATCCCCAGCACCACCCGCCTCATCGCCGCGCTCCCGCGTCACGCAGCCGCGGATCGACAAGCCGTTGCAGGATGTCCGCGGCAAAGCCGATCAGCAGCACCATGAGCGTGGAGACGAACAATACCCCCTGCACGCTGGGATAATCGCGTTGCTCGATGCCGAGCAGCAACATGGACCCAAGCCCCGGCAGGGCGAACACCCGCTCCACCACCACCGCGCCGAGCAGGGTGGAGGCAAGCTCTATCCCGAGGATGGAGATGACGGGAAGGGAAGCGTTGCGGATGCCGTGCCGTATCATCGCTTCCGGCAGGCTTTCCCCCAGCGCGCGGGCATTGCGGATATAGTCGGAGCCGAGCACGTCCAGCGTGGCGGAGCGCACGTAGCGGATCAGCGAGGCACTCATCACCACCGCAATGGTCGCGACGGGCAGGAGCAGCGCCCGCATGGCCGCCAACGGATCGGCCCAGCCCCGCACGGGAAAGCCGCTCGCCGGAAGCAGCCGCCACTTCACCGCCACGATCCAGACCAGCAGGATGCCAATCCAGAACACCGGCACCGCCAGCCCGAGCTGCGACACCGCGGAGATCAGCGCGCCATACCAGCGGTCCCCCCGCATGGCCGCCACGATGCCAAGAGGCACCGCCAGCACCAGCGCCAGAGCAAAGGCCGCGAAGGTCAGCGGGAGCGTCACCGCCAGCCGCGCCCGGATCTCGGGCAGAACCTCCGCCCCGCTCACAAAGGACCGGCCCAAGTCGAACCGCGCCATGTCCGACAGGAAACGGCCAAGCTGCACCACCAGCGGCTGATCGCTTCCCACCTCCGCCCGCGCGGCTGCGATCTGCTCCGCATCCGCACCGACAGAAAGGAGCGCCGCCGCCGGATCCCCCGGCAGCAGGCGCAGCAGCACGAACAGCACCAGCCCGGCCACCAGCAGCGAGGCGAACAGGATCAGCGTCCGGCGAAGGAGATAGCATGCCATGCCGCCTGCCCCGTCAGGTCACTCCGCCTTCTCGACGCCGCGCAGGAAGAACTGCGCGTTCAGCCCGTTCACCGGATAGCCCGTGGTCCGGGTGTTGGAGACGACGATCTGCGGGTAAAGGAAAAGCCAGTTGGAGGCTGCATCCGCGACGATGATCTCGTTGGCCTGCCGGAGCTTCTCCGCCTGCCCCGCTTCCGTGTCGCTCGCCTCGGCTTCCGCGATCAGGCGGGTAACCTCGGGATTGTCATACCCCCAGTAGAAGTTCGGATTGCCATAGAACACGATGTCGCGGTGGTTCACATGCTCCTGCAGCGTCGCCTGAAAGTCATGCGCCTGATAGACCTTGGTGTACCATTCGTTCGCCGTGATGAGGCGGATGTTCACCGTCACCCCGATCTTCGCCAGTTCCGCCTTCAGGAACTCTGCGGTGATCGGGTGGGGGTCGTAGTTCGGCGTCTCCAGCGTGAAGGCGAAGCCGTCCGCCAGTCCGGCCTCCGCCAGAAGGGCCTTCGCGCTTTCCGGGTCGTAGGGGTCCACGCCGGTCAGATCCTCGTACCACGCATCCGTCGGCGGCACGAAGGAGCCGATGACCATGCCCCGGTCCCCCCAGATCGCTTCCAGAAGCCGCTTCTTGTCCACTGCGCGGGCCAGCGCCTTCCTCACCTTCACGTTGTCGAAGGGCGCAACACGGTCGTTGTAGGCCATGATCTGCTTGGTGGTGGAGCGGCCCTCCGAGATGGTGAAGGCGGAGGGATCGGCGAACAGGGCCAGCGCATCCGGGCTTTGAACGGAGGTGATGATGTCCACCGCATCCGTCAGCAGCGCGTTGTTGAGGGCCGAGGCATCGGTGAAATAGCTGAAGGTCGCGCCCGCGTTCTTCGGCGCATCGCCCCAGTAGCCATCGAAGGCTTCCAGCGACAGCGCCGTGCCCCGCCGCCAGCCTGCCAGCCGGTAGGGGCCGGTGCCATCCTCCTTCTGGGTGATGTCGCCCGCCTCATCATTGACCACCCAGACATAGCTGAGGTTGTAGGGCAGAGAGATCGACTTCGACTTCAGCCGCACGACGACCGTCTGGTCATCCGGGGCCTCCACGCTGTCGATGGTGGCGAGGCTCGACTTGCGGGAACTGCGCGAGCCTTCGGCCTTCACCCGCTCGATGGAATATTTCACATCCGCCGCGGTCAGCGGGTCGCCGGAATGGAAATGCACCCCCTCCCGCAGCGTGAAGGTATGGGTCAGGCCATCGTCGCTCACCTCATGGCCGGCGGCCAGAACCGCCTCCACCGAGCCGTCATCGGCCAGCCGGTAGAGCGCCTCATAGACATTGTCGTTGAACGCCTCGCTGATCCCCTGTCCCGCCCCCGCGGTATTGTCGAGGTTCTGCGGCTCATAGAGCGATCCCACCCGGATGACCGCCGCAGGATCGCCCGCAGCCAGCAGCGCGCCGGGCGCGGTCCCGGTCAGAAGCGCGGCCACCAGCGCCGCGGTGATCCGGGGGAGGGCGGCGGAAAAGGGCAGCGTCTCGGCCATGGTCTGGTTCCTCGAATGATCTTGTCGCGAGCGGTAATATAGTTCTCGCAGCGCTGTCGACCCCCTCCGCATCTCCCATATGCCCGATGCCGCCTTCCGGCAAAGACCGGCGAAAGGGCGCGGCAGAAATGTCTCATGCCACAACGTATCTGAATTCGACGAATTTCTGCGGAACATCCCCTTGGCAGCCAAGTTCTACCGCAGCGGTACGTGAGACGTACCAGAGATTTCGGAGGCAGTCATGAATTCCATTATCTATCTTGTCGGTCTGGTGGTCATCGTGTTGTTCAT
This sequence comes from Haematobacter sp., assembly GCF_032102465.1. Classification (NCBI taxonomy): domain Bacteria; kingdom Pseudomonadati; phylum Pseudomonadota; class Alphaproteobacteria; order Rhodobacterales; family Paracoccaceae; genus Haematobacter; species Haematobacter sp. Next base: position 15,593 of record NZ_DAMDHB010000005.1, on the reverse strand, counting down.
CCTTTCCTTCCTGGGTCTGCGCTGATGGCCGCCCCGGTGGAACAGGTCCGTGTGACGGACACCCGCGATCCCGGTCGGAGCTATGTGGACTGGGCTGCGATCTTTGCAGGGACAGTCGTCGCGGGCGGGGCAACCGTCGTGATGACGACATTCGCGGCGGGCCTTGGGCTCGGATCCATCTCCGTCGATGACGGCGATGGCGGCGGGATCAGCCTGTGGTGGCTGGTTGTCACCGCTCTCTTCACAGTGATTGCCATGGTGGCGATCTACATGCTCGGCGGTTATATCGCCGGTCGTATGCGGCGGCGGGTCGATGGCGCCGTGCGTGATGAAGTAACCGCTCGCGACGGTATTCACGGGCTTGCGGTATGGGGCCTTGGAATGCTGGTCGGCGGCATGCTCGCCGCCGGCGCGATTTCCGGCGGGGCAAAGGCCGTGGGCAGTGCGGCCAGCACCGTGACGGAAGCGGCGGGGACTGCGGTCGGCGGTATCGCCCAGGGTGCGGGTCAGCTCGCCGGCGGTGTCGTTTCCGGCGCGGGTCAGGCGGTCGGCGGTCTTGTGCAGGGTGCGGGCAATGCCGTTGCTCCGGCGCTGCAGGATATGCTCCCGCAGGGTCTGCAATCCAACCCGGTTGACTATATCACCGATACTCTGCTGCGTCCCGGCCAGCAGCAACCGGGCATGCCCGGAATGCCGGGAGCGGCCAACGATCCTGAAGCCATGCAGCGTCAGATTGGCCGTATCCTCGTGAACCTCGTTGAAACGGGCGAGATCTCGGATCAGGACCGCGCGTTCCTGCGCCAGCAGGTCGCCGCGCGCACGGGTCTGTCGGAGCAGGAAGTCGATGCGCGCGTTGATCAGGCTGTAGATCGCGCCAACGAGATCCGCGCTCAGGCCGAACAACGCGTTCAGGACGCGAAGCAACAGGCCGAGCAACTCCGCGCCGAGGCCGAGCAACGCTTCGAGGAAGCGAAGCAACAGGCGGCCGAAGCAGCCGAGACGGCTCGTAAAGCCACTATCCTCACGGCTTTCCTGCTTGCCGCGGCCTCTCTTGTTGCCGGTGCCGCTGCCTATATCGGTGCTGTGCATGGCGGTCGTCACCGGGACGAAGGGCGCATCTGGGGCGGTCTGTCCTACAACCGCTGACAGGATGAACGGACCCATGACCAAAGGGACCGGCGCGATCAGCGCCGGTCCCCTGCATTCCGGCCCCCCGCTGTCGTCATCGCCGCCCGACCAGTCCGGTCAGATAGGACGCGATCAGACAGACCACCGCCAGAGCCGCGGGAACCACGGCAACCGATACCGGGCGCACCTCCTGCCTTGCGTGGGTCGATGCCAGAATTTCCTCCGTCAGCCGCTGCGGACCATCGGTAAGCGCCGCATAGCCCAGGCCCATGATCTTCGCCCGCTCCCGGAGATGGTCTGCCCGCAGGCCGGAAAGATGCTCCTCTCCCGTGAGATCGGCCTCGCCATAGGGATTGTTCCGCGGGTGATAGCCGGGGCGTTCCGCCGCATCGGGAGGCGGCTCCCCGATGCGCGCGGGCGCCTGCTGAACGTCTTCCGGGCGGTAGAACCCGATCTCCCGCCCGTCGCGGTCAAAGCGCGGTATGGGAACGGGCGTCGTCTTTCCCGCCCCGACGATCACTCCGCCGACCCGCCCCGGTTCTGCCCGGAAGGGCGGAGGCCCCGCATAGGGCAGCGGTGGCGCTTCCTGCCCGTCGGTGACGAACACGAGATCCGCGCCAAGCGCCTCGGCGCGGTCGCGCGCATGCATCAGACCGCGAGCGATCATGCTGTCGCCCTCCCACGCCATCCGCCAGTCCAGCGCATGTATGGACCCGGTCAGGGCACCGTAGTTGGCGCAGATCTCCACCGGCTCCATGAAGGTGAGCGTCCGCCGCTCGGTGAACACCGCAAGCCCCGCGCGGGAGCCGCAGGGCAGCCGGGCAAGCACCTCCGGCAGAATTCGCTTCACCGCGTCCAGCCTGCTCTGCCCGTCCATGTCCCGGGCGTTCATGCTGCGGGTGATGTCCACCGTCAGCAGCAGATCCCGCAGGGCGACCTGCCGCGCCACCCTTGGACCGGCCAGCGCCACGCCTGTCAGAAGCAGGGCCAGCGCCAGCAGGCCCACGGTCACGCGCCTGTCGCGCCGAATGGTCTCCCGGATGGTCACGGCAGCCCGCCCGGAATCCTCGGCAGGTCGGTCCAGAGCGCCTTTGGCGGCACATCGGGCTCCTCCCCGTCCTGCTCCTCCCGCGGCAGATCGCGGACGAGGCGCATGGCAAGGTCCAGATTGACCTTCGCATCGTAGAAGCCGGGATCCGCCCGGAGCGCCGACCGATAGGCGATCTTGGCCAGATTGACCTGGGGCGTGGCGTCGTCGAGCTTGCGGATCTCGATGAGCTCGAACGCCTGCCTGAGCCGCGCATTGCCGCGGTTGTAATGCCACGCCGCCTCCGCCCGCAGATCGCCGCCCGCCGCGATCAAGGGGCCGAGCGCCTCTGCCTCCTCCAGCCGGTCGCGTGCGAGAAGCCATGAGGCCCGCGCCTCGATCAGCCGCAAGGGATCGCCGGGGGAAACAGGCACGTCCCGCCCCTCGGACAAGGCCGTCAGCGCGGCATTGACCCGCGACGCCTCCCAGCCGCGATAGGCACAGACCGCGGCCCCGGCAAAGGCCAGCAGCACCAGAAGCGAAAGAAGCAGAAACGGCACCCGCCGCAGCATGGCAGGCCGCCTCATCTCTGCTCCTCCCCCGGTTCCAGAATGTAGGGGCCGACGGGCCGTGGCCGCTCCGCCCTCTCCAGCAGACGCGCCAGCGTCAGAAGGGCTGTCGCGGCAAAGGCCGCCGCCCATGCGAAACGGGTCAGATCGCGGCGCGGCACCGGTTCGCGATAAAGCAGCGGGCGCGCCTCCAGCCGGTCGATTTCGGCAATCGCCCGCGCCACCGCCTCGGGGTTCTCCGCCTCGAAGGCGCGATAGGGAATGCCGAGCCGCTCCAGAAACAGGTTCAGGTGGCGTTCGGGGCGGGCCTGTGCGGTGTCCGGCTCTCCCGGCGCAGGCTTGTCGAACAGGCCGCGGCTGTTGGCGGTGCGGAGATAGAGCCAGTAAAGCCGCGCCCCCTGCCGCACCGCCTCAGCGGTAAGCAAATCCTGCACCTCGCGGGGGATGATCCCGGCCCCGTCGGATACCATGATGACCGCGCGGGAGGCATTCTCCGCCGTGTCGTCAAAGAGCGAAAACGCCAGCGCCAGCCCGCGCCCGACATCCGTCTTGGAAAGACCGGGTTCGTCGATGGCGGCGATGGCGGCGGCCACGGCGTCGCGGCTGTCGGTCATGGGCAGGATCAGCATCGGGGCGGTGGAAAAGGCGGCGACGGCGATCCGGTCATGCGGTCGGGAGGCCGCGAATTCGGCCAGAAGCCGCTTGGCCGCGGCGGCCTTTGCCTCGTTCGAACCATCGGGTCTGCGGCCCGCGAAACTGTCGTTCATGCTCATCGACCGGTCGATCAGCAGGACCAGATGCGCTCCCGTGCCGATCCGCGCGCGGGTTCCACCGCCAGCATAGGGGCCGGCAAGCCCGACCACCAGACCCGCAACCGCAAGCGCACCCAGCAGCCGGAGCAGCGGCTCCAGCCACGCACCTCCCGGCGGCCCGCCGCCAAGCGCGGGTTGCGCCCGCGCCACCAGCAGCGGCAGCACAAGCGGCACCGCCGCCAGCGGCAGCAACAGCAGCCAGAGCCGAGAGACGAAGCCGATCATGACCCGCCCCTTCCCCGCACAGCGCGCGGCACGGGGAAGGCGCGCTGAATGACACGGCTGAAGCGGACGCACCCCATCAGGCCCGGCCCCCCTCTCGCCGCGCGAGATGCCGTGCCAGCGGCAGGGCTTCCTCCCCCTCTCCCGAGCCGTCGCCGTAGAACATCCGGGCGGAGGCGTCGAAGAAGCCCCGCAACTCCGCGCGCAGGCTTTCAAACTCGGGATGCCGCGTCAGGAACCCGTCCAGATCGCTCGCCAGAAGCGGCCCGCCATTCGCGCCATTCAGCCCGCGATGCAGCGCGAGAGCCTGCGTCCGCGCGTCTCCCGCGCGCCGCACCTGCCGCAGCGCACGCGTCAGGGGCCGCTCCGCCCGTCGGTGGAAGGGCCACCACCCCTGCTGCCAAGCCATGCCGCTCAGCGCCAGAAGCGCGAACAGGCCGAACCCCGCCGCGCCGCGGAGGAGCGGCAGCGTCGCCAGCGGCCGAACCCCCACGTCCGGCTGCATGGAGGCGATGGCGGACGGGGCGAGGATCGGCCGGATCGGCGAGGTGACGAAATCCCAGCCCGGGATCTCGGCCTCCTCCACGCGCTCGCTTCCGTCGCGGGCAAGAAACCGCAGGCGATAGCCCGGAACCTGCTGCCGCGACGGCTCAAGCGCTGCATAGAAATTCTGCCATTCCGTCGTGACGCGCCAGGCGGCATGGCCATTCACCGTCAGCTCCTCCACCGCCACATCGACAAGGTCGAGCCAATAGGCGGCGGCGCGCGGCGCGGGCAGGCTCGCCCGGTCGATCCCGAACCCTTCGGGCGGCACCAGAAGGGCACGATGCACCAGCCTGTCACCCAGCCACCAGCCGTAACCCCGCGGCGGCTCCACAGTGTAATCCACCGCCGCGGCAGCAAGGCCGGGAAGCCCCGCCACCCAGAGGAACCACAGAGGTGCGAGCCGCCTCACAGCACCCTCCGCGCAAGTTCGGCGGCAAGGTCGGCGGGCGCGATCCTGTCGCGGATCTCCACGGGATCCCGCGCGTGGCGGTGAAAGGCGGCGGCGACCTCCGCGCGCTGCCGCTCCCGCTGCTGACGCCATCTGTCCCAGCGCGCAGGCGTCACGACCGACGTGCGGGCCCGTCCCGTCTCGGGGTCGGTGAGACGCAGCAGGCGGGGCACGCGGCCGGGATGCTGCCGCTCCTCCGCCTCCAGCGCGCTGTCACGCAGCCAGAGCGGCAGCAACGCATGGCTCCCGAAGGCGGCGAGAAGCCGCTCTGCCTCCTCTCCGGTGATCTCGAAATCCGACATGAGCACGACCAGCGTCCGCGCGACCGGCGTCAGAGGGGCGAGCCTGACAAGACCCTCCACCCCCCGCCCCGCAGGCCGGGCCGTCTCCACCGCCTCCCGCACCGCGAGCGCGCGCCCGCTGTCGCGCCCGGGCGCAAGCACGACCTCCGCCGCATCGCCCTGCGCGATCGCAAGCGCGCAGGCATCGCCCGAAAGCCGCACCGCTCCGGCAAAGGCACCCGCCAGCAGCGCCGCGAGCCGGTGCCGGTCGGTCGCCCCCGTCGCGGCGATGGAGGCGGAGAGATCGACCATCAGGTGCAGCGTCACCGTGCTCGGCATGGCGAAGCGGCGCACCCACGTTTCCCCGAAGGGATCGGCCACCGTCCGCCGGATATCTATGCGGCGCGGATCGGGGTGGCGGAACAGGGGGGAGAGGTCGTTGAACGTGCCCTCCGACCCCGCATGCCGACCCCGGTGCTGGCCGGGCCGCGCACCTGAAATCCGCCGGGAGAACCGCCAGGCCAGCGCCTCGCAAAGCTCCAGGAAAGCCCGCTCCTCCTCCATGCGCGGGGAGGCGGTCATGCGGCGACCGGGGCCGGGGCGCGCGCCAGAACACCGGCGACAAGCTCCGGCATCACCTCATCCCGCCGCGCCTCGTAAACCGGTTCGAGGAACACACGGTGCGCCATGACCGGCGCCAGAACGGTGCGCACATCATCGGGCAGCACCATCGTGCGGCCCTGAAGCCAGGCCTCCACCCGCGCGGCCCGGACAAGGGCGGAGATGCCGCGCGGACTGGCCCCGCCGCGCACGATCCGGCCCCGCTGGACACCGGGCAGGCTGACCCCCAGCGCGGCGGGGTCACGGAACCCCTCCCACAGTGTCATCACGAAGTCCTGCAGCAGGGGGGAAACCGCAATCCCCTCCTGTATCCGGGGCGCCAGCGCCGTCACCTCGCGGAAGGGCAGGATGCCCTCCTCCACGCCGGCGACCAGACGATCCACGTCATGGAACCGCGTGTCGAAGGCCAGCGCCATCCGTGCCTCCCGCGTGGCGGGGGCGCTCATGGAGACCTCCATCAGGAAGCGATCCCGCGCGGCGGCGGGCAGCTCGAACGTCTCGTCCCGCTCGATCTGGTTGCGATCGGCGAAGACAGTCAGATGCGGAAAGGCATGCTCTCCGCGAAAGGCGGTCACGCTCCGTTCGGCCATCAGCCGCAGCAGCAGGGAATGCACCTGCGGCCGCGCGCGGTTGATCTCGTTGAAGAAGAACACCGCCAGGTCGGCCCCCTGCGACAGGACCGGACCGGCATCGACACGCGGGCGCCCGTCCTCACCGATCCATGGGGAATAGAGCAGATCGGCGGGCATCAGGTCGATCGCCCCCTCCATCCGCGCGAAAGGCCCGCCAAGCGCCCGGGCAAAGGCGCGGAGCAGCGTCGTCTTGCCCACCCCCACATCGCCTTCCAGCAGCACATGGCCGCGCGCGAGGATGGAAATCAGGACAAGACGGACCGCCCCCGCCTGCCCGATGATCGTTTCGTTCAGCGCGGCCTCCGCGGCCAGCGCGCGCTCCCGCCATTGGTCAAGTCCGTCTGTCATCGCCTCACCTCGCTGCCCCGCCCGCCGTCCGGCAGAGACGGGAGCGTCCCGCGGCACGAGGGCCACGGGACGCGGGGAGACCGGCAGGCGCTGTCAGCCTGCCTGCCGGTTACGCCCCGGCCGAAGCCGGGAACTCCGGGCCGCCCGCATGCGCCATGCGAGCGCCCCCCGCGGTGCTATTCCGCGGGGATTTTGCTGACGTCGTAGATGAACTCACCGGTTTTCTTGAAATGAGCGACGCGCTTGGCATTGCGCTCGTCCATGGCCTGAAGCGACTCGCCCTGTTTCGACACCTCCTTGGGGTCGTGCAGCGGGTCGAACTCGGTTCCCTCGATCTTTTCGGGATAACCGGGCTTGGGTTCCCAGCAGTTGCCGGGAGCGCGGCAGTTGGTGCCGTCGTAGGCATGGGCCGCACCTGCGGCGATCATGGCAAAGGCGGCGGCTGTGAGAATGATCTTCATGGGTTCCTCCCCTTGGGATGTCCGGGCCTCCCCGCCCGGCATGCGCCTCCGCGGCCGGCAAGGCCGCGGTGACAGGTCAGTTGCTGGTCTTTTCGTGCGTGAACGGCTTGAAGCTGGCCCGCTGTTCCTCGGTGAGCCAGCCCGCTGTGTCGGCAGGCCCGGTATAGAGGTGCCGGACCCAGGCCATCGTATGCAGCATCTCGTCGAGATTGAGGGCGCCGTACATCGGCCCCATCTGTCCGCGCGCACCGCCGAAGATCGTGGAGAAAAGACCCGTATCCTCGCGGTTGACGTCATAGGTCCAGTAGTCGTCGTTCAGGCCGGGGCCGATCTTGCCTTCCCCGTAGTGACCATGGCAGCCCGAGCACATGCCAAGATACAGCGTCTCGCCTTCCTTCAGCGCCTCCGGGTTTTCGTTGTAGATGTTGACGCCCGTGTCGAGGAAGGTCTTGACGGCTTCGGTATCGCGCCCCTCCTCCGGTGCATCGCTCAGGCTCAGGGGCGTGCCTTCAACGGTATTGTAGAAGGTCATGCTCCCTATCGCGGAGGCGGCTGTCCCCAGCGCGGCGAGCGCCGCGGCGAGCCAGAGGGCGTGGGTGAGCGGTTTTGGCATGGGCTATGGCTCCGATGGTATCAGCTGCTGGGCGGAAGAAGGGGGATGCCCTCCTCCGTGAGGATGGCCTCGATCTCAGCGCGTTTCTCCACGATGGCCTTGTCCAGGGCATCGCGCAGTTCGGGCTTCGACTTGACGACCCCCATCGACTGGTTGAACTGGAGCGGCACTTCGACACCGTTCGACCGCGTCAGATGGTTGGAGATCACCGTGACTTTCAGCGGCGTGCGCGACGACTTCACGTAGCGCGCGATCTCCGGTCCGAAGGCCACGCCGACATCCGCGTCGCCCTTGGCGACTTCAGAGACGACGCGTGCGGCTTCCACGTTGGTGTACTTGTTCCGCTTGTCCTCGAAATTCGTCAGGCTGGTGACATAGATGAGGTTGTTCTCATACTTGCCAGCGTATTTCACCAGCACCTCCGCCGGGCCGTGCAGCCGGTAGGCGATGGTGTCGAGCTTCTGGTCGCCCAGGGCTTCCCAGTGATCGCTCTCCAGCGGCGTGTCCTGCCGCGTGACGAAGACATAGCCCGACCGGTAGTAGGGCTGGGTCGTCAGAAGGCGGGGATCGCCGGTATCGACACCCATCATCACGTCGCACTGGCCGGTATCCACCCCGTCACGGACAAGATAGATCGCCTCCTTGTTGACCCATACCAGTTCGAGTGGCCGGTCGATGGCATCGGCCATGACCTGGGCGAGGCGGTTCTCGAAGCCGCTGCCGTCCTGCTGGGAAAACGGGGCGTCCTTGGTGGAGGCGCAGACGCGAAGCGGCTCTTTTGCCGTCTCCGCCGCGCCCATTCCGCTGGTGGCGAGGGTGATGGCAAGACCGGCGATCACGGATCTGGTTTTCATGTGACACTCCTTTCGGGATGCCCGCGCCCGGAGAAGCCGGACGCGGAGATGTCGCCTGTCAGAGCTTCTGGCCGGGCTGGATGACTTCGTATTCGCCCAGATGCACATCGTCGGAATACGGGCTCTGGCCGTCGATGGAGAACACCATCACGCCGCCGCCCTGCTGGGTGAACTCCTGCAACCGCCGGAACGCGCCCACGGAGCCGAGACCGGCCGTCGGGTCGGCAAGGTCGAAGACCAGACCCACACCCGGCCAGCCGCCGACGCCGTAGTAGATGGCGACATACTGGCGACCGTCATGCTGATAGGTCATCGGATGGCCGATCACGCCGGAAGGCAGCTTGTACTTCCACAGCAGATCGCCCGTATCGCTGTCCCGCGCCTTGATGAAGCCGTCGAGCGTGCCGTAGAAGGTCACGCCGCCCGCCGTCGCCATCGTGCCGCCCCAGACCGCGAAGCGCTCCATCACCTCCCATTTGAAGGCGCCCGTGATCGCGTCGTAGGCCTTCATCTGGCCCAGACCGAGCGCGTTCTCCCGGTCGCCCTTCGGGCCCGGATACATGGAAAGCGTCGCGCCGACGAAGAACTGGCCCGCGCGGTAGGGCAGCATGAACGGCTCCCAGTCCATGCAGATGTGGTTGATGCCCATGAAGAACAGCCGGCGTTCCGGGTCGTAGCTGTCATGGCCCTGGTTGTGATAGCCCATGGCGGAGGGGCAGATGTCCGTGGCCTTGTGGTCCATCCGCGTGCCGAATTCCGGGTCGCGGACAGGCAGGCCGGTGTCGAGCTGCACCCCGGTCGTCCAGTTCACCGTGTCGTCGATCTTGTCGGCGGAGACGAGATCGCCGTTCGTGCGGTCGAGCGTATAGACGATGCCGTTCCGGTCGGGGTGGGTGAGAAGCTTGCGCTCCTTGCCGTCCTTGTCCTTCTGGTCGGAGAGCATCATCACGTTGACGCCCGCATAGTCCCATTCGTCATGCGGCGTCTTCTGGTAGCCGAACTTGGCCATGCCGTCCTCGGGCTTGCGGCCCCAGATCGTCATGGTCCACTTGTTGTCGCCCGGGCGCATCGTCTCGTTCCACGGGGCCGGGTTGCCGGAGCCGTAGTAGAACAGGTCCACGGTCGGATCATAGGCATACCAGCCCCAGTTCGTCCCGCCGCCGATCTTCCAGGCATCGCCCTCCCAGGTCGAAAGACCGAGACCCTTCTGCCCGTAATGCGGGTTGGCGTCGTTGAAATCCGCCGCGAGCCGCACATCCTCATCCGGGCCGGTGGAGAAGGCGCGCCATTTCTGCTCGCCGGTCTTCACGTCATAGGCGGTGACATAGCCCCGCACCCCGAGTTCCGCCCCGGAGGAACCGACGAGCACCAGATCCTTGACGACATAGGGCGCGATGGTGAGCGTGGAGCCGACCTTGATGTCGGAGTTCTCCATCGACCAGCGGGTCTCGCCGGTCTTTGCGTCCAGCGCGACGATATGGCCGTCAAGCTGCGTGCGCAGGATCAGGGGTTCGACCTCGCTGTCGCCCGGCCAGTAGGCCAGCCCCCGGTTCACCACGTCGCAACAGGCCACCGCGCGGGCCGTCGGGTTCTGCTTGGGCTTGTTCTGCCACAGGATATGCCCCGGCTCGTTCAGGTCGAGCGCGAAGGTCGTGTTCGGGAAGGGCGCATGGACATACATCACATCCCCGACCACGAGCGGCGTTCCCTCGTGACCGTTCAGCACCCCGGTGGAGAATGACCATGCCGGGCGGAGCCGCTTGACCGTCTCCTTGTTCACCTCGGTCATGGGGGAGTAGTTCTGAGCGTTGTAGTCGCGCCCGGTCATCACCCAGTTGGCCGGATCCTTGGCAAGCTCCACCAGCTTGTCGTTGGAGAGCGCTGGCCCGGCGGTAAATCCCATGGCCGCCGTCGCGACGATGAGCGCAAGTCTCGATGGGGCTCCGGCGAGCCCTGTATGGCGTATCATATGTAAGCCTCCCTCTGGCGGCGCGCCGGGTCCGTCCTGCCTCGCAGGCCAGCCTCCTTCCCGGCGATTCACCGATACCGGGGGCGCGCTCGCCGCGCCGCTCCGACAAGGGCGATTAAGCGCGGCAGCGCGCGTTCTGTCAGCGGCACTTCTTCACCAAACGACCGGGATAAATATCCCGACTTGCAGATGCAAACGTCACGGGGGATTGCCACGGACGCCGCCGGTTGCCAAAATGCGGGACCACATGGATCGGACCGGCGGAGGAGGAAAGATCTATGAAAAACAAATATTTGATTGTTTTTCCCGTTGCAGGGCTCATGCTGTTTTCCGCAGGGGCCGCCCTGCTCTGGCCCCTGCTTTCGGGGCATGGGCAGGCCGACAATACTTTAGTATCAGCGACGCTCGGCATGGCGCCGAAGGGGGCCGAATGGCTCGCCATGGACGATGATCGCGACCCCGGCGGGTGGCTTGCCGCGCGCGCCGAACCGCCCGGAAACGCCCGTGAATACGCCGGGCTTCTGGCGGAGGCGGCGCGCCACTACGAAGAGTCGCCGCGCATGATCGCCAACCGCATCGCACAGATGGATGCCGAGGTGACGGATGCCGATGCGGGGCAACTCCTGCGCGACTTCGCCTGGGATCCGGCGCAGACCCGTTCCTTCGGCACCGTGGCGCAGCATTATCTGGTGCTTCGCAGGCAGGGGATGGACCATGGAGGCGCGCTGGAGGCCCTGCATGCGGCCTATGCGGAAGGGAAATGAGGCCGCGAATGAAGCCGGTCCCGCTCCGGCGGCTGGGAGTCCTTCTGGCCTTCGCCATGAGCCTCGTGCTCAGCCTCAGCGTCTCCGCGATCCTGATCGTGAATGCGCGCATTGCCACGCGCAATGAAATCGACACCGCCTATGACCTCGCCACGGCCTATCTGGATCAGTTCCGCGGCAGGCTCACCGGCCCGCAGGCGATGGAGGAGGCGCTCAACCTGTCGCGGCAGTTCGACATGCTCCGCCATGTCCATGCCGAAGTCCGCGCGCCCGACGGCAGATTGCTCAGCGCGCCGCAGGCCACCGATGGCGATGGGCCGCCCGGCTGGTTCCTTCTGCTGCTCGGGCAGACGGAGCAGGAAACGACCGCCTATGTGACCAACTATCCCAACATCCTCGGCAGGCTCATCCTGCGCAGCGACATGCGGGATGAGGCGGCGGAAGTCTGGCAGGATTTCCGCGCCATCCTCGCCGCGATCCTCGCGATGAGCGGCGTTGCGGTGCTGACGACATTCCTCGTGCTCCATCTGGTTCAGCGCCGGCTCAGGGCCTGCAACAGGACGCTGGACGCGATCCGGCAGGGGGACCTCAGCAGCGATCTGCCGCCGCAGCCGCTGCAGGAGATAGAAACGCTGCGCAGGGGGATACACGCCCTCGGCTCCGATCTCGGGCGGCGGCGCGCAGAGAACCGGCTCCTCCAGCAGCGTCTCATGACCCTTTCCGAATCCGAGCGGCGCGACGTTGCGAGCGACCTGCACGACGGCCTCGGCCCGCTGCTCTTCTCCCTCCGCATGTCGGTGGCGACGGCGGAGGATATGCTGGCACGCGCGGCGCAGACGCCGGATGGGCTGACGGCGGAAATGGCGGCGGAGATGGCGGCGATCCGCCGGAACGTGGAGGGCGTGCAGCTCATCCTGCGCTCGATCATCTACCGGCTGCGTCCGATGGTGGACGCGGGAACCCCGCTCGCGGATGTGCTGAACGACTGCACGGCCGCCTTTTCCGAACTCACCCCGGGCGTGCGCATGCGGCTCGATATGACGCCCGTCGCGCGCGTACCCGTGGGCGAGAGCGAGACGCTGGCGATCCTGCGCTTCGTGCAGGAAAGCGCGCTGAATGCCGTCCGCCATGGCGGCGCGGCGCGGATCGACCTCAACGTGACCACGGTGCCCGGCGGTCTGCGGGTGGAGATGCGCGACGATGGCCGCGGCCCGGAGCCTGACCGCGGCCCGAACCATGGGCAGGCGGGGATACAGGATCGGGCGGAGGCGCTCGGCGGCACCTACGAACGTCCCGTTCGCGACGGCTGCATGACCCGCACCGCCCTGACCCTGCCCCGCCGCGACTGCAAGGAGGCCGCAGCATGACCCGCATTCTCGTCGTGGACGACCATCCCGTGGTGGCGGAGGGCTGGAACCGCATCGTCCGCTGCGTGCCCGGCAGCGAGGTCGTGTTCGCCGCCACCCCGCTCGCCGCGCTGCGCGAAAGCCGCAAGGCGATGCCCGAGATGCTGGTGGCCGACATCTCCTTCGGCGAGGATCGCCTGTCCGGGGTGAAGTTCATCTCTCGCCTTAGGCGACATGATAGACGCCTGCCGATCCTCGTCTTCTCCATGCACCGCGGGCCGGTCATCGTGCGGCAGGCGTTGCAGGCCGGGGCAAACGGCTTCGTCAACAAGGACGCCGCGCCGGAGGAGATCCAGACCGCCTTCCTGAGCGTGCTGCGGGGCGGCCGCTATCTCGCGCCCGACATGGCGCAGCGGCTGGCCTTCCTCGACATGCCGGACCCGGACGCACCGCCGCTCCCCAGCCTCAGCCGGAGAGAGACGGAGATCCTCGCCGTCATCGCCGCGGGCCGGTCTTACCGGGAGATCGCGGAGCAGTCCTTCCTGAGCTACAAGACGGTCCTCAACGCGGGTCACGCGCTCAGATCGAAACTGGGCGCCAGCTCGCTCCCGGATCTGGTGGTGAAGGCAGCCCAGCATTTCGAGCGGCGCTGATCACCTGCCCTGCCGGGCGACGATGCCCATGACCGTCGCCAGAAGCTGCGCCGCGAGAATCGCCCCCCGGCCGTCGATATCCCGCTCCGGCATCAGTTCCACAAGGTCGAAGGCCACGATCTCCGCCCGCTCCGCCACGCCCGCGATCAGCTCCACCGCCTGCCAATAGCCAAGACCCCCTGCCGTGGGCGCGATCACCGCCGGCATGACCGCGGGATCAAGCCCGTCGCAGTCGAAGCAGACAATGACCCGCGCCCCCGCCGGGATCGCCGCCACCGCGCGGGCGATACCATCGCCGCCGCACACCTCCCGCGCGGGCACGAATGTCACGCCCGCCGCGATCGCCGCCGCCATGTCGGCCGCCCGTGCGGAGCCGATACCCCGCTGGCCCACCTGAACGATCCCCGCGACATGCGCCATTTCGGACGCCCGCCGCATGGTGGAGGACAGGCCGAACCGCTCCCCCTCCACGCTGTCGCGCCAGTCGATATGCGCGTCGATCTGCAGGATCCAGACCGGCCCCTGCCCCTCGAAGGCCGCGATCATCGGCAGCGGGACCGAATCGTCGCCGCCGATCAGAAGCGGCACGGCCCCCGCCCTGCGAACCCGCTCCACCGCCGCGCGGATACCGGCACGGTTGGCAGCGGCCTCCTCCGCTATCGGCAGGTCACCGGCATCCACCGCCAGAACCCCGTCCGGCAGCGTCGGCGCGCCGAGGTCGAAGTTCACATGCGGCAGCGTCGTGCCATAGGCGGCCGAGGCCTCGCGGATCGCGCGGGGCGCCCCCGCGCAATAGGCGCCCACGGAAGCATAGGGGGTGGCCGTGGCCGCTCCCAGAACGACCACCCTCACCGCTTCCGGCATCTGCTCCAAGTCGTCGCAACGGGGAAGATCGAACAGGGTCTCCCCGCTCGCCTCGCCGAACATTCCCTTCAGTTTCGCCATGCAACCCATTCTCCCGATGAGAAATCATCGAAGCCGAGACGCGCGCGCCATGCAAGAGATTTGGCCACGGGACAGCGCCGTGTCCGCCCCGCCTGCGACCCTGCGACCCTGCGACCCTGCGACCCTGCGACCCTGCGACCCTGCGACCCATCAAACGCCGCGACCCGCCGAACACAATCCACCACCAAGCACCCGATCCGCCATGGCGCACCGGGACAGGGGCGACACACGCTGTTACCGACACCGTCCGTGGCCTGCGGACCATTGCCGCCGGATCAGACAGGGCCTGATCAGACAGGGTGGGATCAGACGGCGTGGGATCGCTGGAAACCAGCGCAACGCAGCGCCAGGCCGCTAAGATGATCGCCGGACGGCGCGTCGCCATGTGTCGCCCCGACACCCGGCGAAAGCGGGCGTTTCCGCCCCGAACACAGGGCCTACCCGCACCGCGCGGTGCCCCACGACGGAGCGACCGAACCGGGTTTTCGGCCAGCACCCTCCAGCAGGAAGACGACTGCGGGCCTCCCATGCCGTTCTGCCGACACGACGCCCTCGCGGAACCCTCTGCCCGGACACGATGCGCGGGCATGGGAAATCCGTCCTGCAATCCACGCGACAGGCGAATATTTCACCGCCCGGGGTTTCATCCCGCAGGAAATTGTCGCATTCACGGGTGTGCGGCATGACGTCGCTGCGGGACCGATATGCTTACCACCGCCACGCTCGCCTTCTGGTTCATCGCCTGCCTTGCCGCATGGGTGCAGACGCTGACCGGCTTCGCCCTCGGGCTGATCCTGATGGGCGGCGTGGGTCTCCTTGGTCTCATGCCACTGCCGGAGGCGGCCGTGGTCACGTCGATCCTCGTGGTAACGAACGGTGTCATCGTGCTCCGGCGCGGCTGGCGGGAGGTGGACGGGGCGGCCCTGCGCCTGTTCCTCGCCGGGACGCTGCCGACACTCATCATCGGCTATGCGCTGCTCCATTATCTCGCCGGAACGGCGCTCTGGCTGCTGCAACTGCTGCTCGGGCTGGTCATCGTCGGGTCGAGCATCCAGCTCGGCTTCCGGCCTAGACCGCAGGAGCACCGCTCCCCGCCCGCCAGCTTCATCGCCTTTGGGGCGGCTGGCGGCATCATGGGCGGGCTGTTCTCCACCGCCGGGCCGCCGATCATCTACCACATCTATCGCCAACCGATCGCGCAGACGGCGATCCGCTCCACCCTCGTCGCCGTATTCGTGCTGAACCAGACCTTCCGGCTCGGGCTGGTGGTCGCGACGGACGGGGTGGCGCTGCCGACCCTCGCCGCCGCGGCGGGCGCGATCCCGGCGGTGGCGCTCGGCACCTTTGCCGCGCG
>NZ_DAMDHB010000004.1:0-184772 GCF_032102465.1 Haematobacter sp. | reverse complement strand
TGCACCGCCTGCGGCCAGCGCCGCGCCCCCAACGGCGAGGCCGGTCCCGACCGCTGCGCCCGCGCCGAGCTGCGGGCCTCCGCTGACAAGGCCGGACGCGATGCCGGGGCCGAATATGCCCAGGCCGACAAGCGACAGCGCCGCGAGCACAATGGCCATGGCGTCGTCGATGCTCGGGGTCTGACCGCCGAAACCTTGCGTGAACTGGCTGAACAGGGTCGAGCCGATGCCGACGATCACCGCCAGAACCAACACTTTGATGCCGCTGGAAATCACATTGCCAAGCACGCGCTCCGCCATGAAGGCGGTCTTGCCGAACAGGCCGAATGGGATCAGCACGAAGCCTGCCAGCGTGCTCAATTTGAACTCGATCAGCGTCACGAAAAGCTGGATGGCGAGGATGAAGAAGGCGAGGATGACGAGCGCCCAGGCGAACAGCAGGCACGCGATCTGAATGAAGTTCTCGAAGAAGGCGACCCAGCCCATAAGGTTGGAAATGGAGTCGAGCAGCGGACGCGCTGCGTCGAGGCCGGTTTGCGCCACCTTGCCGGGCCGCATCAAATCCTGCGCGGTGAAACCCGTGCCGGATGCTTTCAGGCCCAGGCCGGCAAAGCTGTCGAAGACGATCTTAGCGAGGTTGTTCCAGTTGCCGATGAGATAGGCGAATACGCCGACGAACAGCGTCTTCTTCACCAGCCGCGCAATAATGTCGTCGTCCGCGCTCCAGCTCCAGAACAGCGCCGCGAGCGTCACGTCGATGACGATGAGCGTGGTGGCGATGAACGCCACCTCGCCACCCAATAGGCCGAAGCCAGAGTCGATGTATTGCGTGAAGGTGCCGAGAAAATTGTCGATGACGCCTGCGCCGCCCATGCGTCACCGCCCTTCCGGTGCGGCCGGCGCGCGCGTCCGGCCGAGAAAGCGGTCACGGGTTTCGGCCCATACACGCAGGCATTCCGCGTCGTCGGCGGCCTGCTGGCCAAGCTGCTGGCACCGGCGCTGCCCTTCGCGCAGCGGGTCGCGTTCGGGCTGGAGAAGACGCGGCGGTGATGCCGGCGCGTCTTCCTTGCGGGTCATTTCGATGGCTGTCGCCGTGATGGCGATGGCCACGAATACGATTGCGCCCAGCCGGGCCAGCATCTTGCCGTCCATGGCCGCGCCCTCAATTGCCGTTGTTGAACATTTGCGCGCTGCCGGGCTGGTAGCCGTTGCCGGGCGTGAGGAAGCGGCGGCGCTGCTCGCGCCCCTGTTCTGCTGCCGCTGCGCGTTCGGCCTCGGTCAGCGCGCCCGCCCGGCCGTTGGCTGCGAGCAACGCAACAAGGTCGGAAAGCTGCTGCGACTGGAGGGCTAGAAGCTGGTTGCCGGCTTGCGTCGCCTGGAGCGCGCCGGTCGCGTTCTGGCTCTGGCCGACCAGCTCCGACATCTGCGTGCGGTTGCTGTCGATGTTGCCGACGACGCCGGCCTGAACGCGCATGGCGTCCTGCAAGCCGCCTACGGTGTTCTGCCAGCGCGTGCGAGCGTTGGCGACGAGCTGCTGATCCGTCGCCGACATCGACACGTTGCCGTATTGCTGCTGGAACGCCTGGTCGATGCGCTGCACGTCGAAGGCGATGTTCTGCGCCTGGCTCAAAAGCTGCTGCGTGCGCTGGACGTTCTGTTGAAGCTGCTGGAGCGACGAGAACGGCAGGCTCGCCAGATTGCGCGCCTGGTTCATCAACATGGTCGCTTCGTTCTGGAGCGAGGTGATCTGATGATTAATCTGCTCCAGCGTGCGCGCGGCCGTGAGGATGTTTTGCGCATAGTTCGACGGGTCGAAGACGATCCTTCCGAATTGCGCATGTGCCGGCGTTGCCAGCATGGACGAAACGGCCAGCGGTGCGGCGAGCATCGTTGCGGCCATGACGATGGCGCGCGAGCGGAAAAGACGAATGGTCATGGTTGGGACTCCTTTTCGGTTTGGGGGATCAGCGTCGGGAAGTTCGGAAGAAGATCGACGGCCCAGCCGACATCGCGGGTCGTGAGCCAGGCCGCGAGAAAGCCGTCGCGGCCGTGTTCGGCGACGATCTGCGCAATGAGCGTTTGATCGGATTTGGCGGATGCGGCGCAGAGCGCGAGGCCGATTTCGGACAGGCCCAGCTCGAACAGGCGATTGCCGCGCCGCGACTGGCAGTAGTAGTCCCGCTTCGGCGTAGCGCGGGCGATCAACTCTATCTGGCGGTCATTGAGGCCGAAGCGCCGATAGATGGCGGTGATCTGCGGCTCGATGGCCCGCTCGTTCGGCAAAAGCAGCCGCGTCGGGCAGCTCTCGATGATCGCGGGCGCAATGTTGCTGCCGTCGATGTCGGACAGGCTTTGCGTGGCGAAGATGACGCTGGCGTTCTTCTTGCGCAGCGTTTTAAGCCACTCGCGGAGCTGGCCGGCAAAGCCTTCATCGTCGAGCGCAAGCCAACCCTCGTCGATGATGAGCAGCGTCGGCCGCCCGTCCAACCTGTCGCCGATGCGGTGAAACAGGTAGGCCAGAACGGCGGGCGCGGCTCCCGTGCCGACAAGCCCCTCGATCTCGAACGCCTGCACGTCGGCCGAGCCGAGATGTTCGGCTTCGGCATCGAGCAGCCGGCCATAGGGACCGCCGACGCAATACGGCCGAAGGGCTTGTTTGAGGTCGTTGGATTGCAGCAGCACCGCGAGGCCGGTGATGGTGCGTTCCCCGATTGGCGCGGAGGCAAGCGAGGTCAGCGCCGTCCAGATATGTTCCTTCACCTCCGGCGTGATCGTCATGCCTTCGCGCATGAGGATGGCCACGATCCAGTCGGCGGCCCAGGCGCGTTCATAGGTGTCGTGAATGCGGGCGAGCGGCTGGAGCGATACGGAAGCGTCGGAACCTTCGGTCAGGCCGCCGCCCAGGTCGTGCCAGTCGCCGCCCATTGCGAGCGACGCGGCGCGGATGCTGCCGCCGAAATCGAAGGCGAAGACTTGGCTGCGGTCGTAGCGCCGGAACTGGAGCGCCATAAGTGCGAGCAAGACGGACTTACCCGCGCCTGTGGGGCCGACGACGAGCGTATGGCCGACATCGCCGACGTGAAGGGAAAACCGGAACGGGGTGGAGCCTTCGGTCTTTGCATAAAGCAGAGGGGGCGCACCGAAATGCTCGTCCCGTTCCGGCCCCGCCCACACCGCTGAAAGCGGGATCATGTGGGCGAGATTCAAAGTGCTGATGGGCGGCTGCCGGACGTTCGCGTAGGCGTGGCCGGGCAAGCTGCCGAGCCATGCGTCAACCGCGTTGACCGTCTCCACCATGGCGGTGAAGTCGCGGCCCTGGATGACCTTTTCGGCCAGCCGCAATTTCTCGTCGGCAATCCTGGGGTCCGCGTCCCATACGGTGATGGTGGCGGTGACGTAGGCCATGCCGGCGACATCGGCCCCAAGCTCCTGCAAGGCCATGTCGGCGTCGGCGGCCTTGTTGGCGGCGTCCGTATCGACGAGAACGGATGCCTCGTTGGTCATCACCTCTTTCAAGATCGCGGCGATGCTTTTGCGCTTCGCGAACCATTGCCGCCTGATCCTGGTGAGCAGCTTCGTCGCGTCGGTCTTGTCGAGCAGGACCGCGCGCGTGCTCCAGCGATACGGGAAGGCGAGCCGGTTCAAGTCGTCGAGCAGGCCGGGCGTTGTCGCGGTGGGAAAGCCGGTGACGGTCAGGACGCGGAGATGCTGGTCGCCAAGGCGCGGCTCCAGCCCGCCGGTCAACGGCTGGTCGGCGAGCAGCGCGTCGAGATAGATCGGCGTTTCGGGAACGCGGACGCGATGCCGGTTGGTCGAGACGGTGGAATGGAGGTAGGTCAGCGTTTCGCTGTCGTCGAGCCACCGGCAGGACGGCATGAAGCCGTCGAGCAATGCGAGCACGCGGTCGGTGCGGTCGATGAAACCGCGCAGCACTTCATAGGGATCGACGCCGGATTGCTCGCGGCCTTCATAGAGCCAGGTTTCGGCGCGGGCGGCTTCCTCGGCCGGGGGCATGTAGAGGAAGGTCAGGAAATAGCCCGACACGAAATGCGCGCCAGCTTCCTCGAAGGCGGCCTTGCGCTCGGCGTCGAGCAAGGCCGACGCGGGATCGGGAAAGGTGCTGTCGGGATAGGTCGCGGCCTCGCTGCGCTGCGCCTCGACGAAAATCGCCCAGCCCGATCCGAGACGGCGGAAGGCGTTGTTGATGCGACCGGCGACGGCGACCAGCTCGGCCGCAACGGCGGAATCCAAATCGGGACCGCGAAACCTGGCCGTGCGCTGGAATGAGCCGTCCTTGTTCAAGACGACGCCAGAGCCGACCAGCGCGGCCCAGGGCAGAAAGTCGGCAAGGCGACTGGCGGTGCGGCGATATTCGGCGAGGTTCATCATGGCCACGCCCTCACGCTGCAAGGTTTGCGGGGATGCGCAGATGCCGCCGCCCCACCTCGACAAAGAGCGGGTCGCGCTTCGCCGCCCATACGGCCGCGAAATGGCCGATGGCCCATATGGCGAGGCCCACAAGCCAGAGGCGCAGGCCAAGGCCCACGGCCCCGGCGAGAGTGCCGTTCATGATGGCGATGGAGCGCGGTGCGCCGCCGAGCATGATGTGCTCGGTCAGCGCCCGATGGACCGGGACCGAAAATCCCGGCACCGCGTCGAGTTGTTCGAGGACGGCGGCCATCAAACGAGCGCCCCGCCGCCGAACGAGAAGAACGACAGGAAGAAACTCGATGCCGCGAACGCGATGGACAGACCGAATACGATCTGGATCAGGCGACGGAAGCCGCCCGACGTATCGCCGAACGCCAGGGTCAGGCCGGTTGCGATGATGATGATAACGGCCACCACCTTGGCAACCGGCCCTTCGATGGATTGAAGGACTTGTTGAAGCGGTTGCTCCCACGGCATTGACGAGCCGGACGCATGAGCGGCCGGGGCGAGGATCATGCTGATGGAAACAGCGGCGGTTGCGGTCGCTATGGTGCGGTAGCCGCGCGAAAGCGTGCGGATCATTTGGGTTCTCCTGTGCTGTTGGGGATTGCGGGGGTGATGCGGTAATCGCCGTCCGGCCCCAGCCCTTCGACGTGGGCGAGTTCGGCCAGCCGGCGCGCGGAACCGCGCCCGGAAAGGACGGCAACAAGGTCGATGGTTTCCGCGATCAGAGCGCGCGGGACCGTGACGACAGCCTCTTGAATGAGCTGTTCAAGGCGACGGAGCGCGCCGATGCCGGTGCCGGCATGGATGGTGCCGATGCCGCCCGGATGGCCGGTGCCCCACGCTTTGAGAAGGTCGAGGGCTTCCGCGCCGCGCACCTCGCCGATGGGGATGCGGTCGGGGCGCAGGCGAAGCGAGGACCGCACAAGATCGGATAGCGTCGCCACGCCGTCTTTCGTCCGCATGGCGACAAGGTTGGGCGCGGCGCATTGCAGCTCGCGCGTATCCTCGATGATGACGACGCGATCCGCGCCCTTCGCCACCTCGGCGAGCAGCGCATTGGTCAGCGTCGTTTTGCCGGTGCTCGTGCCGCCCGCGACAAGGATGTTCGCACGCGATGCGACGGCGGTGCGCAACGTCACGGCCTGGTCGGCGGACATGATGCCGGCAGCTACATAGTCGTCGAGGCTGAACACCGCGACGGCGGGCTTCCTGATCGCAAATGCCGGTGCAGCGACGACGGGCGGCAAAAGTCCCTCGAACCGCTCGCCGGTTTCGGGAAGCTCTGCCGAGACGCGCGGGGATCGCGCGTGAACCTCTGCGCCGACGTGGTGAGCAACAAGACGGACGATGCGTTCGCCATCGGCCGGCGACATCGTTTCGCCCGTGTCGGCCAGCCCTTCGGAAAGTCGGTCGATCCAGATTCGCCCGTCTGGATTCAGCATGACCTCGACCACGGCCGGGTCTTCCAGAAACCGGGCGATGGCCGCGCCGAGCGCGGTGCGCAACATGCGCGCGCCGCGCTGTATCGCTTCCGGCTTATGGTGTGTGGATGTCATATCGGCCCCGATTCCTGACGGGGCGCGACAGACCGTCCCCGCAACGGGGTCGATTAAAGGAGCCTGAAATCAGGCTGATTCAACAAGTATCGAAGGGGATGCGGTGATCGGCGGCTATCGGCGGCGAATAGGACGGGTTGGAAATTCAGGTTACGCTGCCATCGGCCTCGAACTGATCTTGCGATGGACTATCGGGAAGCGAATCGACATCGCGTGACAACTCTTTGAGGAACCTGTCGCCGGTCGCAAGACGCCGGCCGAGCGTCTGCATGAAACCCTCGAACCGTTCTGCGCCTTTTGTTCGGGCTGCGGCCTGCGCGCTCTCCGGCAGCGGCGGCGTGGCGGAAAGCCAGATGTTGACGAACAGCGAGACGGTTTCGCCGAGCACGGCAAGATCCTCGTCGAGCGCGTGGATCTCGCGGCCGAGCTTGTCGAGGCGGCGCGACATGGCCGCCTCCAGCCGATCCGAACTGTCGCCGGACAGGAAGGAAGCGACGGCTGCCTCAACGATGGCGGATTTCGACACTTGGCGGCGCAGCGCCAGCGCCTCGACCTGTGCGAGCAAGTCCGGGGCGAAATAGACGTTCATGCGGGTTCGGGTGGTCATGGGCGTATCCTCAAAGCTCGATGCCGTCGCCGGGGTCGAGCGACGCTTGCCGCGCGACCATCCGCATACGCTGGCGCAGCGCGCGGGCTTTGGCGGCGTCAACGTCCGGTTCATCGTCCAGAATGTCGAACTCCTGTTCGGGCGGACGTGGCGGCGCGACGATTTCCTCATGCTCCGGCAATTCCGGCTCGCGGCGGATACCGGCGTTGGCTGGATCGCCTTCGGTCCCGCCGGCCGTGGCCGGGGCCGCTGCTTTCGTCGCCGCGACGATGCGGCTCGACCAATCGTCGGATGACGGGTTCACGGTGGCGGGATCGGCTGCCGGATCGGGCGGGGTCAGGATGCGTTCCATGAACCGCGCATCCTCGAAATAGCGGGCCTTGGTCGCGCGGATGGGCGGCGTGCCGGCGACCATCACGATTTCGTCGCTCGGCGGAAGCTGCATCACCTCTCCAGGCGTGAGCAGCGGCCGTGCCGTCTCCTGCCGCGAAACCATCAAATGCCCTAGCCACGGCGCAAGCCGGTGGCCGGCATAGTTGGTAGAATCGCGCAGCTCGGTCGCGGTGCCGAGCGCATCGCTGATCCTTTTCGCCGTCCGCTCGTCGTTCGTCGCGAAGGCGACGCGGACATGACAATTATCCAATACGCTGTTGTTCGCCCCGTAAGCCTTTTCGATCTGGTTGAGGCTCTGCGCGATCAAAAAGCTTTTGAGGCCATATCCGGCCATGAAGGCGAGCGCGGATTCAAAGAAATCGAGCCGGCCGAGCGCAGGAAACTCGTCGAGCATCAACAGCAGCCGATGCCGCTTGCCGGACGTGTGCAATTCCTCGGTCAACCGCCTGCCAATCTGATTGAGGATCAGGCGAATGAGCGGCTTGGTGCGGTTGATGTCGGACGGCGGCACGACAAGGTAGAGGCTGACCGGCTTCTTGCTGCCGACAAGATCGGCAATGCGCCAGTCGCACCGCGCCGTGACGCGCGCCACGACGGGATCGCGATATAAACCCAGGAACGACATGGCGGTGGACAACACGCCGCTGCGCTCGTTCTCGCTCTTGTTCAACAGCTCGCGGGCCGATGACGCGATGACGGGATGAACGCCGGCTTCGCCCAGGTGCGGGGTGTCCATCATCGCGCGCAAGGTCGCCTCGACGGGGCGCTTCGGATCGGAAAGGAAGCTGGCGACGCCGGCCAGCGTCTTATCGGGTTCGGCATAGAGGACGTGCAGGATTGCGCCGACAAGCAGGCTGTGGCTCGTCTTCTCCCAATGGTTTCTTCGGTCCAAGCTCCCTTCGGGATCGACGAGAATATCCGCGATGTTCTGCACGTCGCGGACTTCCCATTCGCCCTGGCGCACCTCCAGTAGCGGGTTGTAGGCCGACGACTTCGCGTTGGTCGGATCGAACAGCAGGACGCGGCCATGTTTCGCCCGAAAGCCGGCAGTCAGCGTCCAGTTCTCCCCTTTTATATCGTGGACGATGCAGCTTCCCGGCCAGGTCAGCAGCGTCGGCACCACGAGGCCGACGCCTTTGCCTGACCGCGTAGGTGCGAAGCAAAGCACATGCTCCGGCCCATCATGGCGCAGATAGTCGCGTTCGCGCCGGCCGAGCACGACGCCATCGGGGCCGAGCAATCCGGCCGTGCGGATTTCCTTGTCCTCGGCCCATCGTGCCGATCCATAGGTGGCGACGTTGCGCGCCTCCCGCGCCCGGATGATCGACATCATGATTGCGGCGGCGATGGCCATAAGCCCGCCCGACGCTGCGATGACGCCACCCTCGACGAAAATCGAAGGCGCATAGGCATCGAAGGCATACCACCACCAGAACAGCGCGGGTGGGTAGTAGATCGGCCAGCCAGCCAGCTCGAACCATGGATTGCCGAGCTGCGCCTGAAAGCCGAGACGCCATGCGGTCCATTGCGTCGCCGCCCAAGTCATCACCAGAACGATGGTGAAGACGACGGCGATCTGACCCCAAAGGATTCGGCCTCCGCGCATACGGGCTCCAGTCGGAAAAAGAGACGGAGCCGATCAGAGAGTAGGCAATTATGGGACAGGCAACAGTAAAGGTGGAGCGGGAGGGCTGTCGGATACTATCGGCGGCAAATAGGACGGGTTGCGTCCACTCATTTATCTGCGCGGATGTCTGTCGCGGGAAGACCGTAACGAATCGCGGACGAGACTCAATCCGCCGGGATAGTGCGCCCCATTTCTCTTGCGAGGGTGAGCAAATTGCGAAGCGCCGCGCTACAGTTGAATGGCGACCAGACGGCCGAGAAAGGAACCGGCTCCGGTTCGTCCGCGACCGGAAGGAAAGTAACGTCGGAAGTGCGTAGCAGCGACGTAGCCGCGCCGACGATGGTGACGCCGAAGCCCTGTCCGACCATGGAAAGCAGCGTGCCGCGCTCGACATCGAAGCGTTGGATAGATGATGCCGGCCAGCGTCCGGCAAGGCGCAGCACGATATGGTCATGGACTTGTGGGCCGGTGCCGCCGTGCCGGGCAAGGAACGTCTCGCCCGCTAGATCGGCCCAGGTGACGGCGGCTTGTTTGGCGAGCCGATGCCTATCCGGCAGCGCGGCGACCAGCGGTTCGGTCCATATCCGCCGCGTGTGGCAGTCGGGTAGCTCGGGCGTGCCTGCCATGAATACGATGTCCAGACGGTCGGCCCGCAATTGCATAACCGCATCGCGTGCCGTGCCTTCCGTGATCTCGACTTCGATGCCGGGATAGTCTTCGCGATACTGTCCGATCAGTCCTGCGAGGAAGCTGCGAGGGATCAGGGCATGGACGCCGATGCGCAGGCGTCCGCACTCTCCTGACGCCGCCATGCCGGCGGTCTTCACGGCATGGTCGAGTTGATCGACGCCGGCCGCAACATGCTCGACGAACTGCCGACCGGCCTCTGTCAGCCGGACGCCTCGCGCATGGCGCTCGAACAGCAAAACGCCAAGGTCTTGCTCCAGCGTCTTCACGCGAGCACTAACGCTGGACAGGCTGACGCCGAGTGCGTTCGCAGCGTGCCGGAAGTTCAGATATTCGGCGACAGCGAGCGTTTGAATGAGGGACGCTAGAGGAATGCGTGAACCCAACGAGGTCGGCACTCCCCATTTGCGGTCGATCATGGGTGTTGAACGCCGCCGCCGCACCGTTTCACCTGTGCTCGGTCAATCGACGGCGACCGTCGCGCCGGACAGCGGGGACATTGTGAATGTCTGACCGGAAAATCAGCGGCAGACCGATCATGAGACGGCGGCCTCCCATCCGCCCCCTAGTGCCTTGTAGAGAGCGACAACGGCCATCAACTCGCCGACGCGAGCATCAAGGCTCGCACGCTCCGCAGCGCTGTATGCGGATTGCGCGTTCAGCAATATCGTTAGGTCGTCCTCGCCAGCCTGGTAGCGCTGGCGGGCAAGATCGACCGCAGCGGCCGCCTGCGTTGTCGCCCCCTCCGCTTTCCGGCGCATGATCTGTGCGGCGGCATATCGGTTAAGCGCCGTCTCACTGTCAGTAAGCGCGCCCGTTACGCTCCGCTCGTAGCGGATCATGGCTGCATCGGCTCGGGCATCCGCCGCCCGAATCTGCGCTCGGATACGCCCCATGGAGAATATGGGCCAATGGAAGCTCGGCCCAACTTGCAATCGTGTGCTCGCCCCCGATGCCAGATCGCCCGCGCTCTGAGCTTGCTGACCAATCGACCCAATGAGCGATAGTCGCGGAAAGAGGTCAGCCGTGGCCACGCCAACGTCAGCGGTGAAAGCCGCCAATTCGCGCTCTGCCTGACGTATATCCGGGCGTCGCCTTAACAGTTCGGATGGAAGCCCAGCCGTAACCTGCGATGGAGCAACCGGAAGCGACCCAGGGCTCAACAGCCGAAGTGAAGTCGCCCCCGGTGCTTGGCCAGTTAGCAAGGATAAGCGATAGGCTGCCGCGCGCGCGTCGGCCTCAATCCCATTAAGGCTTACGCTGGCTGCCCGAGCCTGTGTGTCGGCACGAGCAAAGTCAAAGCGCGACGCCTCGCCGGCCCTAAACCGCCTTTCGACCAGGCTGGCGATGGCCTGCTGTGCGTTGGCGTCTGCGCGAGCAACCAACAGCCTAGTTTGGGAGCCGCGTAGATCGACGTAGCTTCGGACAACCTCTGCGATCACCTGTAAGATGACATTGCGCCGGGCTTCCTGAATTGCCTCTGCACGGGCGTCCGCCGCTTCGATGCTACGCCGTGTTCGGCCCCATAGGTCGATTTCCCACGACGCATCGAATCCGAAATCGAAAAGGGAAAATTGAGGATCGAACCCCGGAACATTGGCAACCGGCAATTGACCGTTTTCGCTGACGCGGTTCGCCGTGGCCGCGCCGGATAATGCTGCATCTGGACCGGCGCGACCGCGTGCGACGTCGCGCAGCGCCCGCGCTTCGCGTAGGCGCGCTTCCGCCTCCCGAACGTCGTGGTTGCTGGTTACTGCCAATTCCACAAGTTCAACGAGCTGTGGATCGTTGAACGAGCGCCACCAATCTTCATCAATCGGATGTGGGTTGGCAGCCGAAATCCAGCCGGGCGCCACCGCCGGGCTGGATTCGACATAGCTTGGTCCGACCGTGCAGGCCGCAACGCTAAGAGAGGCTAGTAGTGCCGGGAACGGGGGATGACGCATGGGCTACTCCATCCGAGCGCGGAAAAGAATTGCCGAAACGGTCAGCGTGACGGACGCGATAGCCGCCAGCGGCCATGTGTTCGCGAGAATGACCGCCGCCGGCATGTCTTTCAGGAAGACGCCTTCGGAGACGACGAGGAAATGCCGGCAGGGATTGGCGAAAGCGATCACCTGTAGCCAGCCGGGCATGTTATCGACTGGAGTGGCGAAGCCGGACAGCAGGATTAGCGGCACCGTCACCAGAAACATGCCGAGAAAGGCTTGTTGCTGGGTTTGCGACAACGTGGATACCAGCATCCCGACGCCGATCAGCGACACTACATAGAAGAACAGAGAGAAGTAGAACGACGCCACGGAGCCGGTAAGCGGCACTCCGAAGACCGTGGGGATAAGGATCACATAGAGCGTGGCATTGAAGAATCCGATCAGCAAAGGCGGTGCCATCTTGCCAATGAGGATTTCGTGGACCCTCAACGGCGAAACCATAAGCTGATCGAAGGTGCCTAGCTCCCGCTCGCGGGCAACGGATTGAGCCGTAATCGACAAGGTGCCGGTTGCGCCCAGGGTTACAAGCAACGCCGGCATCACGAACCAAAGATATATCAGCGCGGGATTGAACCAGTTGGTGACGACGGTTCGGGTAGTGGGCTGCCCTGGAGTTGCGGCGGGGCGCGCTTCGGCTGCGACCTGGCCAATGATCTGTTGCAGGTATGAGGAAACGATCTGCGATGCGTTCGAGCGTCGCCCGTCTAGGACGATCTGAACCTCGCCAATCTGCCCGCCCTCGATAGCCGCGCTGAATCGCGAATCGAAACTGAGAACGGCGATGACCTGCTGATTGTTGATTGCCTCCCGCATGTCGTCGGGCGAGGCGAGCGGCACGATGCGGCCGACGTTGGGGCTGCCTGCCACCCGCGAAACAATTTCATGGCTCCAGATGCCGGAATCGCGGTCGAGCACGCCAACGTCGAAGTTGCGCACTTCCAATGTCGCTGCGAATCCGAACAGGACGAGTTGGAGCAAGGGAGGCGCAATAAGGGTGATGCGAGCCCTGGGGTCGCGAAAGACCGCCCATAGCTCTTTCACGATGATCGCAGATAGTCGCGCGAAGCTGGCGGAACTCATCATGCGATCCTCCGGCGCGTCACTCGGAAGGCGAGGCCGAAGAACAGGAGGCCGAAACCCAGCATCGCCAGGATGCTGCGAACGAACATCGGCCAAAGATCGCCGACCACGAAAACGCTGGTCAGGGGCGGGATGAAGTAGCGGGCTGGAACCGCATAGGTCATCCCCTGAATGAATTTCGGCATCGAGCCGATCTCGAACAGAAATCCAGACAGCAGCAGGCCCGGCATAAATGCCGTGAGCAACGCAACCTGACTGGCCACGAACTGATTTTTCGTCGCCGCCGAAATCAGCAAGCCTTGGCCCAATGCCGGCATGAGGAAGGCCGCGCCAACCGCATACAGCGCGAGGATCGACCCTCTAAAGGGCACGCCGAACAGGAAGACGGCCACGACGACGCAGAGCGTCATCGAACCGAGCCCGAGCACGAAATAAGGAATGATTTTCGTGGCCAGGAACTCGCCCATGCTGACGGGCGTAGCCATCAACGCTTCGAGCGTGCCGCGCTCCCATTCCCGCGCGACGACGAGCGCGGTCAGAAGCGTCCCGATCATCGTCATGACAATGCTGATCGAGCCGGGAATGAGAGCGAAGCGACTTTCGAGGCCCGGATTGAACCAGAAGCGGGGCAGCGGGGCGATTGCGGGAGCTAGTCGCACGCCACGATCCAATGCACGGCCTTCCGCCCAGGTGGCCCGCACACCTTCGGCATAGGCGGCAACAAAGGATGCCGTGTTCGGCAGCGAGCCATCGGTAATCACCTGGATCGGTGCGTCGATCCCGGCTGCGACCCTCTGGCCGAAATCACTCGGAATGACCACGATGCCCCGGATATGCCCGGCGATCAGTTCATCCTTGAGCGAAGTCACGTCGCGCCGGGATTGAACCTCAAACCACCGGGATGATCGGTAAGCCCCCGCTAGGCTGGCCGCCGCTTCGCTGGAATCTTGAACCGCCAAGCCGATCCGCGTCCTCGCCGTATCGAGAGACACGCCGTATCCAAACAGGAAAAGCAGGAGCAGCGGCAGCACAAAGGCGATCAGCATCGTCGAGGGGTCGCGGAGAATCTGTAGCGACTCCTTGACGAGCAGGGCCATGAAGCGTCGAGGATAGAAGCGGTCGTTCATGCGGCCTCCCGCTTTCGATCCGTTTCCTCGATCAACGCAATGAAAGCGTCCTCCATCGTAAGGTCTGTGCCGCCACTGATTTCAGCCGCGCGGGTTTTGAGGTCTTCGGGCGTGCCTTGGGCGATTTCCTGCGCGCGATAGATCAGCGCTATGCGGTCGCAATATTCCGCTTCTTCCATAAAGTGGGTGGTGACGAGCACCGTCACGCCGCGTTGCACGAGGCCGTTGATGTGCAACCAGAACTCGCGGCGGGTGATAGGGTCCACGCCCGATGTCGGCTCATCCAAGAAAAGCACGGGCGGTTGATGGAGCACGGCGCAGGCAAGCGAGAGCCGTTGCTTGAAGCCCAGCGGCAATGTTCCGCTGTTCACCGGCAGATGACGTTCAAGCTGGAAAATGTCGATGACGCGCGCAACGGCCTCGGCCCGCTGGCGTCGATTCAAGCCATAGGCTCCGGCGAAGAAGTCCAGATTTTGTTTGACGCTAAGATCGCCATACAAAGAAAATTTCTGCGCCATGTAGCCGAGAGACTGACGCGCCTCCGCGCTGGCGGTGCGAAGATCATGGCCAGCAACGCGGCCTTCGCCCGCTGTCGGCGTGAGAAGCCCGCAAAGCATCTTGAAGGTCGTGGACTTGCCAGCGCCATTCGGCCCCAGAAGGCCGAATATTCGGCCTTGCGGCACGGAGAATGTGATGTCG
Organism: Haematobacter sp.; assembly: GCF_032102465.1. Classification (NCBI taxonomy): domain Bacteria; kingdom Pseudomonadati; phylum Pseudomonadota; class Alphaproteobacteria; order Rhodobacterales; family Paracoccaceae; genus Haematobacter; species Haematobacter sp. Next base: position 170,568 of record NZ_DAMDHB010000004.1, on the reverse strand, counting down.
CCTGCCGCCGTGAACGTCCCAAAAACCTTGGTAAGCCCTCGCGCCTCGATGGCCGGCGCGTCGGACTTTTCGATAGGCTTGTAGCTCGCGGCGAGTTGGCTGACGCCTTTCGGTCCTCCACCAAGGATGTCAATGAACGCATCCTCAAATCGCGGCTGCACGGCTTCGATTCGGTCGCCCTGCGACATTCCGAATCGTTCTGTGGTCGGCGCAGCAGCGCCTTCGTCCATGAGGACGCGAACGGAAGCGCCCTGAATGGTGGCGTCCTTTACATCGTCGCGAAGGACAAGGCTGGCGAGTAAAGACCGCCGGCTTTCGGAAGGACCAAACAGACGATAGGTCCGACCTTCGACACGGGATGTCAGCCGCTTCGGCGGTCCACTGAACAGCAGCTTGCCTTCGTTCAGCAGGAATACCGTATCGCACTTCTCGGCCTCGTCGAGATAGGCGGTGGACCAGACGACGCCCATGCCCTCCGTCGTGAGCTGGCGGACCATCGCCCATAGTTCCCGTCTGGCCACGGGATCGACGCCAACGCCAGGCTCATCAAGCAGCAGCACGCGAGGGGGCCGCACCAGCGCGCAGGCGAGGCCCAGCTTTTGCTTCATGCCACCCGATAGACGGCCAGCCAACCGGGGGCGGAATCGCTCAAGGTCCGTGAAAGACAGGAGTTGGGAAAAGCGCTCCGTGCGTTCTTTCCCTGGGGGTAAGCCGCGAAGATCAGCGTAGAGTGAAAGGTTCTCGATAACCGACAGGTCTTCGTAGAGTCCGAAGCGTTGCGGCATGTAGCCTAGTGCCGATCTATCGGCCGCGATGGCGGGCTCGCCGAGAAGGGTAACTTCCCCTTCATCCGGGTCGAGCAATCCGGCGAGCAAACGGATCAGGGTTGTCTTGCCCGCGCCATCAGGGCCGACCAAGCCGGTCATCACGCCGCCCATCACCTCCATGCTCACGGCATCAAGTGCCGGGGCTGCATTGGGCGCGAAGCGTTTGGTGACATCTACAGCGTGGGCGACTGCCTCTGTCATTTCACTGGCCCGCCCCTGGGTCCGGGCTCTGCTGGAGCCTCACGGTCACGGGCTGACCTTGACGGAGACGGTCATCGGGATCGGTGACGTTGATCCTCAAACGATAAACGAGGTCGGCGCGCAGTTGTTCGGTCTGGACCGTCCTCGGCGTAAATTCAGCGGTTGGTGAAATGAAGCCGATGACGCCACGATAGACTTTGGGGTTGCCGTCAGTGGTTACGAACACGGTCATGCCGGGCGCGATCCGCCCAAGGTCGGGTTCGGCAACATAGGCGCGCACCCGGATCGGCCGATTGATGGTAAGCGTGAAGATGGTTGCGCCGGATTGGACGATGGCACCGGGCTCGGCCGCTCGCGTGAGGATCGTGCCAGCGTCCGGTGCTTTAAGCGTCGTGTCGGCCAGATTGGTTTTCACCCTATCGCGTTCTGCTATCGCCGCCGCGAGTTGCGCCTCCGCTGCCGCGATGTCTTCGACGCGAGAGCCGGCGCGAAGCAACGCCAATGCTTCCTCTGCCGCCCGAAGCTGCGCCTCGGCGGCGAGGTATTCAGCCTCGGCGGCCTCGAAAACCGATTGGGATACAGCGCCGGTCGCAACCAGCGCCCGGCGACGCTGGAAGGCTTCTCGTGTTCGCACCATGTCCGCCCTTCGGACGGCGACCGCAGCCTCCGCCTGGGCAATTTCCTGGGGTCGATTCCCGTTGCGCCGTTTTTCGAGTTCGGCGCGGGCGGTCGCAACCTGCGCTTCCGCACCCGCCAGCGCGTCGATGAATGGCTGTTGGTCAAGCTGCGCCAGAGTTGCCCCAGCCTCGACCGAAGCACCTTCATCAATCGGCATTTCGGCGATACGACCCGCAACGCGAAACCCGAGATTCACCTGACGAATATCGACATTCCCATAAAGGACCAGCCCCTCGTTGGGCTTGTCCAAGAAGCCGAAGCCGCGAGTGTAGTATCCCGCCGCTGCGACGCCCGCGATGATGACTGCCAGGATGATGATGCGGCGGGACACTATGCGCCCCCCACATTCGGGGAGGCAGGCGCAATGGACCCAACGAGTTCAACCACCAAAGCCTCAATGGCTGCTAGGCCGTTGTCGTCTATCGTCTCCCAATCGAGCGCGGCGAGGACCGAAGCGCGCCCCATCCTGAACATGAGGACGCTTCCAACCAATGCGAGGGTTCTGAGGCGCACATGCTCGGAAGCAGAGTCTTCGTCGAGCAAGGTTCCAATTAGATGGTCACATATATTGAGCAGCGGCCCCATCAAGTCGTCGTAGAGGCAACGAAAGGCCGTAGTCGGCTGCATCTGCTCGCGGATAATGAAGCGCGCCCAAGGCTCGGAACGGCTGCTCACGAATAGCGCCGCCATCCGCTGAATGATTTCGGTCAGCAGGCGGCGTGCCTCATCCGTGCCAAGCGGCGTTCCCGAGCGCGCTTCTTCGACACGGGCAAAGACGAGGCTTCGCAGCGGGGCGATATGATCCTTGATGCCATCCCCGATGGAGGTGGCCGCAGCTAGGTAAAGTCCCTCCTTGTTCCCGAAGTAGTAGGCGATTGCCTGCTGGTTTGCCCCGGCCTTCTCGCAAAGCATCCGGGTCGTCGCGCCGTCGAAACCGACACGCCCGAAAACATCCACGGCTGCGATAAGCAGCTTCTCGCGAGCTTGATCGCCGCGCTCGATCCTTCGTCCCGACATGTCGCCCGTGCTCCATTCTTCATCTTGGGGAACTGAAAGCCGCCATTCGCTCGCTCGCGACGAGTGCCGGCCCCGTGTCCCACGGTCAGCATTAGCGTGGATCAGACACTAAATCAATCACATGATTTAGTTTACGTCTGGTGAATGAGCTAGGTCAGGCCGGTGGACTGTGGGTATCCGGCATCAGCGCTGCCAGCATCGCGGTCGAAACAGCATTACAGTCCCAACCCCTTCTGCCGCCCCAACTGCCACGACACCGAACCGCCCTGCACGACGCCCATGATCTCACGGCCGAGCTGGCGGTCGATGACTGGCCGCCAAGGGACAAGGGTGAACTCGTGCGATTTCTCGACGATGGCGAACTTGCCGCTGGTCAGTTGCACGGTGCCGGTGAACTTGCCGCTGACGGTTTCGCCATCGGCGGCGGCACGGAACGGCAGCACCTTGCTCGCTGCCATCTCCGCGCCGAAGTTGGCAACCTCGCGCTCGCGTAGCGTGGCGAGAAGATTGCGCCGGTAGAAGATTCGGCCGTCCCGGCTGCGCGTGGCGTCGCCATGCTCGACGTGATGCTCGCGGCGCTGGTCCATCGCCTCGCGCACCTGCTGGCCGAAGCCGGCCGATGCAAGGTCGGTTGCGTCGGGCGTAACCAAGCGCCGGTCGAGCCAGGTCGCGCCGTCCGCGCCGATCTGCTTTTCAAGGTCGAGCACCGAAAGGACGCGAACGCTGGCCTGCCGATTGCGGCCGGCGTCGTAGGCGGTGGCGCGGCTCTCGAAATCTTCAGGGATGCGCCATTGGTCGGCGTCGATCCGCTCGACGATCCCGGCGCGGCGCAATGCCTCCAGCCGGCGCACATGAGCATCGACATATCCCTCATAGTCGCCGCCCGGAACGCGCCCCTCGAACTTTGCCTGCTCCAGATGCCGGCTCGGCCGGTAGATGCCGTCCTCGGCGATGGCGGCAATGCTTCGGTCGGACGGACGGCTTGCCGTTTCGGCCGGGCCGATCTCGACGACGCTGCCTATCCGCGCATCCTCGACGCGGGTCGGTTCGATACCGGCGACGTGATGGGTCCGGCCGTCAATGCCGTCCACCACGACGGTCAGGTTCTCGCCCAGCTCGTCGGACAGATACTTATCGACGACGCGCCCGATGACGGGCGCCTCCGGCGGCCCGTCGTGGATATGGAAGGTCATGGGATCGCGCTCCAGACCATCGGCCTTTAGCGCCTTGTGCATGTTGCGGATGATGTCGCAGCGCTCGCCCAGCTCGCGCAAGGTCGACTCCATGTCCTTGCTCAATTCCCACACGCCTGGCGCATGTGGGGTCGCCAGTCCCATCTTTTCCAGCTTGGCGAGACGGCGCAGGCGCAGCGTTCGATTGAATTGCCGCCTCGGCTCGGCCGGTTCATGGCGAAGGTCTAGGAACCGCTCGTCGGCTTCCTCCGTCATGGCGCGGTCGATCCGGGTGAAACGGTCCTGGTCGATCTCGGCCGACAGCTTGCGAGCCTGCTCGATCTCGGTCACGGGACCAAGCTCCAGCGTCGTTAGCTCGCTGGCGCGCTCGCGGATTCCGTTGGCGAGATAGTCGCCATTGATGACAAGATTCTCGCCCAGGTGGTCCTTGCCCCGGACGATGACATGCACATGGGGATGGCCGGTGTTGTAGTGGTTGACGGCAACCCAATCGAGTTTCGTGCCAAGGTCGGCCTCGATCTGCTGCATGAGGTCGCGAGTGTGTGCGGTCAGGTCGGTCAAGTCCGCACCGTCTTCCGGCGAGACGATGAACCGGAACTGATGCCGATCCTCCTTGCCGCGCTCAACGAAGGCGTCGCCATCGGCACGGTCCTCGGTCGCGGAATAGAGCTGGCCGCGCTCGCCGTCGCGCGATGTGCCGTCGCGCTGGATATAGCGCAGATGGGCGGCGGCCCTTCCGTTCCTGCCCGCCTCCTTGACGTAGCGGGTCTTGACGACGACGCGGCGCATTCCGGGCGCGCTGTGACGCCAGCCGCCCGACAAGGTGCGAGCGCGCACGAAGGCCGCGCCGCGTCCGCGCCGGACGCCCGGTCCTCCAGTCGAGCGCGCTCCCTTGCCGCCCTTGGCGGTCGAGGTCTTGCCTGGGCGCGGCGACGATCTGGATGACGTGGTGCTGTGCTGCCGCGCGATCTTCTTCGCCTGCGTGAGAAAGCTCTTGGTCTTGCCGCCCTTCGGCGCGTCGGATCGGATGCGGCCGGGCTTCGGGCGGAAGCGGTTTTCGTCGTCGGCGCTCACGTCCGCGCCTCCGGCCAAAACCCAAGAAAATCGGGCGTTCGGCGGTCATGGTGCCGGTCGAAATCCAGCAAAGCCAAGGCTTTGCGCAATATCGCGGCACGCGGGATCAAAAAGCATGGTGCCGCTCGCGGCTCCCCTAACCAGTGTGCAGACAACAACAATTTCAGAAATCCGGCCGACCTAGTGCCGGTTTCCTTTATCTTGCCCTCCGCTCTATCGTCCTTCTCTGCCTCTCCGGCCCGGTATGCAGCCAGACGCGAACCCGCCTGACTGCACACCGGATCGTGCGCCGCCGAGCGCGGGAATGCCACCTTCATGGCGTATCTCCGACGCTCGCGCGGGCTACAAAAATGCTGCCGTCTTGCGGTTCCATAGCGGCGGGATCGCGCACCGGAACGGTCGCGCGAGCGTCGCCGGATTGCGTGTCGGACGGCTGCGCGGCGATTGCCTGGCTGTCGTTCGGCCGCACGATAAAGAGCGGTGCGTCGCGCCAGTCGGGCGGCGGTGGCGGTGCCGATGACGGCGCTTCGGATGCAGCCGCACCGCCAAGGATCGGCGCGAGCGCGGCGACATAGGCGCGTGTCTCGGCCGGCAGCGGACGGCCGGTCGAACGGTGCTCGTCGTAGCGGCCGGGGCCGGCATTGTAGGCCGCGAGCATCGCGCCGACATTGCCGTAGCGATCCCACATCTCGCGCAGATAAGCCGTGCCTGCGAGGATGTTGTCGCGGGGCTGATAGGGATCGCGGCCGAGCCGGTGACGGGCACGGAGGCCCGCCCAGGTGTCGGGCATAACCTGCATCAATCCCATCGCGCCGGCCGACGAAATCGCGCGCACGTCGCCCGCGCTCTCGGCGCGCAAGACGGCGCGAATCCAGTGCTCGGGGATGCCGAACCGCTGCGACGCCTCGGTGATGTGCGCGGCATAGGGATCGACGGCAACCGGGCGCACGACCGACGCGGATTGCGCGACCGCGACGCCCGATCCGGCGCAGACTGATAGTGCGCCGGCCAGCAACAGGACGGCATAGCGCCATGGCTTCCTGTCGCCGCTATGACGCCAGCCTGCCAGCGTGCTCGCTACGGTAAAGGGTGCGCGCAAAGCGCCGGCCGGTGGCCGCCCTTGACCTTCGCTGCGCGCGCCGGCCGTCTTGTCGCCGAGCGGGACGAAGGGATGCGAGTGCGTTCCCGCGAACAAAGGGATGATCGGAACGCGCACCAATTAGCTCCGATCCTCGCGCGCCTTCGGCCGCTTCCACGCGAGCCGAAAGGTGCGTGCCTCGTCGTCGGTCTGGAACAGCGCCGGGCGAAACAGCGCAGGGAAAAGCGGGCTGTCGATCTCCAGGGCGATGTAGTCCCCCGCGCGTTCGCCGACACGTTTCCACGCCCCGCCGATCTCGGGGCCGTCCTCGTCGTCGAGGTGGATGCGATAGGCCGGCGTGTTCTCGCCGTCGCCCGGCTCGATGGCGACGAGCGCGATTGCCTCGTCAATGCCGAACAGCCGGACGCGGCCGGCGTAACCGTTGGCGGTGGGTTCAAAGATATTGGCGGGCATTGTCAGTCTCCTTGTGATTGGTTGGGTAAGCGCGAAGTCAGTGCGTCGGCGCGCGCCACTCGAAGCGGCCGACGCCTTCCTCATCGGTCCAGAGCGGGACGGCTCGGCCGATGACGGAGCTTGCGGGGATGGGTCCGAAGTAACGGCCGTCCAGGCTGTCGCGGACATCCCAATTCATGAGGAAGATTTCGCCGGGCGCGATAACGCGGCAGCCCTGCCAGGCGGGCAGTTCACGGCCGATCCGGTCGCGCTCCAGCGCCTCGCCCATCTCGATCCCGTCAACCGTGATCGTGCGGCCGGCGCGGCAAACCCGCTGCCCTGGAAGGCCGACGACGCGCTTCAACAACGGCACGCCGCGTCCGACATAGCCGCGCTGCACCATGAAGGCGGCGAGCGGTTCGGGCGACATGACCGCGACCAGCTCGGGCACCTCGATCCGGTCGGCCGGCTCGACGGTGTAGAAGCCTACCGGCGCGCTGGCCGTGGCGTTCCAAATGAGTTTCGTCGGCGTCTCGATGGCGCTTGCGACGGCAACGCCCATCGCGGCCAGCGCCGTGACGGCGAGATAGCGGCGGCGCGTCACGGGTCGATCCTCCGACGCCCAATCCACGCCGCATGTCGTTCCGGCGTGTAGTCGCTCGGCTCCAGATTGGCGGCTAGGCGGTTGTGCGCGTGTCGCCAGTAGTCCGGCGACCCGTCGGCCGGGTCGAGGCCCAGCGCCTCCACGGCGTCGATGACGGCAAGTGCGCGCTGCACTTTCGGCCAGCCGTCCAGGCGTAACAGGATGTCGGCCCCAGGCCGGACGAAGGGCAATGTCTGGAACGGCTCGCCCCGACCGATGGCCCGCGCGATGTCGATGCGTGAAATGATCGTGCCGTGCTCGCCGGCCGCCCAGCGGACGAAGGCGAAGATGTTGTTCGGCGCGAAGCCGACGACGCTTCGGCGACGGTCGATGATCTGTTCGTAGCTCTTGCGGCCGAAGCGTATCCAGTGCTCGACCTTGCGTTTCTCGAAAGTCAATTCGACAAGCGTGGTGAAGGGCGCGGGTCCGTCCGGCAGCGGACGGCCGTGCGCGCTGCGATGGGCGCGACGGGTCATTGTTCGTCTCCGGTGATGGCTTGGGGGTTGCGCGGGCGCACCGCGTCGAGCGCGGGCGTCATGGTTCGCCTCGCTCGGCGGCACCGGCACCACGCCTCGCGTGTGCGCGCGTCAAAGAAGAAAAGTTAGATTCTCTGTTAGACTCTAAGTTAGCGGTCGGATTGCGCGTTTCAGGCCAAAGCGTTAGCTGGGGTTCGTGCGCCTGATCTGCCGATAGGGTTGCGCCTGATGTGCCGATACCCCGTGCGCCTGATGTGCCGATGGCGTTCACACCGTTATCAACAGGCACTGTGGACAGGTTTACCGGGCGGATGCGAAGCAGCTCACGGCCGTCTTCCCGCTCGATCTGGAGTCGATAGCCAGGAAGCGGCTGGCGGGCCGCGATGCGGCGCAAGTCGAGCGCGAAATCGGACGGCCGTGCGAGGCTGCCGGATTTCTGATGAAGGTGCGCAAACTCGAACAGCCAGCCATGGCGCTGGCGGCCGGCGTGCTTACGGGCGACGCGGTAAAGCCAACGCTCGATGCCGCCTGTCAGCCGGAAATAGGCCGGGTCGATGGTCAGGACCAACGAGCGGTCGATGACGCTGTTGTAGAACCATTCGGGCAGGACAAATTCCATGCCCTCGACGCGGCCGGCGCGCGTCGTCATTTCCTCCCACTCGTTGATCCATGAAAATTGCCGGCGACGCCAATGCGGGCCGTTGCGGATGGTAGTGGCGATGACGGTCGATTGCAGTCGCGCGAGCGCGGCTTTCAGGAGCAGGTATTGATGGTTGCCGGTCGGCCGCCCGATGGCGCGCAGTAGATGGTAAGGCGTGAAGCGGACGAAGCGTGACGTGGTGAGGCCGTTGTTTTCGGCCGCGACGATCTGCGAGGCCGCCCATATCAGCACGTCGGCGTCCCATATGGTCGCCATGCCGTGCTCGGGCATCCCGAACACCTGCACCTCGACATCGGCGGCTTTGTAGAAAATCGGCTTGGTGCGCGGCGTCTTCGCCAGGGAGAAGAACGGCCGCTCCATCAAATCGCGCTGGTCGCGCGGTGCGGCGTCGCCGGTCGCGACCACGAAGGGGTCGAGTCGGCTGCGTTCGCTGGCGTCGGCCGGCTGCGCGGGGCTATGGTCGTCCTCGCGCAGCATTCAGCAATCGCCCAGCTCTTTGGGCGTGAGCGGACGCGCGGGAAAAACCGTGCCGGCGTTCTTGTCGCGGGTGGATTTGCGCGTGCCGACCGCGCTCCAGGCTTCAAGGTCGCGGACGGTGTAGAGGACACGGCCGCCGATCTTGCGATAGGTCGGGCCGGTGCCGTAGGTGCGGTGCTTCTCAAGGGTGCGGACGGACAAGCCGAGAAAGCGCGCGGCTTCCTGTGTGCGAAGTAGGCGCGGCGGCAGGTCCGCATTGCGGCGGATGGCCATAAGATCACCTCTGGTTCGGTTGACGTGGCCGCCGAAAACTTCGGCGGGCTGTGGCGAACCATGGCGAGGGATCGGCGGCGCGTAGCGTGCCGCATTTGCGCCTACGCGCTGGCGGCACCCCTTGGGGAGCGGCGGCAAGCCGAAAAGACGAAGACTTTCGCGGGCGGGTCGGTTAAGACTGAACGCGGAGCAGGACGCGCTGCTTCGGGGCTTAGTAACCCCTCATGACTAGGTAGGTGTCGCCGAACTGGCACCACTCTTCGACCTATGGTCGGGGAGCCTGCGGCGTATGCAACAGGTTCTCCGAACTAAAGGCCGTGGGGCCGTGTCATGCGGTTACTAACTCCCCGATCACCAGAGTCAGAGAGCACCGTTTGCGGGGGCGCACCGCAAACAAACCCTCTCGGATACGGGGAAACGGCCATGCGAGTGCCCGTCGAACTTGATCCCGATGTGGACGACGAAGCGCCAGCGGGAAACGACATAACGCCTTATGACGAACAGCATTACGTCACCTATCTGCGCCTTCTCGACGCGAAGGCCGAAGGTGCGGACTGGAAGGAAGTCGCGCGAATCGTGCTGCATCGCGATCCGGTCGGCGATGAAGCGCGGACGCGGCGATGCTGGGAAAGCCACCTTGCCCGCGCCCAATGGCTTTCACGCGAAGGCTATCGTCGCATCTTGGAACAGGCTGTCGCGGCCGGGCGCTGATCGTTGCCGGTTTTTCACTCGACAGGCGATTTGATCGGATAGTGCAGCAATAGGCGGTAGCCGCCCCTCATCATTTTCAGGCCGTGCGCGACCAATCGGCGGGCCTGGTTCTTGCGGGGGTCGGCTTCCCAATCCTCCTTGGTCCCGCGAAAGCCAAGCAGGACTTCCGCGATGGTGCGATAGCTTTCGCCTCGCAAGCGGGCGTCGAGCGCGCGCAGGGACAGGATATGAAACTTGCGGAGCTGCGCCGGCATGGTGCGGAAGTCCGCGCCGGGCGCTCGCCCATTGAGGGACCGCCAAAGTCGGCGGGCGGCATGGGCGCGAAGCTCCATGAAAGAATCCATCGGAAGGGATACGGCATAGAAGGCCGCTGCGTCGGGCACGGCCTGGGGCAGCCAGAATTGATGCGCGACGCCATCCACATTCCAGATGCCATGCCACCCATCCGCCGCGTGCCGTAGGTCGAGGTCGGACAGGTGCGCCAGCGTCACTATAGGTTCCGTCGCCCCGTCACGGTGCTGCACCGGGGACAAGAGAACCGCTTGCGGCTGGAGACTTGGAATCCAGAACAGGGATTGCCGATCAGGCGGCGTTTCGGGATCGCACGGGAAATCGCAAACCCCAACGCTGCGAGAATCCATCAAGCTGGTCGCCGGCTGGCTCCTTCACCTGGGATATTGTTTGGAAGTCGCGATGATAGTCCTCATGGCGACGAAGATACTCCCAGGCGAAACCGGCGGGGGGAATAGCTTTCGCGTGCCCGTAAGCCGCCGGCGCACGCCAATCAATGCTAAGCATGGCGTCACCTCCCTATGCCGGGCGGCGCAGGGCAACGCCCGGATAGAGAGTTTCCGAAATCGCCAACACTGGATATAGCTGGAGTTATACGGAATGTTGTTCGTGCAGGCCGCACATTTATAGTTATTTTCTTCTTAACAACATTTCTGTGATTTTACTAGTCTGCGAGGTCGTGCGTGTTGCCCGCTGGCGCAGGCAAGGCAACCCAAGTCTCACCTGTTGGAAAAAATATGCACCTCGTCACGAGCGGTTTCTATCGTGAAGAACTCGCCGCCCATTTCGGCGTCGCGGGCCATTGCCTCCCAATCGACATAGTAGCGTAGGGCTTCGGGGATCGTGACGCTCTCGGCGGTCAGCTCCTCCATATAGTCCGCAAGGCTGGTGAACTGGCCGTGATAGCAGTCCTGCAAGGTGCTCTCGGCCTGGTCGATGTCGCCTATGAACTGCTCCAGCAATCCAGCGCCTAGCGCGCCATGCTCGGCGATGAAAGCACCCATCCGCGCCACGCTCTCGATGCCGGCATATTCCTTGATAGTGACGCCCTCAAAACCTTCATAGTCGTGGATGGCATAATCCTCCGCGCCCTTGATCGGCGAGCGCGCAAGCATCGCGGCAATCTCGTCCCTAATCTCGTCGGCGTCCTGATCCGCGTCGATCCAGGCACCATGCAGATAGCCGTTGTTGTAGGCTGCGAGGCAGGCGACATAGATGCGGGGATTGCTGTCGGTTGCGCTGGTCATGTCTCTGTTCCTTCGGGTGTTGGGTTCAGAGCAGCGAAGCGCCGCTCCTGAACCCTTGCCCGGCGGCGAGCCACGGGTAGCAAGGCGCAGGAGAAGTCTTTGGCACCGTGGAATAAATGGAGGGGACCCGCTTGCGGGGAGCGGGCCGTTTATGCCGCGAAAGGGCAAAGAGTTTTCTTGCGCCGCGCGAGGGCAACGCCCTTAGCAATCTCTCGAAAAAGAAAATCAGCAGGCCGGACTACCATGCGTCCGGTTCTCCATATTTCCAGGCGGTAGGTGTCGAACGACGCGGCGACAGCCGCGCCGACCCGGAGGCGAACGCGCTTCCAAATTGCGCCGTAGTGAGCCGGAGGGTCGCCAGTGACAAAGCCCCGGCGCTTTAGCGCCGGGTCAATTTGATATTACGCCGTTGGATTAGCGAACGGGCGTGGGTCCGCTGGCGGAAGGTGCTGCCAGTCGCAGCAAGGCCGAAATCCCGACAAAGCCGCCGCCGATGATGCAGAAGATTTGCCGCCAGATTTCGGACGGGACCGATTCCTTGGTGACGCCGTGGACCAGCGCATAACCGGCCACGGCAGCGGGTGCAGCGAAGATCAGCGCCACGGCGAGGCGCAGGATCGGGGAGCGTAGCGAGTCAAAGAGAAGCGCCAGGACGCCGAAGGCTGCGCCGGCCGCGACCAACCCGACCAAGCCCGCGCCGATCAAGCCGGAGCCGGTCTGATAGGCGAACTGCGCGGCCGTCAATCCGAGCATGAAGGGCAGCGCATAGACCGCGAGCGTATAGGCTGCGACGCAAAGCATTGCGATCAATACAACGCTCATTATCATTACGACGGCCATGGCTCTGCTCCTTTACGACTGGCGCGGTTCGCTCTTTCTTGCTCCTTCGCGTGGCGATGCGCCTATGATGACGGTCCTCGTTTATTCTGTCGACCGCGAACATGGCTTTCTCGCGCAAGCCTGCGAAACAAGCGTGATTAAACAGAAGCGGCCGGAAACCTGCTGAGATTTCAGCAGATTCCGGCCAATTTTCATGGTTCATTTTGGAGGGCTATGGAGTAAACGTAGTGCTCATCGGTATCCCGCACGTCCCGCCACCCCCTTCAAAACCGCCGGAGCGCGCGGCTTTCGCTCAGGTGGTGCGGAAGTTGCGGCCGAGCAGGGATTGCGCGGCTGTGGCGGGGTTTGGGAGCGCAAGGGACTCCTCGGCCTCCTCCAGAACGGCGGCGAGCGCGGGATCCTGTTGTGAACTGTCGCGCGATAGGCTGATCCCCTTCAGCCCGAGCGACCAGGCCAGCGTCTGGAGGTCGAGGCAGTTGGAGGCAGCAGCCTTGGCGGGCAGGCGGAGCGCACCGCCGATACCGCCGGAAACAAAGGGCTGTGCCGCGGCCATCATGTGGATCTGGCAGGTTGCATCCACTTCGCCTTCGCCAGTGGAACCTTGACCGTGGAACACGTGCAGATCCGCCGCCTTCAGGAAGGGCGCGCCCTGCAAAGTCCCCGTGCCGAAGACATAGGCATTCGCCGCAGCGATCTGGGCGGGAGCGAAGCCGAGGTGGGCCAGCAGGTCGAAAGCCGGATCCGCCAGTTGTGCCGCCGGCAGCCCCAGCACTTCCCGACAGAAGCCGAGCCCCAGCGTCCAGGGCGTCAGGGCGAAACGGATATGCGTGGCGGAAACGAGCGCCGCCTCCACCCGCGCCAGTTCCCCGGCACCCAAACCCTGCCCCAGAAGGCTGGTGTGGTTGATCCAGGGCGCGTTTTCCAGACTGCCGTGGCCGATGACATGTGCGGTGATCGCGGCGATCTCCACACGGGGATGGCCAAGCGCTGCAAGCCCGTCCTCCACCGCCGAGGCGAGCACGCGGCGCGACTGGCCGTCGGGGGAAGGCTCCCAGTGGATCAGCGCGGTTGCCGGAGCGATGCCGGTCGTCTCGCAATCCAGCAAGCGGTCCGTGACGGGATCCTGCCGGAGCGCCGTCAGCTGCGCATGGCGGAACCCGTGCCCCGCTGCGGCTGCGACCGCATCGTCCCAGCAGAGGCGGGCGCGCGCGACGATGTCCGGCTGGGGGCAACGGTCTGCATCCAGAGGGCGCGGCAGGATACCGAGCCCTTCGAAAGCGCCCACTCCCCCCGCGGCGCGGCGATGGTTCTTCACCACGCGGAGCATCGAACAGGCATTCCGCGGCCAGGCCGGGAACGCGCCCTTCTCCGCCGCAATCTCGGCAGAGGCGGCATAGGCGGCCCCTGTCATCAACGCAGTGATCGCGGCGACCATGGCGCGGCCCTCCGCCGTGGCGTAGCCGATACCCATGGCCATCAGAAGACCGCCCGCATTGACGTGCCCCAGCGCCAGCGGCCGGTAGTTCTGTGACCGGGCGGCAAGCAGCGCATCGCCCCGCCGCATCATGGAGAGCGAGAGATCGAGCGTCAGCACCCAGAGCCGCGCCGCGTGGGAAAAGGCTGCGGTCCTGAACCCGTCCTGCACCAGAAAGCCGCGGAGGTTCAGCGTCGCGGGCATCGCGGCAGTGTCGGAAAGGAACATGAAGTCCCCGTCGGGGGAGGTGCCGTCGATCCCCCCCTCCTGCGCGCAGGTGTTCCAGCCGTTGATCGTATCCCCGAACAGAGCCCCCGGCTCGGACGTGGCCCAGACGGCGCGGGCAAGGCGGTCCTGCAACCGGCGCTCCCGGCCGGCACGGGCGGCGGGCTTGGTCGCCGCGCGCATGAAGGCGTCCGACAGCCGGATGGCGGTCGCGGTGCGCGTGCCGGAGACGGTTGCGGCCGCTTTGCCGTCCCAGTCAGCCTCGAACGTGGCGATGCGCGGCGCGCGGCCCTCGACCGCCTCGGCCAACGTCCGTTGAATCACGCCCTCGGGCACCATCGCGCGTTTCGCAGCCCGTATGGCCGCCTGCAACGCGGGATTGCCGGCGATGTCCGGTCCCGCCCGGCGGAGAGCGAGGCGGATATCGCCTGTCAGCGCCGCGATCAGATGGGATCCCGCCGTCAGACTGGCGAGCTTATGCGCCTCCGCCGATTTCCATTCGATGAACTCTGCGGCCTCCGGGTGATCCGCGTCGCACAGGGCGAGCCGCGCCGGGCGGCGGACGTTCCCCTGCCCCTGCGCAAGCCCGACCAGCCGGTCACCGGCCTCAAGCTGCGCCATCATCCCTGCCGGACCGGCGGGCAGCGTCGCGACGTTCACCCCGTACCGCACGCCCGCGCGGACAAGACGTGCCTCCCGCGACCACATGTCGGGGGCATCCTCCGGCTCCGGCATGGAGAGGATGGCCAGACCCGCGGCCTCGGGCCGTGCGAGGGAATCCGTCCTGCGCAACTCGCCCGCGGCAAGGTCCACCGCGATGCCATCGCGACCCGCTTCCTCGATGCCATAGGCCCAGTGCAGGCCGGTCTGCCGACACTGGGCGGCGTCGGGTGCCGCCATCTGCCGCGCAAGCATGTGCCGCATCTCGTCGTGATAGGCCCGCGCGTCGGCCTCGGCAGTGAAATACCCGGCCTTCCATCCCCAGTAGGCCCACGCTCCCGCGAGGCGGTCGAACATCTGCCGGGCGGAGGTTTCTGCCGTGAAACGGCGGGATTCGGTCAGGTGGGACAGGGCCGCCTCATCCGCGACGGAGCGCCACAGGAACTCCGGCACACCCTCTTCCGGCACGCGGCGAAGCCGGGCGGGGACACCGCTCCGGCGGAGACAGTGCTGCGCGAGGATGTCCGCCGCGATCTGGCTCCAACCCTCCGGCACCTCCAGCTTGCGGCAGCGGAACACCACTTCGCCCGACGGATTTCGCTGCTCGGACCGGGTCACGCGAAAGGCGATGCGATCATAGACGTCGCGCCCCTCGACCGTGAACTGCCTCTCGATCCTCATGCTTGCGTCTCCGTCGCCGACCGGTTATCCCCCGCCTCCCGCGCCGCAGATATGGCTCCGCCATCTGCCCCTGCGGCAAGCCGGGGGCAGTCTCATCGCGGATCGGGGCTAGTGGAGCCTTCCATGACCACCACAAGATGTAGTGGTCCGATTCTTCTTGCCTACAAACTGCCCAAGCGGCGTCAGCCGGTCAACGGATTTCGCAGGTTTTCCACGGGTTTATGGCCTTGACCGGCTTCCGGCAAATTGCGGCCGAGTCGTCTCCGCCTTCCCCACAGAGTTATCCACAAGCGGAGTGGAGAACCGGCGGCCGTGGAGAGAGAATCAACCGCGCCGATCGAGCATCGCTTCTACCTTCCCGGCGTCCATTCCCTGGGCCGACGCCTGTGCCACGACCTTCGCCCGAAGGCCGGGCTCCCCCCTGACGAGATGGAGGAAGTGCTGCTCGCTGAGCATCATCAGCGCGCAATGCGTGATCGCCTGAACCTGCGCCGTACGGCGCGGGCGGCGGGCGAAAATCGCCAGCTCTCCGAACATGTCTCCCCTGCCCAGCCGGATCTGCTGCGGCGCCGCCCCGTCAAGCTCCACGGCTCCCGAAGCGATGAAATAGACCGCATTCGCCGGATCGCCGCGATGAACGATGACTTCCCCCGGCTCGACATAGATGTTGACCAGCGCCCGGGCGAGCCGCGCGCGTGTCTGCGGCTCCAGCCCCTGAAACATCGGGATCTGGCTGACGAATTCCTGTCGCTGAAGCAGGAGGTCGAGCTTGGGGCGCGCCTGATTGGCCTCCCGCCGGTCGGCAAGACCGCGCGTGAGCGAGCCGTAAAGCTCCGCCCCGATCAGCCCGTCGGCATAGGCGGTTTCGTATTCGCTCTCCTCGAACCGCAAGGCGGCGCGCCGGATGAAGCGGCGCTCAAACTCCTCCGAAAAGCCGGGATACTGCAGCCGCAGCCCTTCGATGTCCCGCTCCAGATCCTCCTCGCGCCGCGAAAGGACCTCGTGGAGGATATCCGTCACCCGCTGGCCGTGGATGCGCAGGATCTTGGTGTTCACGAAATCATGAAGGTCGCGCAGGAACATGCGGGTGCTGAGCAGCACCTCGAACCGGCTGCCCATCAGTCGCTCCAGAGGAAACGAAATGCCGAGCTGCCGGTGGAGCCTAAAGGCCAGAAGATAGGCCCGGCCGGGGGCGAGGTTGGCCCGCGCCTGCGTGCGGTAGGCCCCCCTGCCCCCGGCGCGGGTCGCCTCGATCAGCCGGTCCGCATCCAGCAACAGCCGCTCCACAAGGGCCGACGACACCTCCCTGTCGCGAAACGCCTCCAGAATGATCTCCTTCTCGCGGCTGGCAAGCGTGACGAGGCTCAGCGTCAGCCGGTCACGGTCGAGGATCTCATCGGCGGCCTCCGCCGTCTTGACCGCGCCGTCGATCCGCGCGCCGAAGCTCTTGGCCTCCGAGCGGACGATCTCCCGCGTCAGATGCTGCCGCTGGGTCAGGTCGGCAACCTCCTCCCGCACCGTCTGCAACGCGACCGCCACCACCTGGTCGCGGAGCGCCTCGTCTATCGGCGTCAGACGGTCCAGCCCCAGACGCCCGATCAGCCAGCGGAGCGTCGTCCCCTGAACGAGCAGGGTGAACAGCACGAACCCGGTGGCAAGCACGGCAACGGTATGCTTGGCCTCCGCCGCGACAAGCTCATGCTCCGTCACCGCGAGCGCTAGTGCAAGGGTGACCGCCCCGCGCAGCCCGCCCCAGAGCATCACCGTGCGATAGGCCGGGGCGACGGGGGGCGACAGATGCAGCCGTGTCATCAGCGGGAGCAGCCCGAACAGCACCAGCGCCCGTGCGACCGTCGCCGCAACGATCAGCACCAGAAGCAGCAGCCCATCGTGCCAGCTCACATCATGCAGAAGCCGCGGCACGAAGATCGCGGCCAGAATGAAGATCAGCGAGCCGGACCAGTGCGAGAGCAGCTCCCACGTATCGGTGAGATACCGCCACTGCCCCGGCGGCATCCGCGAGGGACCGAGAAGGTTCACCGTCATCCCGGCAGCCGCGACCGCGATCACCCCCGAAACATGCAGGGCATGTTCGGCGAGGATGTAGGTCAGATAGGGCAGCGCGAGCGAGACGGAGATCATCGCCATCGGAGTGGACCGCAGATGCTCCATCGCGACGACGGCAATCACCGCCAGCGCATAGCCCGTCAGCGCCCCCGCGACCAGAAGCACGACGAAATGGACCACCTGATGGCCCACGGTGACCTGCGGCGCCCAGGGCAGGATCTGCGTGATGAACACGCTGAACAGCGCGATGGCGGCGGCATCGTTCATTAGGCTTTCGCCTTCCGCGAGCCGCGAAAGGCGCGCCGGCGCGCCGATGTCGCGGAAGATTCCGACCACCGCCGAGGGATCGGTCGTGGCCACGATGGCGCCGATCAACAGACAGACGACCAGCGGCTGCGAGGTGAACGGGTCCAGCGACAGGCCGATCACGAACGTGGCGACGACCACGGCCACGATGGCCATGACCGTGATCGGCACCCAATCCTCCACCATCCGCCGCAGGTCGAGCGTCAGTGACACCTGAAAGATGAGCGTCGGCAGGAAGATGTACAGAAACGCCTCGGAGGTGATCGGCAGGCTCAACACGGAAAGGGCGAGCGGGTTCAGCGCGTCTGTGATGTCGGTGGACAGCAGGAAGCTCGCCCCCGCGCCGATGGCGATGCCGAGCATCGCCAGAACCACGGTATAGGAAATGCGCAGACGCGCCGCCAGCGGCTCCCCCAGCGCGATGATGACGAACAGACCCGCGAGCACGGAGAGAAAGGCGATCAGGTTCATTCGCTCGATCCGCGCGTGGGAGGGGCTGCGAACCGCCATTCGCCCGACCGGTAGGGGGGGTGTCAGGTCAGCCCGTTCAAGGCGCGATTATCACTGAGCCCGGAATAAAGACAAGCGGCGATCACGCCTGCATATCAGATGGTTGTGAGGTGCTCCGCGACGAACTGTCCCTGCGGCAAAGGAACGCCGCCCCCGCGTCGCGTTGCGCCGTGCATGTCTTGTCCTGAATTCAGGGTATTACCCTGTGTGCAGAGACCGGGCAGTCCGCCGCAAGGGATACCGCGAGGATCCCAGGGGGGATAGGTGCCAGCGGGGGCACGCCCGTTGCGCTTCATTCGCCTTTGCGGAGCCAGACAGCTTTCCCGGCCGTAAGGGGGCTGCCTGTCCCTCCGCCTTGCCGGCGCGATAAGGAGTGGCCGCTCAACGTGACATTCGCCGAAATGGGAAGCGGGCCGGGCCGGTGCCGAACGCACATGTGCCGCAACCTTTCGGCCCGCTCAGACGCGAGCGCAGGCGCCGGAGCTTGTGAAAATCAGCCTACTGCTCTGCGCCGGAAGTATCGAATGGGTTTGCCCGGCGGCACGTCCAAGCCACCTGTGGTCGGGGCGAGAGGATTCGAACCTCCGGCCTCTGGTACCCAAAACCAGCGCGCTACCAGACTGCGCCACGCCCCGCTCGCACGGTTCCTACAGAGGCGCGCGAAATTTGGAAAGGGGCGTTTTGGTAAAAAGCGGGTTCAGCTTCCGCAGGGCCAGGCGCCGCCCGGCCCGAAGGCGGGATGACGCAGCACACCGCCTTGGACAAGGCCGAGCCGTCGGGCAAGGCCGCCGTTGATCTCCAGCACCGCCAGCACGCCGGAACCGCCGTCAATGGCCGTTTCGTCATGCGGGCGGGCGTTTTCGTGGATCCGCGTGATGACCCCGCGTGCATCGAGAAAGATCATGTCCAGCGGGATCAGCGTATTGCGCATCCAGAAGGAGACATGTTGTGGATATTCATAGACGAAAAGCATCCCGCTCGACTTCGGCAGGCTTGCACGGTTCATCAACCCGTAGGCGCGGCTGTCGGGCGTGTCCGCGAGTTCAACGGAAAAGCGGGTCTCTCCCCGCGGGCCGCGAATTTCCACTGTATCGGGGCGGCAGACCGTCTCAGCTCCGGCGGAGCCGGCGGCTGCGCTCAGCGCCAGCGCGAACAGGAGTGATCTCACAGCGTGACGACCTTCTGGTGCACCGCAGCCTCCCACGAGGCGATGCGGACCGCCATGCGCCCGCGCCGACCTTCGACCACACCAAGGCAGACCGCTTCCCCTGCCTGAAGATCGGACAGCCCGGAATGGCGCAGCACCTCTATGTGAACGAACACATCCTCGGAGCGGCCGAAGACATTCGCAAAGCCGAACCCCTTTGCCTTGTCGAACCATTTGACCCGCGCAGGCTCCAATGGCCTGCTCAGCAACTCCTCCATCGGAGCGGAGGCCAGATCCTCCAGCACCGGCAGCGGCACCGGGGGGGGAGGCGACACCTCCATCACTTGCGCGGCATGCATTCCACGGGGGGTGGCGTGGCAGAGGATCTCGATCCCTGCTCCATCCGCCACGGAAGACTGACCGAAGTTTCGCAGAACATTGGCGTGCAGCAGGATATCCGGCCCGCCCTCATCAGACACGACGAAGCCGAACCCCTTGTCGGGATCGAACCACTTGACCCAGCCGCGAACGACGCGGGTGTCTTTGTCCGTTTCGGTCATGTCAGAAGTCGTCCCAAGGTCTTCTGTTTTTTGCGCAAGTTGGACGGTATTGCCTCGCAAGTTCAAGAGAATTATCGTGCGCATCGACACAATGACCGTGAAACCCTGCGTTCCAGTGCTTTCGCGGTCTGGATGTCGGGCATTTCATGGATACAACCGCTGTATTTCCCACTCGCCTTCCATCCCGGCGCGACTCCAGCGGTAGCGATCATGCAGGCGGAAGGCCCCATCGGCCCAGAATTCCATCTGTGAGGGGAATATGTCGTAACCGCCCCAGAATTCCGGGCGGGGCGGGCGCGGTCCCAGCCGTGCGGTGATCTTCGCGACCTCCGCCATCAGCGTGCCCCGGCTGTCCAGCGGACGCGACTGCTGCGACGCCCATGCGCCAAGCCGCGACTGAAGGGAGCGGGAGGCGAAGTAGGTGTCTGCCGCCGCACCGTCATTGCGGACCACACGGCCCCGCACGCGCACCTGCCGGCGCAGGCTTTTCCAGTGCAGGACGAAGGCGGCCCTGCCCGTCGCCTCGATCTCCTGTGCCTTGGCAGAGCCGTAGTTGGTATAGAAGGTGAAGCGGTCCGCACCGATTTCCTTCAGCAAAACCATGCGGACATCCGGCAGCCCCTCCGCATCCACGGTAGCGAGCGCGATGGCGTTGGGGTCGTTCGGCTCTGTCGCTTCGGCCTCCGCCAGCCACCGGCGGGCAATGGCAAAGGGGTCTTCGCCGGCGAAGATACCGTTTCTGTCTGTCATGTCCGCTTGAATCCTCGCCCTTCATCGAAGCTGCCCGCGCCGCTTCCCGATCCCGCCGAACTCGGGGGATCGTCGGGCTGCGCATCCTGCCACCCTTGATGACCAAAAGGCAATCGCCTAAAGGTCCGGGAATATCGGGCCCGGTGCCCGCTAACCTCCGGTATCGAAGCAACGCAGGGAGTATTGGGCGATGACGGGTCTTATGGCGGGCAAACGCGGGTTGATCATGGGCCTGGCCAATGACAAATCCATCGCCTGGGGTATTGCCAAGGCGCTGGCAGATCAGGGGGCGGAGATCGCGCTTTCCTATCAGGGCGAACAGCTTCTGAAGCGGGTGCAGCCGCTGGCCCAGCAGATCGGCGTGACCGAGATCATCGAATGCGACGTGGCGGACGAATCCTCCATGGATGCGCTCTTTGCCCGGCTGGAAAAGGTCTGGGGCAAGATCGACTTCCTCGTTCATGCCATCAGCTTTTCTGACAAGAACGAACTGCGCGGCCGCTACGTGGATACGAGTGCTGAGAATTTCCGCATGACGATGGACATCTCGGTGTTCTCCTTCACCTCCGCGGTCAAGCGCGCCTCCGCTCTGATGACGGAGGGCGGGAGCTGCCTGACGCTGACCTACTACGGCGCGGAAAAGGTCATGCCGCATTACAACGTCATGGGCATCGCCAAGGCCGCGCTGGAGGCGTCCGTGCTCTACATGGCGGAGGATCTGGGCAAGGACGCGATCCGCGTGAACGCGATTTCCGCCGGACCGATCAAGACGCTGGCCGCCTCCGGCATCGGCGATTTCCGCTATATCCTGAAATGGAACGAGCTGAACTCCCCCCTCCGCCGCAACGTCACGCAGGAGGAGGTGGGCAAGGCTGCGCTCTATCTTCTTTCCGACCTCGGAACCGGCACAACGGGCGAGACGCTGCACGTGGATGCAGGCTATCATGCCGTCGGCATGAAAGCGGTGGACGCGCCGGATATCGACGCGACCGCCGGTCGCAAGGAGAGCTGACATGACGCTCGCCGCGTTCCTCGCGGTCTGGTTCGTCCATCTGCTGGCCGCGATCTCTCCCGGTCCGGCGGTGCTGATGGCCGCGCGGGTCGGGCTGACGGAGGGCGCGCGGCGGGGCGCATGGCTCGCGGTCGGGCTGGGGCTGGGCGCGGTGTTCTGGGCGACTGCGGCGCTCTTCGGGCTGGCGGTGCTGTTCCGGCTGGCGCCGAGCCTGCTCTGGGCGCTGAAGATCGGGGGCGCGGCCTATCTCATCTGGCTCGCCATCAAGATGTGGCGGCATGCAGGTGATCCGGCCGACATGACGATTGCGCCGGCGACCGCAGCGGAAGGGAATGCACCCCGCTCGCCGCTGTCTGCGGTGTGGCTGGGCATCGCGACCCAGCTTGCCAATCCGAAACCCGCCGTTTTCTTCGGTGCTGTCTTTGTGAGCACGATCCCGCGCGGGGCCTCGGCCCTTTCGCTGGCTCTCGTGCTCATCGCCGTTTTCCTGAACGAGGCCCTGTGGAATGCCTTCGTCGCCCGCATCTTCTCGCTGGACCGCGTGCAACGCGGCTATGCCGGACTGAAACCCGTGATCGACCGCACCTTCGGCGCCTTCCTTGTCGCCCTCGGTATCAAGATCGCCGCCACCTGATTGGGAGCCGCCATGAACGACCGTCTGCCGCATGAAAAGGGATTTCACGTCAGCTGGGATCAGTTGCACCGCGATGCGCGCGCGCTGGCATGGCGGCTCGACGGCAAGGGGCCGGAGTCGGAGGCAGGCGGCTGGCGCGCCATCGTCGCGATCACCCGCGGCGGCATGGCGCCTGCCATGATCATCGCGCGCGAACTGAACGTGCGGGTGATCGATACCGTCTCCGTCAAATCCTACAGCGACCAGTCGCAAGGGGATGCCCATGTCATCAAGGCTCCGCAGCCCGAACTGATGGGGGACGGCACCGGCATTCTCGTCATCGACGATCTGGTGGACAGCGGCAAGACGCTGGAACTCGTCCGCAGGCTTTACCCCAAAGCGCATTTCGCCACCGTCTATGCCAAGCCGAAAGGGCGCGCGATGGTGGACAGCTACATCACCGAAGTCAGCCAGGACACCTGGATCTTCTTCCCCTGGGACATGGCCCTGCAATACGTTCAGCCCTATCGCGGCGTGGACTGACGGAAACCGCGGCCGGCCACTGGCCGGGGGCATCGCCCGCCCTACATCCTCCTCCGCCGGGGCGCGTCGGTGCGCGAAGCGTCTCGGCATCCGCACCTATCGGGCTGGAGGCCAGAATGGCGAAGCAACGCAAAACCGTCGAAGACATGTCGAGCCAGCCGTGGCTCCATCAGGAAGGCCGGATCATTCAGGAGTTCGGCACGGCACGGCAGTTTCCGCTGGGCCTGTCGCACAATGCACGGCTCTACTCCTGCGAGCGGCTGAACCAGGTTCTGGCCGACACGCAAATCCTGCACGCCTTCTACAAGAAATCCCACTGGCTGATGCGGGGCGCGACCTTTTACCAGCTCCACCTCCTGCTGGACAAGCATGCGGGTGAGCAGCTCGAACTGATCGACATGGTCGCGGAGCGGATCCAGACGCTGGGCGGCATCGCCGTCGGCGACCCGCGCCATGTGGCGGAGATCACCCGTGTTCCCCGGGCTCCCAATGGTGCGGAGGAAGTGCCCGCCATGCTGTCCCGCCTGCTCGAAGCCCATGAGATGATCCTGATCGACGCCCATGACGCGGCGGAGAAGGTGCAGGAGCAGGGCGACGACGGCTCCAACGACGTGCTCGTCTCCAACGTGATACGGACGAACGAGCTTCAGTGCTGGTTCCTTGCCGAGCATCTGGTGGACACCCCGCTCGTCCGCGTCTGACAGGGTGGCAAGGCGCGGTATCGCGGCGCGCGTTCTTGGCCGTTGGCGTATCACATGGCTCGACGCGCTGGAAAGCGCGGCGGGCGCAACGCTGGCGTGGGTCATAGCACACGGGGTCTTCGGTCACGACCGGCCTGTCTTTGCGGCGGTAAGCGCGATCGTCTGCCTGTCCCCCGCCCTGCCCAGCCACGCGCGGCAGGCCATCGGCCTGATGTCGGGCGTGGTCACGGGGACGGTGGTGGGGGAACTGGGCCTGCTGCTGGTGCCGGACACCTATCCGGTTCTCCGTCTGGCCATCGTCAGCTTTGTCGCGATGATGGTTGCGACAAGTTATGGCCAGCCCGCCGTCGTGCCTATTCAGGCCGGGGTCTCGGCGCTTCTGGTGCTGGCCATGGGGCCGCAGACCGCGGGCCTGTCGCGCCTGATCGACGTGGCGACCGGCACCGGCGTGGGCCTTCTGTTCAGTCAGGTGCTGTTCACGCGCGACCCGGTCCGCCTCGTCCAACGATCCGCCGCCGCGATGACGGCACAACTGGCGGCCGGTCTGCGGCAACTGGGCGATGCCATCGGCAAGGGCGACGTGCCCGGGGCGGAGGCCGCGCTGAAAGTCATTTCCCAAACCCACGGCCCGGTGGTCGCGCTGGGAGAAAGCACCGCCGCCGCCCGGCAGGAGGCCCGGTGGTCGCTCCGCGGCCGATTGTCCGCCGAACGGGTGAGCCATGTGACGGAGATCTACGATTCCCAGTCGATACGGCTCTACGCCTGCGCCCTCCTCATGGCGGAGGCAGGCGTTGACCTTCTGCGAAAGGAAGGCGCCGCGCCCGGTGTGGCAGACATGCTCTCCAACCTTGCCAGTGGGCTGAAAACGGGCATTTCGCCTCGGCTCCCGCAGGGCGTCGATCCGGGATGGGAGCCGATGCTGATCCATCTTCTGCGCGTCCGGTCCGCAATGCTGGCCTTTCGCGCCAGCGACCCGACCGAGGGGGTCATCCCAGCGGGCCCGGACGATGCTCCTCCGACAGCATGACATTCGCCTCCACCTGCCCCACCCCCGGCAATGTCATGATGCGCCGCCGCAGGATGCGCTCGAAATCGACGATGTCACGGGCCACGACGCGCAGGCGATAATCGAAGACGCCCAGCACATGCTGCACCGTCAGCACCTCCGGGATGGCTGTCACGGCACGCTCGAAATCGTCGAGGCTAACCCGCCCGCGCGTGGCGAGCTTGATGCCCAGAAACACCGTCACGCCGAAGCCGAGCGCCTGATGGTCCAGCAGCACCCGACGCCCCCGGATCGCACCCGCCTCCGTCAACCGCTTCAACCGCCGCCAGGCCGCGGGCTGGCTCAGGCCCAGCCTCCGGCCCGCCTCTCCCGCCGACAGCCGCGCATCTTCCGCCAGAACGCGCAGCAGGCGCCGGTCCATATCGTCAAGCTCGATCACAGCGGCAGCGTCTCCGCATCCTTTATGACGGAGACGAGCATCAGCGCCTCGATATCCGCGATATGCGGCAGCGTCAGGATGCGGTTGCGATAAATCTCCTGATAATGCGCCATGTCGCGGGCGATGACCGACAGCCGCACATCGACACGGCCCAGGAAGGTCTGGATCGCCACGACCTCCGGCACCTCGCGCGCGGCGGCGAGGAACTGGTCGAACGCGCGGGGATCGGTCTTGTCGAGCGTGAACCGCAGGCTCACCTCCACCTCCCAGCCGAGCGCGCGCCAGTCGATGATCGCCTGCTCCCCCTGCACGACCCCCTCCTCCCGCATCCGCTCCAGCCGGCGGGAAAAGGTGGCGGCCGTGACGCCGGCCCGCTCCGCCAGCCGAAGCGCGGGCGCGTCGGGATCGGCGAGGTAGTGGCGAAGAATGCGTCTGTCGGTATCGTTGAGCATGAATATATCCATATTCCTCAACATGAAGAATTGAAACATCGCTTATTTGCGAATGTTTCGCGAGTTTGCATTCGCCATGCAGCCGGCATGTCTATGATCTGCCCCATAAATCAGCAGAAGGAGGCGCCCGATGCGCGTCTATTACGATCGTGATTGCGACATCAATCTCATCAAGGACAAGAAGGTCGCCATTCTCGGCTATGGCAGCCAGGGCCACGCCCATGCGCTGAACCTGCGGGATTCCGGCGCAAAGAACGTCGTCGTCGCGCTGCGCCCCGGTTCGGCTTCCGCCAAGAAGGCCGAAGCCGAAGGGCTGAAGGTCATGGAGATCGCGGAAGCAGCGGCCTGGGCCGACCTCGTGATGTTCACCATGCCCGACGAGCTTCAGGCCGAGACCTACAAGAAATACGTTCATGACAATCTGAAGGAAGGCTCCGCCATCGCCTTCGCTCACGGCCTCAACATCCACTTCGGCCTGATCGAGCCGAAGCCGGGCGTCGATGTCATCATGATGGCGCCGAAGGGGCCGGGACATACCGTGCGCGGTGAGTTCGTGAAGGGCGGCGGCGTGCCCTGCCTTGTTGCCGTGGCGAACGATGCGTCCGGCAAGGCACTGGAGATCGGCCTGTCCTATTGCTCCGCCATCGGCGGCGGCCGCTCGGGCATCATCGAGACGACCTTCAAGGAAGAATGCGAGACCGACCTGTTCGGCGAGCAGGCCGTGCTCTGCGGCGGCCTGGTCGAGCTGATCCGCATGGGCTTCGAGACGCTGGTCGAAGCGGGTTACGAACCGGAGATGGCCTATTTCGAGTGCCTCCATGAGGTGAAGCTGATCGTGGACCTGATCTACGAAGGCGGCATCGCCAACATGAACTACTCGATCTCCAACACCGCAGAATACGGGGAATACGTCTCCGGCCCGCGCGTCCTTCCGTACGAGGAAACCAAGGCCCGCATGAAAGAAGTGCTGACCGACATCCAGAACGGCAAGTTCGTGCGCAACTTCATGCAGGAGAATGCCGTCGGCCAGCCCTACTTCAAGGCGACCCGCCGCATCAACGACGCGCACCAGATCGAGCAGGTCGGTGAGAAGCTCCGCGCCATGATGCCCTGGATCTCCAAGGGCAAGATGGTGGACAAGAGCCGCAACTGATCGCGGCCAGAGTTCGGATATGGAAGGGGCGCCATCCGGCGCCCCTTTCGCATGTAGGAAGCCGCCTCGTGAAGCCGCATGGGGCGGACACAGCGCCGTCCCGGTGGGGGCATCGCGAAATCCTGCTGGCCTTCGTAGCGGCCAGATGAAATCCTGCCGCCGAGCAGACGCCACAAGGCGTGATTCGGGTCCAACGAGACCAGCGGGCAGCATATATCATGAAACAGGCCGTCTTCTGCGTCATCGCCGCAGTCATCGCGATCCTTCTGGCGGGCATGGTCCGCGCGCAGGATGAGGAGCGCGGCGCGGTCACCAATCTGCCGGTCCCCCGCTTCGTTTCGCTCAAGACTTCCGAGGGGAACGTGCGGCGCGGGCCCTCGCTTACGCATCGGATCGACTGGGTGTTCACCCGGCGGGACATGCCGCTCCGGGTCGTGGCGGAGCACGGCAACTGGCGGCGGGTCGAGGACCGGGACGGAGTTGGCGGCTGGATCCACTTCGCGCTGTTGTCGGGGGTGCGTACCGTGCTGGTGGAGACCGATATGGTCCCGCTTCGCGCCCGACCGGAGGAAGATGGCCGCGTCGTCGCAGAAGCGCAGGCGGGCGTCATCGCACGGCTCGGCAAGTGCCTGCCCGACTGGTGCGAGATCACCGCCTCCGGCTCCGACGGCTGGGTTCCCAAGGCGACGATCTGGGGGGTCGATGCGCAGGAAACCCGCGACTGACCCTGCACCGGCCCCTGTAACTTCGGCGGTTTTGCCCTTATACATGACCTCCCACTCAGGAGTGCAGCATGGACAGACCGGCGACGCGCGAAAATATTTCCGCGGGGGTGGCCTCCGTCTCCGTCGCGCTCATCCTCGTCGCGCTGAAGCTGTGGGCGGTGGTGGAAACGCGGTCGCTTTCCATCGCGGCGAGCCTTGCTGACAGTTCGCTCGACCTGCTGGTGTCGCTCGGCGGGCTGGCCGCGATCCTCTATGCCGCGCGCCCGCCGGACGAGGATCACGCCTTCGGCCATACGTCGGTCGAGGATCTGACCGCGCTCGGCCAGTCCACCTTCATCCTGATGTCCGCCGCCCTCATCGCATGGAACGGGTTCGCGCGGCTGTTCGGCCCGAAGTCGCACGACCTGTCGGCGCAGGAGGGCGGCATCGCCGTGATGGTCCTCTCCATCGGGCTCACCATCGGCCTCGTGCTCTGGCAGCGACGCGTGGTGCGGCGGACGGGAAGCAAGGTCGTCGCGGCGGATTCGGTGCATTACATCGGCGACCTCATTCCCAACATAGGCGCCATCGTGTCGCTGTGGGTCTCCGCCCGCTATGGGCTTGGTCAGGTGGACAGCATCGTGGCCATTGCGGCGGCCGCTGTCATGGCGTTCGGGGCGATCAGGATCGGGCGGGATGCGTGGAACGCCCTGATGGACCGCCGCGCGGACCCGGCGCTGATCGAAGGCATCGCCGCGATCACGCGCGACTGGCCCGGCGTGCGCGGTTTCCACGACCTGAAAACCCGAACAAGCGGCAGCCGCGTCTTCGTGAACCTGCACATCGAGCTGGACGGCGATCAGCCGCTCCGCGATGCCCATGCCATCAGCGCGGCGCTCAAGCGGCGCATTCTCGAAGCCTATCCGCAAACAGATGTCATCATCCACAAGGACGTCGCGGACTGAGCGGAACAGCCGCGGCGACGCCCGCGTTGTTCCCCGCCCTGACACAGGAGGCGCACCATGTCCCTCACCCCCGAACGTCTGGAAGCCATGATCGTTGCGCACCGCAAGGTGCTCCGCGATCTGATGGCCAACCTGCCGCGCGACAGGCTCGACGATCTGCGCCATCGGCTGACGCGTGGAGAGACCGTTCAGGACGGCGCGGAGGACCCCGGCGTTATTCCGCAGGAGGCGTTCTCCTTCGAGGCCGCCGTGGCGGAGGAGACGCGCCTCCTCCTCCGCATGGTCAGTGATATCGTCGATCAGCCGACCCGTCGGCGGCCCAGCGACCGCTAGGCCGCGTCGTCCAGCCCTCGTCCGCGGAGCAATGCCTCCACACCGGGCATCCTGCCCCGGAAGGCCGTGTATTCCTCCGCCGGATCACGGCTTCCCCCGGCAGACAGGATGTTCTGCTCCAGCCGCCGCGCGATTTCCGGGTCGAATGGATCGCCAGCCTCGCGGAAGGCATCGAACGCATCCGCATCCATCACTTCGGACCACATGTAGCTGTAGTAGCCCGAAGCATATCCCTCCCCCGCAAAGACATGGCCGAAATGCGGTGTGGCGTGGCGCATGCGGATCGCATGGGGCATGCCGACCTCCGCCAGAACCTCGGCTTGCTTCGCCATCGGATCGGCAGGGGGCGGACCCTCGTGAAACGCCAGATCGACCAACGCAGAGGCAAGATACTCCACGGTTGCGAAGCCCTGATCGAAGTTCTGCGCGGCCAGCAGACGTTCCAGCATCTCCCGGGGCATCGGCTCGCCCGTGCGGTAGTGGCGGGCGTGGCGCTCCAGCACCTCCGGAACCTCAAGCCAGTGCTCGTAGAGCTGGCTCGGCAGTTCGACGAAATCCCGCGCGACGGAGGTGCCGGAGACGAAGCCGTAGGTCACATCAGACAGCATCTGATGCAGCGCGTGGCCGAATTCATGGAACAGCGTGCGCGCGTCATCATAGGACAGCAGCGCGGGCTGCCCCTTCGCGGGCTTGGCGAAGTTGCAGACATTGACCACGATGGGCCGCACCTCACCGCCCAGCTTGCGCTGACTGCGGAAGGCGGAACACCATGCGCCCGAGCGTTTGGAGGGCCGGGCAAAATAGTCGCCGATGAACACGGCCATATGCCTCCCGTCGCGCGTCACGTCCCACGCGCGGGCGTCGGGGTGGTAGAGCGGCACGTCGAGCGGCTCGAACTTCAGGCCGAAAAGCCGCCCGGCCGTCTCGAAGGCCGCCTCCACCATGCGGTCGAGTTGCAGGTAGGGCTTCAGCGCGGCCTCATCCAGATCGTGCTCCGCCTTGCGCCGGCGGGCCGCATAGAACCGCCAGTCCCAGGGTTCGAGCCGGCCGTTCACCCCATCCTCATGCAGCAGGTGCGTCAGGGCTTCGGCGTCTGCCTCCGCCTTGGCGCGCGCGGGTGTCCATACGCGGGAAAGCAACTCCTGCACCCGCTCCGGCGTATGGGCCATCTCGGGTTCCAGCTTGTAGGCGGCGTAAGAGGGGTAGCCCAGCAGTTCCGCACGCTCATGACGGAGCTTCAGGGTTTCGGCGACAAGCGCGCGTGTATCGTTGGCATTGCCGTTCGACCCGCGCGCGGTCCAGGCCTCGTAGGCGCGCTGACGGAGTTCTCTGCGGGGAGAGAGTTCGAGGAACGGCACGATGAGCGAGCGGTTGAGCGTGAGCGTCCAGCCCTCCCGGCCCCGCTCGGCGGCAGCGGCGGCCAGCCCCTCGACCAGAAACTCCGGCAGGCCCTCCAGATCGCCCTCCGCCAGATCCATGGACCAGTCGCGCTCCTCCGCCAGAACCTTCTGACCGAAGTCGGTGCCCAGAGAGGCCAGATGCTCCTTGATGGCGCGGAAACGGTCGGCGGGCGCGCCTTCCAGCTCGGCGCCTGCACGGACGAACATCTGATGGTAGAGGTCCAGAACACGCAGCTGCTCCGGCGTGAGAGTGAGCTGCTCGCGCTGTTCCCAGACGGTGCGCACCCTGTCATAGAGCGTGCGGTTCATCAGGACTTCGGAGGAGAACTTGGCCATCTTCGGCGCGAGATCCCGCTGCAAGGCCTCTCGCGCAGGATTGGCGTCGGAGCCAGAGAGATTGTAGAACACCCCCGCCACCCGGTCGAGCCGCTGCTCCGCCAGTTCCAGTGCCTCGATCGTATTGTCAAAGGTGGGCGCTGCGGGGTCGGCGGCAATGGCCGAGATATTGGCGCGCGCCTCCGCCAGAGCGGCGTCGAAGGCCGCGGCGAAATCGTCATCCGTGATCCGGTCGAAGGGCGGCAGGCCGAAGGGCGCGGTCCAGGATTCAAGCAGGGGATTGGTCATCTGGGCTCTCCTTAACAACGGGAAGCTAAGCCGGGTCGGAGAGGCTTTCCAGCCCCGTCGAACGGAAACGCAGGAACACGATCTCCCCGACCTTGAAACGCGGCGTTCCGGCCTTTGCAGAAACGTTCAGATGCCGCCGCAGACCGGACAGCCCGGCCGGCGATGGACCGCAATCATGCGCGTCTCGCCGTAAAGCCCGTCGTACAGCAGAAGCCGCCCGCGCAGCCCCATGCCCGCGCCCGTCAGTTCCTTCAGCGTCTCCAGCGCCATCATCGTGCCCAGAACGCCCGGCAGCGGCCCCGCGACCCCGCCCTCCGCACAGGTCGGGGCAAGACCGGCCGCTGGTTCCACCGGAAAGAGACAGGCCAGACAGGGTGCCCCCCGCGCAGGATCGAAAAGGGAGATCTGCCCCTCCCACTGACCGACCGACGCGGAGAGGAGCGGCACCCCCGCTTCCACCGCCGCACGGTTGACCAGCGCCCGCGTGGCAAAACCGTCACTGCCGTCGAGCACAAGGTCCACGCCCGGGATCAGCTCCGCGGCCAGAGTGTCGTCCAGACGCCGGTCTACCGGCGTCACCGCGACGCCCGCATTGAGCGCATGGATCGCGCGGGCGGCGGAGGCGACCTTGGACATGCCGATATCTTCCGTTCGGTGGATCACCTGCCGCTGAAGATTGGAGAGGTCCACCCTGTCGTCGTCCACAAGCGTGATCCGCCCGACTCCCGCCGCCGCCAGATAAAGAAGCGCGGGGGAGCCGATACCGCCCGCCCCCACCACGAGCACATGCGCATTCCGCAAGCGCCTTTGCCCCTGGCCGCCGACTTCCCGCAGAATGAGATGCCGGGAATAACGCTCCACCTCCGCTTCGCTCAGCGCGGCCGTTCCCGGGGCGGCGGTTCCCATCTGTGCAGGCGCCCCGGCCCCCTGCACTGCGGACCGCGCCCGCATGCGGAGCCGGCCCAGCAACTGCGCGTAACCCCAGACCGCAAGACCCGCCCCGCCCAGCACGAGCCAGGCACCGACGGACCATCCGAGCCAGCCCCGGAGCGCCGCCCCCTCCGGCAGCACCACCAGCAACGCGAGAACCGCAACGTAAAGCAGGCCGATGGCCAGCCAGCGTATCTCCCGCCGGATACCGAAGGCCGCGGCAAGACCCCAGATCGCCGCCGCGAGGAGAAGGACGACCAGCACCGCTCAACCGCGACCGGTAGAGCCGAAGCCTCCCTCTCCCCGCGCGGTGGCGGAGAGTGTCTCGGCAGGCTCGAACCGGGCCTGAACGACCGGCGCGATGACAAGCTGGGCGATCCGATCGCCATGATGCACGGTGTAGGGATCATGGCCGAGATTGACCAGCAGCACACCAAGCGGACCACGATAATCGGAATCGATCGTGCCCGGCGTATTCGGCAGGGTGATCCCGTGCTTCAGAGCAAGCCCCGAGCGCGGACGGATCTGCATCTCAAACCCCTCCGGGATCTCCACGCGAAATCCGGTCGGCATCACGACACGCCGCATGGGATCGATGATGAACCCGGTCTCCCTGTCCTCCGGTTGCAGGTTGGCGCGGACATCAGCACCTGCCGCCCCGGCGGTCTCATAGGAGGGCAGCAGGATGGAGCGGTCTGCCCAATCCTCCCACAGAATACGCAGCACGGGGGTCATCTTCATCCTTCCTGTCACTTGAGCGCTTCGGCGATCCGCCGGGCGAGACGGGCCGCGACCTCCTCCTTGGGGAGACGCGGCCAGGGTTCCTGCCCATCGGCACTGATGAGCGTTACGGCATTCTCCGTCCCGCCCATGATGCCGGTCGCCGGACTGACATCATTGGCCACGATCCAGTCGGCCCCCTTCCGGGCAAGCTTCGCCGTCGCATGGGCGATCACGTCGTTCGTCTCCGCCGCGAAACCCACAACCAGCCGGGGACGGCCCACGCCCATGCGGCCCACGGTCGCCAGAATGTCCGGGTTCTCCCGGAAGGAGAGCGCGGGAAGGCTGCCATCCGCCTGCTTCTTGATCTTCGCCTCGCCCCGGTTGGCCACCTGCCAATCCGCCACGGCTGCGGCAAAGACTGCAGCGTCGGCGGGCAGAGCACCCTGAACCGCGGCCAGCATCTCCTCTGCGGTCTCCACACGGATGACAGCGACGCCGGAGGGCGGCGGCACGCTGGCCGGACCGGTCACGAAGGTCACCCGCGCGCCCATGTCGCGGAGCGCGGCGGCAATGGCCGTCCCCTGCGCACCGGAGGAGCGGTTGGCGATATAGCGCACCGGGTCGATCGGTTCATGGGTCGGCCCGGAGGTGACAAGCACATGCCGGCCCGAGAGCGGCCCGCTGTCGAACACCGAAGCGACGGTCGCCACGATCTGCGGCACTTCCACCATCCTGCCGGGACCGTATTCGCCGCAGGCCATGGGTCCGTCCACCGGGCCTGCGAACAGGATGCCATCCGCACGGAGCTGCTCCACATTGCGGCGGGTCGCGGGGTGTTCCCACATCCGCACGTTCATCGCGGGAACGACGAGCACCTGCTTGTCCGTCGCGAGCAGCAGCGTGGAGGCCAGATCATTGGCGAGTCCGGCTGCCATCTTGGCCAGCAGATCCGCGGTCGCGGGACAGACGACGACCAGATCGGCAGCACGGGAAAGCTGGATATGTCCCATCTCCGCCTCATCCGTGAGGTCAAAGAGGTCTCGGTAGCACTTCCGTGCGGCAAGCGCGGAGGCCGAGAGCGGCGTCACGAAATGCTCCGCGGCGGGTGTGAGAACCGGTGTCACCTCCGCCCCCCGGTCCCGCAACCGCCGGATGAGGTCGAGCGCCTTGGTCGCGGCCACGCCGCCACCGATGATCATCAGGATATGTTTGCCGTCCAGCACGTCCCGCCTCCGCCGTCCCGTTTCATCTATCCCCGTTCGATGCGGCGGGAGCAAGCCGCGATCACGGTTTGCGGAGCGAAGCACAGGGATCGTCGCGCGGTTCCGGCGGCGTGACGATCCACAGGTCGTAGGGTTGCTGCGCTGCCGCGCCCTCCTCCACCTGACCGACGGAGATCACGCGCAGATCAGGGGCCGCGGTCTTCAGCATTGCCGGAACGGCCCCCGCCCGCACATGTCCCGATCCGGCGATCACCACTACGGGCGGACCATGCTCCGCCAGCGCCCTCAGCGTCGCGCGTGCCAGAGCTGCATCCCTCAGCCGCTGGGCATCCACCATCATGGGGAGCAGGTCACCCGGCAGCATGTCGCAATGTGCGAGCCGCTGCTCCTCCTCCGCCGCCTGCTGCGCCTCCGCGGGGAGCGGCCGATCAAGCGCGAAGCGGTGCGCCTCCGGCCCGAACAGCGCTGCGGCACCCTTCTCCCTCAGCCCCGCCATATCCTCCCGCGTCACGCCTGCGCCGAGGATCGCCGCCTCCGGGGCAGCCGCGAAAATGGGCCAGTAGAGCGAGAAATCCGGCCAGCCGCTTGTCGCCCAACCCGTGGCAAGCGCCAGCGCGTCTGACGACTGGCGGGCCTGCGGGGTGACGAGATCCGCCTGCGCCGGGGTCAGCATTTCAAAGACAAGCGCCTTTGGCTTCAACGCGGCGACGGCACGGGCCTGATTTTCATGATGGCGCGGATTGTCATGCACCTCGCCCAGCAGGATCACGTCTGCCGGGGGCAGGTCATCCAGCCGCGCGGGCGGAACGGCATCCGCCGCGACCGGAGCCGCGGCGATGAAAAGCACGGGGGCAAGCCACTTCATGAGAAGAAGTGGTGCACCTCCCGGTTGCGGGTTTCAAGGCTCTTGCGAAGCCGGGCGAAGGCCGCCGTCTCGATCTGCCGCACACGCTCCTTGGAAAGCCCGAGTTCCGTGCCGAGGCTGTCGAGCGTGCGAGGCTGCGGGCGCAGGCGGCGCTCCCGCACGATATACCGCTCGCGTTCCGAAAGATCGCCCATGGCCGTCATCAGCCAGTTGCGCAGGCGCAGCGTATCGTGGCGGGATTCGTAAACCTCCTCCGCGCGCGGCGTGTCATCCTCCAGCGCGTCGATCCACTCCCGGCCTTCTTCCGCGCCCTGAACCGCGTTCAGCGACTGATCCTGCCCGGACATGCGGCGCTCCATCTCCGTCACGTCCCGCAGCGAAACGCCAAGCTCGTCGGCGACGGCCTGCAGAAGTTCGTCCCCCGCAAGGTCCTCACCCCGCTGCCGGGCTTCCCGCTCCAGCCGGGCGCGGACGCGGTGGAGGTTGAAGAAAAGCGACTTCTGCACCGTCGTGGATCCGGTCCGGACCAGCGACCAGTTCCGCATCACGTGATCCTGAATGGAGGCCTTGATCCACCACACGGCGTAGGTGGAGAAGCGCACGCCGCGATCAGGGTCGAACTTCTCCGCCGCTTTCATGAGACCGACGATGGATTCCTGCAAAAGGTCTCCCATCGGCACGCCATAACGACGGAATTTCATTGCCATGGAGATCGCGAGCCGCAGATAGGCGGTGACCAAGCGATGCAGAGCCGCTTCATCGCCCCGGTCTCGCCAGGCTTCGGCGAGCGAGCGTTCTGTATCGGCGTCAAGCATCTCTGCGGTCATCGCGCGGCGCATAAGGCCGCTTTCTCTGATTTCCAGCATGGTTCACCTGTCCTTCCGGGTGGCCCCTCAGGGCTCTTGCCTTGCGGCGTTTCCGTGCTACGCAGGCTGAAAACTCGTCAGATCGGAAAAAGTTCACGACATATGCAAAAAAAACTTTTTCTGATTTTGGGCGGCGCGGATTCCGGGAAGTCGGTTTTTGCAGAGAACTTGGTCAAGCAACTGGCCGCATCGAACGCGCGCCTTTGCTATATCGCGACCGCCGCTATTGAGGATGAGGAGATGGCGGAGCGGGTGGAGCGCCACAAGGCGCGCCGAGGCCCGGAGTGGCGCATTGTGGAGGGGAGAACCGAGGCCACGCTCGCCGCATTGGCCAAGGACGAAGTTGCCCTGCTCGACTGCGCGACGCTCTGGCTCTCCGGTCAGATGTTGGCGGAGACGGCAGGAGAGGCGGACCTTCCCACGGCGTTTTCCGGGCTGGAAACCGCGCTCGCAGCGGCACGGGGAACGGTGGTGATCGTCTCCAATGAAACCGGGCTGGGCATCGTGCCCATGCACCCCCTTTCCCGTGCCTTCCGTGCGGCGCAGGGGCAATTGAACCAACGGCTCGCGGCGCTTGCGGATGTGGCGGTGCTTGTTGTCGCGGGCCTCCCGCTGGTGCTGAAGGGAGAGCTTCCGTGAGCCGCTGGTGGTGGATACGCCACGGGCCGACCCATGCCAAAGGGATGGTCGGCTGGACCGACCTACCCGCCGATCTCAGCGACAGCGGAACCATCGAGCGTCTGCTCGCCGAGCTGCCGGAGCAGGCCCTCGTAGTCTCCTCCGATCTGAAACGGGCCGTGGCGACGGCGGACCTGATCCCGGGAACCCGCCTTCCGCACGAGGCCGGCCTGCGGGAAATCGGCTTCGGAGACTGGGAGCAACTCACGGCGGACGAGATATCCGCGCGCGATGGCACGCTCGCCCGCCGCTTCTGGGAACAGCCGGGCGACATCGCACCCCCCGGCGGGGAGAGCTGGAACATGCTGTGCCGTCGCACGGCGGAGGCGGTGGACAGGCTTACCCTGCTGCATCCGGGCCGCGACATCATCTGCGTCGCGCATTTCGGGGTGATCCTCTCTGAACTTCAGCGCGCGAACGGCAAGTCAGCGGCCGAGGCATTCAGCCAACCGGTCGCGCCGCTATCCCTCTCCCGCATCGATATCGTTGACGGTCAGCGCCGCTGCCTGTTCGCCAACCGCAGATTCGATCACAAATCTTGATGAACTAGCCGACAAATATGCATTTCCATGATTGAACGCCGCCCTGCTATCTGAAGCGGCACGAAGGGAGATTGCGATGTATGAGCTGTTGATCGGAGACCGGGCCTATTCGAGCTGGTCGATGCGGGGCTGGCTGCTGTTCGACGCGTTCGGCATTCCGGTGAAGGTCAAGGCGGTGCGGATGTACAGCCCGGATTTCGCCGCCGCCATTGCCGCCTTCCCCCCTGCACGCACGGTTCCGGTGATCCGCACGGCAGAGGGCACCGTCATCTCCGACACCATCGCCATTGCCGAGGAACTGGCCTCGCGGGAGCCGGGTGTCGGCATCTGGCCCGCCGGGCCGGCCGCTCGCGCCGTCGCCCGGCGGCTGGTGGCGGAGATGCACTCGGGCTTCGCGCCCCTCCGCGATCATTCCACCATGAACCTCCGGGCCTCCTATACGAACAGCAACCCGCCGGAGGCCGTGCTGGCCGACCTCGCCCGGATCGAAACCATCTGGTCGGACGCGCGCGCGGAAACGGAAAGCAAGGGCTCGTGGCTCTGCGGTGCCTATTCGGCAGCGGATGCCTTCTATGCGCCGATTGCGGCACGTATCGCCACGTACAACCTTCCCGTGGGACCGGAGGCGCTGGCCTATATGCAGGCGCATCTCTCCCACCCCTCCTTCCGCCGCTGGCGCGCGATGTCGCTGGTCGATTTCTCCGATCAGGAGGTCTATCGCCGCGACTATCCCCGCCGGCCATGGCCCGGCCCCGCGCCGATCCCTGCCGAGGCGGTCGGTCAGGGTCCGGCAGAGAACGAGACCTGCCCCTATTCCGGTCGTCCGGTCACGCATTTCCTGAAGGCCGAGGGACGCGTCTTCGGCTTCTGCAACGCCTTCTGCCGCGACAAGACGGTGGCGGACCCGGAAGCATGGCCCGCCTTCATGGCCCTGCTTCGCGGCTGACTAGCGGCGGCGAGGCCAGGCCCAGAGGCAGATCAGCTCCGTCGCGACATGCGCTCCGGCCACCGCCGTGATTCCCGCCGTGTCATAGGGCGGCGACACTTCGACCACGTCGCCGCCAACCATGTTGATGCCCGCAAGCCGCCGCAGGATGATCGCCGCCTGCGCCGAAGACAGACCGCCCCAGACCGGCGTCCCCGTCCCCGGAGCAAAGGCGGGGTCGAGGCAGTCGATATCGAAGCTGACATAGACCGGCCGATCGTCCACGATGCTGCGGACCTTCTCCGCCACGGCGCGGGGGCTGGTCTCATGCACGTCGAACGCGTCGATGACGTGCAGGCCGAGAGTATCGGTATTTGTCGTGCGAATGCCGACCTGCACGGAATGCGCGACGTCGATCACCCCCTCCTTCACCGCCTTGTAGAACATCGTGCCGTGATCGACGCGGCCCGTATCGTCATCAGGCCATGTATCGGAATGCGCGTCGAAGTGGACAAGCGCGAGCGGCCCGAACCGCTCCGCATGGGCACGCAGAATCGGGTGGCTGATCGAATGATCGCCGCCGAGCGCGATCACCGCCGCCCCCTGATCGTGGATACCGCGGATATGCGCGGCCAGCGTCTCGGGAAAGTCCGCAGGCCGGGCATAGTCGAAGGCCAGATCGCCATAATCGGCGATGGAGAAATCCGACAGCGGATCGAACCCCCAGCCATAGGGCGGGTCGAAGGCCTGGAGCGTGGACGCCTCCCGGATCGCACGCGGGCCGAAGCGGGTGCCGGGGCGATGGGTCACGGCCTGATCGAAGGGCACGCCGGTAACGGCCAGATCGTATCCCGCCAGATCCTTCGTGTAGCGCCGCCGCAGGAAGGAGGTCGCGCCGCCGAAGGCATTTTCATACGAAAGACCCCGCGCATCCCTGCGTGTGATCGCCGTGTCCACTTCGGTCTTCGCGTCTTCGAGCGCCA
This sequence comes from Haematobacter sp., assembly GCF_032102465.1. Classification (NCBI taxonomy): domain Bacteria; kingdom Pseudomonadati; phylum Pseudomonadota; class Alphaproteobacteria; order Rhodobacterales; family Paracoccaceae; genus Haematobacter; species Haematobacter sp. Next base: position 132,368 of record NZ_DAMDHB010000004.1, on the reverse strand, counting down.
TCGCCGCCTCCGTCATGCTGCCGGAGTGCAGGGTAGCCTTGCCGCTGGCGAAAGCCAGGCCCGCAACGGATGCGCAACTTGTGAAAAGCCCACCCCACCCCACCGACAGATCGTTGCGCTTTTGGGTTGACGATGCCGTCCACCCATGCGATGAGAACGCCATCCGAGGGGGCGAGACATGAACGGTCTTATCGTAATCGTAGGAAGTTGGCGCATGGTCCGTTAAGGAAGCCATATTTCCGTCCCATGCGCCCCCCGAGTATCACTCCGGGGGCTTTTTCATTTGCCGAGACGAACGGCGGAGGAGCTAAGATGACAGCGGAGAAACCCGGCCAGATGGAGGGCGCACGTTACGCCCGAGGCCCCGCGAACGGTGAGGCGCTGACCGGCGCGAAGATCATCGTGCAGGCATTGCGCGATCAGGGGGTCGAGGTGATCTTCGGCTATCCCGGCGGCGCGGTGCTGCCGATCTATGACGAACTGTTCCAGCAGAACCAGATCCGCCATGTCCTCGTCCGGCACGAGCAGGCGGCGGTGCATGCCGCCGAAGGTTATGCGCGGTCCACCGGCAAGCCGGGCGTGGTGCTGGTCACTTCCGGCCCCGGCGCCACCAATGCCGTTACCGGGCTGACGGATGCGCTGCTCGATTCCATTCCGATCGTGGTGATGTCCGGTCAGGTGCCGACCTTCATGATCGGGACCGATGGCTTCCAGGAGGCCGATACCGTCGGCATCACCCGCCCCTGCACCAAGCACAACTGGCTGGTCAAGGATACCGACAAGCTGGCGGAGACGCTGCACCGCGCCTTTCACGTCGCCACCACCGGCCGCCCCGGCCCGGTGCTGATCGACATCCCGAAGGACGTGCAGTTCGCCACCGGCGCCTATCGCCGGCCGAAGCCCAAGGACAGCGACCCCTACAAGCCGCAGGTCCGGGGCGACGCCACGCAGATCCTGCGGCTGGTCGAACTGATCGAGACGGCGGAACGTCCGGTTCTCTATACCGGAGGCGGGGTCATCAACTCCGGCCGGGAGGCGAGCCGCCTGCTGCGCGAATTCGCCGATGCGACCGGCTTCCCCGTGACTTCCACCCTGATGGGGCTCGGGGCCTATCCCGCGTCCGGCAAGGGCTGGCTCGGGATGCTCGGCATGCACGGCCTCTACGAGGCCAACCTCGCCATGCATGGCTGCGACCTGATGATCAATCTGGGCGCGCGCTTCGACGACCGGATCACGGGGCGGCTGGCCGATTTCTCTCCCGGTTCGATCAAGGCGCATGTCGATATCGACCCGTCCTCGATCAACAAGACCGTCCGGGTGGATCTGCCCATCGTGGGCGACGTGGGCGCGGTGCTGTTCGATATTCTCCGCATCTGGAAGGAACGGGGATCGAAGGTGAACCGTGAGGGTCTGGCCGGCTGGTGGCGTCAGATCGCGGAGTGGAAGTCGGTCAACTGCCTCGCCTATCGCGGGTCGGAGACGACGATCAAGCCGCAGTATGCGCTCGAACGGCTGGAAGCGCTGACCCGCGGAATGGACCGCTACATCACCACCGAGGTCGGCCAGCACCAAATGTGGGCGGCGCAGTTCCTGCATTTCGACGAGCCGAACCGCTGGATGACATCCGGGGGGCTGGGCACGATGGGCTACGGTTTCCCTGCCTCCATCGGCGTGCAGATGGCCCATCCCGATGCGCTGGTCGTCAATGTCGCGGGCGAGGCGTCCTGGCTGATGAACATGCAGGAGATGGGCACGGCCATGCAGTTCCGCCTGCCGGTCAAGCAGTTCATCCTGAACAACGAGCGGCTGGGCATGGTGCGGCAGTGGCAGCAGCTTCTGCATGGCGAGCGGTATTCGCACTCCTGGTCCGAATCGCTGCCGGATTTCGTCAAGCTGGCGGAAGCCTTCGGCGCGAAGGGCATTCTGTGCACCGATCCCGCCGATCTGGACGATGCGATCCGCGAGATGATCGCCCATGACGGGCCGGTGATCTTCGACTGCATGGTCGAGAAGCATGAGAACTGCTTCCCGATGATCCCGTCGGGCAAGCCGCACAACGAAATGCTGCTCGGCGATGCCGACCCGGCGAATGCGATCGGCGCCCAGGGCGCGGTTCTGGTCTGAGGAGAACGATCATGGCGCTGAACCTTATGCAGGGCTCCTCCGGGCATTCTGCCTACGATCTTCGCGATCCCAATGCGGATGTGAGCGAGCGGCACACGCTGACCGTGCTGGTGGACAACGAATCCGGCGTTCTGGCGCGGGTCGTGGGGCTGTTTTCCGGGCGGGGATACAACATCGACAGCCTGACCGTGGCAGAGACGGACCACACCGGCCACCTGAGCCGGATCACTATCGTCACCACCGGTACGCCGCAGGTCATCGAGCAGATCAAGGCGCAGCTCGGCCGCATCGTCCCGGTGCACGAGGTGCACGACCTGACCGTGGAAGGGGCCGCGGTGGAGCGGGAACTTGCGCTCATCAAGGTGAAGAACACCGGGGAGAAGCGGGTGGAGGCGCTGCGGCTGGCCGACATCTTCCGCGCGAAGGTGGTGGATTCGACGCTGGAGAGCTTTGTCTTCGAGATCACCGGCACGCCGGAGAAGGTCGATGCCTTTGCAGACCTGATGCGTCCGCTGGGGCTGATCGAACTCGCCCGGACCGGTGTCGCTGCGCTGCGCCGCGGCAGTTGACGGAGAAAGCGGGGGAGCACGCTCCCCCGCACCCCCTGTCCGGTGGGCAGCGCCCCCCGGATCCCCCGATCCGCTGCCGGGGAGAGCTGGCAGGTTGCGGAACGGTAACGTCGGGGGTCGCGGGGGGCGTCCCCCGCGCCCGGGTTTCAGCTTTCGGCACCCTCGGACAGGCGCGCGCGGATTGCCGCATCGTCCGCGCCCAGAAGCGGTGACGCCCGGTCGAGCGCCAGATCGCTCGACGAAAAGCTGATCGGCGTCCGAAGGCCGGGAATACCCTCCGCCTCGATCCTCATGCCACGCGCCGCGACCTGCGGATCGGCGAAGACATCCGCCAGCGTGTTGATCGGTCCCGCGGGCACTGTCGCGGTTTCCAGCGCGGCCAGCAGGTCGTCCCGCAACCATTTCCGCGTCGCTGCGGAAATCGCCTCCGTCAGCTCCGCCCGCCGCTCCAGCCGGAGAGCATTCGTCGCATAGGCCGGGTCCGCGCCCAGGTCGGAGCGCCCGATCACATCGCAGAAACGCCGGAACTGTCCGTCATTGCCGACGGCAAGAATGAACCAGCCATCCGCCACGGGATAGGTCGCATAGGGCGTGATGTTCGGATGCGCATTGCCCATCCGGTGCGGCGCGACACCCGAAACGAAGTAGTTCATCGCCTGGTTGGCCAGCACCCCGGTAAGACAGTCGAAGAGCGCGAGGTCCACGTGCTGCCCCCGCCCCGTCTTCTCCCGCTCCGTCAGCGCGGCCTGAATGCCGATCACCGCATAAAGCCCGGTGAAGATGTCGGCAAAGGCCACGCCGATCTTTTGCGGCTCGCCCGCCGGATCGCCGGTCAGGTCCATGATCCCGGCCATGCCCTGGATCATGAAGTCGTAGCCCGCGCGATTGCGGTAGGGCCCGGTCTGTCCGAAACCGGTGATGGAGGCGTAGATCAGCCGCGGATTGAGCGTGGCGAGGCTTGCGTAATCCAGCCCGTATTTCGCAAGGCCGCCCACCTTGAAGTTCTCGATGACCACATCCGCCTCTGCGATCAGCCGGCGGACGAAATCCAGATCCGCAGGATTGCGGAAATCCGCGATCACGGAGTGCTTGCCCCGGTTGCAGGCGTGGAAATAGGCGGCGGACTGTTCCGACCCGCCGTCGGGCGTCTCCCGGTCGAGGAAGGGCGGGCCCCAGCGGCGCGTGTCGTCACCTTCCGGCGCTTCCACCTTCACCACCTCGGCCCCGAGATCGGCCAGCACCTGACCAGCCCAGGGGCCGGCCAGGATGCGTGCAAGCTCGACGACCTTCAGTCCTTCGAGCGGCGCCCCCATCAGAAGAACGCCTGAAGGCCCGTCTGCGCCCGGCCGAGGATCAGCGCGTGCACGTCATGCGTGCCCTCATAGGTGTTCACCGTCTCGAGGTTCACCATGTGACGGATGACGTGGAACTCCTCGGAGATGCCGTTGCCGCCGTGCATGTCGCGGGCCATCCGGGCGATGTCCAGCGCCTTGCCGCAGTTGTTGCGCTTGATGATGGAGATCATCTCCGGCGCGGCCTGCGCCTCATCCATCAGGCGGCCGACGCGGAGCGACCCTTGAAGGCCCAGCGAAATCTCGGTCATCATGTTGGCGAGCTTCAGCTGGAAGAGCTGCGTCTGCGCCAGCGGCTTGCCGAACTGCTTGCGGTCGAGGCCATATTGCCGTGCCGCGTGCCAGCAGAATTCCGCGGCCCCGAGAGCACCCCAGGAAATGCCGTAACGCGCGCGGTTGAGGCAACCGAACGGGCCCTTCAGCCCTTCGACATTGGGCAGCAGCGCATCTTCACCGACTTCCACATTGTCCATCACGATCTCGCCGGTGATGGAGGCGCGGAGCGACAGCTTGCCCTGAATTTTCGGAGCCGACAGGCCCTTCATGCCCTTTTCCAGCACGAAGCCGCGGATCTTGCCGCCATGGGCCTCCGACTTCGCCCAGACGATGAACACATCGGCGATGGGGGAGTTGGAAATCCACATCTTCGACCCGATCAGACGATAGCCGCTCTCGGTCTTGATCGCCCGCGTCTTCATGCCGCCGGGGTCGGAACCCGCATCCGGCTCCGTCAGGCCGAAGCAGCCGATCCACTCGCCGGAGGAGAGCTTCGGCAGGTATTTCTTGCGCTGTTCCTCCGACCCGTAGGCATAGATCGGATACATCACCAGCGACGACTGCACCGACATCATGGAGCGGTAGCCCGAATCCACGCGCTCCACCTCACGCGCGACCAGCCCGTAGGAGACATAGCCCGCGCCAAGCCCGCCGTATTCCTCGGGGATCGTCACGCCGAGCAGGCCCGCCTCTCCCATCTCGCGGAAGATCGCCGGGTCGGTATGCTCCTCGGCGAAGGCTTTCTGCACGCGCGGCATCAGCCGGTCCTGCGCGAAGGCATGGGCCGCATCGCGCAGCATCCGCTCCTCCTCCGTCAGCTGCGTCTCCAGCCGGAAGGGGTCATCCCAGGTGAAGGCGGTCAGGTCCGGCGCGTCCTTGGCCTTGAGCTTGGGCTTTTGCATGTCGTTCATGGCGGGTCTCCTCTGCTTGCCGCAGGATCTACTCCTCCCGCGCGAAGGATGCTAACGATGTTTTCTGGCATCCCGATGAGTTTTCCTCATACCATGCGACAATCCTACCTGCCCTCCATCCAGGAGCTCGCCACCTTCGCCGCCTGTGCGCGCACCGGCGCCACGACCCGCGCGGCGGAGGAGCTGAACCTGACGCAGAGCGCCATCAGCCGCTCTCTCAACACGCTGGAAGATCGGTTGGGCGTGCGGCTGTTTCACCGGGTGAAGGGTCGGCTCGTGCTGGCCGATGCGGGGCGGGTGTTTCTGCCGGATGCCGAGCGGCTGCTGGCGGAACTCAATCAGGCGGCCGTTACGGTGATGGCGTTCGGCGGTCATGGCGACGTGATCCGGCTGGCGGTGCTGCCCTCCTTCGGCTCGGCCTGGCTGGTGCCCCGGCTTGCGGCATTCCGGGCGCTCCGGCCGGATGTGACCTTCGACATCACCTCGCGCCTGACGCCGGTCGATTTCACCGACGATCCGTTCGATGCGGCGATCCAGCGGGCGGAGCATCGCCCGCCGGATGCCCATGTGGCGGAGCTGATGGAGGAGCAGCTCGTCGTCGTTGCCAGCCCTGCCGTCGTCGCGGGGCCGCTGCCGGATCTGGCCCTCGCCCGCTTGCCGCTTCTTCAGCAGTCCACGCGGCCGACCCTCTGGCTCGACTGGTTCCGCGATGCCGGGCTGGATGTGCGGCCGATCCTGCGGGGCGCGCGGTTCGAGCATTTCGGCATGCTGGTCACGGCGGCAGTTGCCGGCCTTGGCGTCGCGCTGGTGCCCGAGGTGGTGGCGGAGGAGGAGCTGCGCCGCGGCAGGCTGCTCCTCGCCTCGGAACGCAGGCTGCGGGTGGCAAGCCCCTACGCCATCCTCTACCCCGACAGAAGCGCCGCCAACCCGGTGTTCGCGGCGTTCCGCGACTGGCTTCTGGGTGAGGCGCGGTCCTGACAGGTTGCTGACGAGTGGAGCATTGACCCGGGCTTACGTTGAAAGCCAGGAAATGGGTCCGGTCGAGAGCTGGTCTTTCAGGCGATCTCCCGAAAAGATCTCCGCCTCAGGGTAATCCCGGAACGCTTTTTCAGCGCCTGCTAGAACAGCGCGCCGCCGATCCCCGTGCCGGGGGTGGCCTCGGCCCCGAGATCCGATACCTGCTTAGGCGCGGTGGCGGAGTTCTCATCAGGGGTCGCGCTGGTATCCACGCTGACCACGACGGAAAGGCCGGGCACGAGGTTCTGCACCAGCGGCTGACCCGGATCGAGTTCGATCCTCACGGGGAGACGCTGGGCCACCTTGGTGAAGTTGCCTGTGGCGTTATCGGTCTTGAGAAGACTGAACTCATTGCCCGTTGCCGGCGCAAAACCCGTGACACGGCCGGTCAGTTCGGCATGGTTCATCGCATCCACCGTGATCCGCGCGGGCTGCCCCACGCGCATTTCGGCAAGCTGCGTCTCCTTCATGTTCGCGACGACCCAAAGCGCCTCCGGCACCAGCGGCATGAGCTGCGTTCCCGCCGACACATACTGCCCCGGCCGCGCGCCCACCTCGCCCACACGGCCATCCTGCGGCGCGCGAATTTCGGTATTGTCGAGGTCGATACGGGCGAGTTCCACGGCAGCCTCCGATCCTGTGACAGCGGCCTCCAGCGCCTGACGCGCGACAATCGTGGACTGCACCTTCTGTTTGGCGGTCTCCAGGGCGGCCTCCGCCTGATGCTGGTTGGCGATCGCCTGATCCAGAGCAGCGCGGGTGGTGTCGCCGTCCGCCTGCGTGGCGACGCCCTTGCCCAGCAGCGGGGTGATACGCTCCCAGTTCGCAGTGGCGACCTTCACCGAGGCTTTCGCCCCCTCCAGCGTGGCCTCCGCCGCGTGGACGCTCGCCTCCGCCACGACGCGGTCCTGCGCGTTGGAGGCAAGGCTCGCGCGGGAGGACGCAAGCGCCGCCTCCGCCTGCGCAACCTTCTGGCGGAAGATGCGGTCGTCGATCTTCACCAGCGGCTGGCCGGCCTTCACGGTGTCGAAGTCATGCACGAACACCTCGGCCACATGGCCTGCGATCTGCGGCGCAAGGAACGTCACCTTGGCGCGGGTATAGGCGTTCTCCGTCGTTTCTATGGCGGTGGTGAAGGGCGGCAACTGCCACGCATAGAGCACCAGCCCAATGGCAGCGATGCCGGTGACGAGGGCAATATGCGTGGCGCGGGAACGGATGATTTCATGTGGCATGATAAGATACTCGGATAACTGGGTCAGCGGGGGGCGGCGTCAGTTCGGCAGCGCCCCGCCCGGGGGCGCCGTCGCAGCCGCACGCCGCCGAAGCCAGGCGTTCAACGCCATGTGCCCCAGCAGAAGCCCCAGTGCGATCAGCGCGATGATCCCCACGATGAGAAACACGTCGTTATAGGCCAGCACCGTCGCCTCCCGCTTGATGACGGAGGAGAGGAGCCGCGTCCCCTCCACCTGCCGTTGGAGGCTGTCGGGAATGACATTGGCGTAGCTGGCGCCGTACTGCTGGATCCGCTGGGCGACCAGAGGGTCCGAAGGCGACATCAGCTCGGACAGGCGGAGCGTGTGCAGGTTCGTCCTGATCGTCACCAGCGTGCCGAAGATGGCGGAACCGAGCAGACCGCCGATGCTCTGGGTCATGAGAAAGACGATGATGAAGCTCAGGATATAGTTCGGCCCCTTCTTCAGCGCGGACATCAGGCCGCTCGCCATCGCGGGGGGCAGGAACAGCGCCGTGGCATAGGCGATCATCGCCTGGCTCAGGATCAACTGTTCGGGCCGGGTCAGGCTCGTCGCGTGACTGTCCATCAGCGCACCGGTGGCGATCAGGATGAGGGCCACAACGTGCATCATCTCCTCCCGCCCGGGCTTCAGGATAGCCGCTGAAGTCAGCCCGCCAAGCAGCGAGCCCAGAAGAATGATGCCGTACATCACCTGCATCTGCGTATTGGACAGGCCGAGCGCGATGAAGAACTGAGGCACGCCGGAGCTTTGTTCGGCCAGCACGATGCGGAACAGAAACAGCGCACAGGCGAAATGGACGATGGCGGGGCTGGTCAGCCAGCGGATATCCAGCAGCGGCGACTTGCGGTTCAGCTCGATCACCGCGGCGGTGGTCAGGCACAGGGCGGAGAGGACCAGAACCCAGCCGATCCATGGCGCCTCCAACCACCAGTAGAGCCGGCCGGTGACCAGCACGACAGCCACGCAGCCGAAGCCGACGGCGATCAGCAGATAACTGACCACATCGCCGCGGCTGATCACATTTGCCCGCGGCATGGGGCCAAGGGGCAGCTTGTACACCAGACCCAGCGCCGCGATGGCGAGCGCCAGTTCCAGCACGGTCAGCGCATGCCACCCGCCCCAGAGTTCGATGAGATAGGGTGACACGATCCGCGCAATGGGTGCGCCGAGCGTGATGTTGGTGAGCGCAAGCGAGAGACCGACGCTCATCTTCTTCTCCGGCGGCATCGGTTCCAGCATGTAGAGGAAGGCGAGGCTCGACATCGGAGAGGCGGCCATCCCACTCATGAAGCGGACGACAAGCGCCGAATGCAGGTCGGAGATCAGGAAATTCAGCAGCGCGGCGATGACGAAACCCAGAATGGAGATCTCGGCAAAGTTCCTCAGCCCGAACTGGTTCCTGATCTTGATGAGCGCCACGGCGAGAGAGACGTTCGGCGCCATATAGGCGGCCATCAGCCATGTGGCTTCCGTCTGCGTGGCCGACAGGTCGCCCGCGATCTGGGGAATGTTGGCCGACACGAGGTTCATGCCGAAGCTCTGGGTGAGAGACAGAAGCGTCGAGGCGACCATATAGGCCGCGACGAGATGCGGCGGCTTCGGAACGAAAGGGGGCCGCGCCGGTTGCTGCGGCACATCGGAGGCGGTTTGCGGAACCACCTCGGCAGGCTGTGCCCCGGACTGGGCACTTGCGCCGCCTGTGACCGGCTCCCGTGGGGCGGCCTCCGGTTCTGCCGTTCCCTCCGCCTCATCGGGCAGGGCGCGTTTGATGATGGCGAGATCGTTCATGATCAGCCGTCCAGCTTGCCAGAGTCGATGTTCTGCATGATGACACGCAGCACGCGCGTCGCCGTTTCCAGATCGGCAGGAGAAATGCCTTCAAGCATATCTTCCCGCAGACGACGGGAGAAATCGGTCAGCCCGCGCGCCTTCATCCGCGCAGTATCGGTGAGATAGACGTTCTTGACGCGCCGGTCGCTCTCCTGCGCCTCGCGGCGGATGTAGCCCAACTTTTCCAGACCGTCGAGAATGCCCACCATGGAGGGCTGTTCCACCTCCAGCTTGCAGGCAAGCTGGCTCTGGGTCTGGCCGTCCCCCTCGCTCAGCCGCAAAAGGACGCGCGCGCGGGACAGGGTCAGATCCTGCGCCCGCACGCGGGCATCGAACAGCGTGCGGATCTTGCGACTCACCTTGGTGAGTTCGTCGATGAACCAGGCGTTGCGCTGATCGGCGGGGGTGGGTTTCGTGAGGCTCTGGGGCATGGCCATAAAGACATAGGTGGATAACGATTAGCCACCTATGTATAGGCACCTATGCTTTCCGGCAAGGCCCAGCGCAATATTTTCCGCAGCGCGGCATTCGGCAGGGAATGGTCAGCAGAAGCCTACCCGCAACTAGGCACGAACGAAGCGGCGAGCCGGGCGACCTGCTCCCGGATATCGGGAATCGCCGTGATCTCCCAAAGGGCCGCGCGGCTTGGCGGGCCGACCGCATGGATCGTCTGGGACACTGTCCCGTCCCGCGCGATGACGGCCCCCTGTGGCGTCACGTCCAGCCCCAGCCGCAGCGGGTCGATCCGCGCCAGCCCGGAGCCGAGCAGCCCCGCGACCAGCGGCGAGGCGGAACGCTCCGGGTCGCGCCTGATCCCCCGGCAGTCTATGACGGCGGCGGTCGCGATCTCCTCTACCCCGCCGCCCGGCAGGCTCAGCCGCGCTGTCCCCTCCACGAGACTCCGCAGCCGCGCGCGCTGCAGCCGCAGCAACCCTTCCGCCATCGCGGCGTCAAGGCGGGCGCGTGAACCGGGCGGCATCCGGTGGCGATGGACATCCCACCAGACCGCCCCATGGCGCAGAAAGACCCGCCGGCCAGCCTCCGGCATGGCCCGCCACAACGTCTGCACCTCCGGCCGCACCGCATCCACAACGCCCCGCCAGTCGCCCCCCGCGGCGACCTCCCGCGCGACGGTGCGGCGGAGCCAACGCGCGATGGTCGCGGGCCCCTCTCCGACAGGAACGTCATCGGGAAGTGTCGCCGCGCGCGGCGGCTCCTCAAGATGGTGCCTCGGCAAAAGACCGCGTCGCGAAATGGCCAGCATTCCGCCGCGATGGCCCGCTTCCAGCAGGCTCAACACCTCATCCACCATGGTCAGCCCCGTGCCGACCAGAAGCACCAGCCCCTCCGGCGTCCCCCCCTCCCGCCACGGCTGGCGCATCCCGGGTTCGGCCTCCGGCACCGCATGACCCGTGGCCAGCACCAGCCGATCCCCGGCCAGCACCTCACCCCCGGCGCAGTGCAGGGTGACGCCCACGCCCTCGCTCTGCACCGCCACAGCCTCCTCCCGCAGAATGCGGAGACGCGGATCGTGCTGCCAAGGCGCGAGCAGATGCTTGAGATAGCGCGCGTAATCCGCTCTCCTCTCGAAAGCCGCAGGGTCCGCCGCGCCTCGTTCGCGCAGCAGCCAGTCCACGAAATCGCCCGGCATGTCTGGGAAAGCGGACATCGCGGCACTTCGGGTGTTCAGCAGATGCGCGGGATCGCGGGTGGAATAGGCAACCCCCTCGCCCACCGTATTCCGCTCCACCAGACTCACCCGGGCGCCCCGGCGCAGAAGCTGCGCGGCGAGGATCGTACCCGTCGCACCGCCGCCTGCGATGAGGATATGCGGGATTTCCGTCATTCGGCCACGAGCTGCCCGAACCGGTCGGGCGTGCGGATGAGGTCGGCAAGCGTCAGGCTTTCCAGCAGGATGAGATAGGACCAGAACAGTTCCCCGAAGACCCGGCGAAGACGGCATGTTTCCTCATCCGTGCAATCCTCGCAGCGCTGATAGGCCTTGCGGGACAAACAGGGGAGCGGCGCAATCGGCCCGTCGATGGCGCGGAGCAATTCGCTCAACGCCACGGTTTCGGGTGGTTTGACGAGCATGTAGCCGCCCCGACGCCCGCGCAGGCTCACCACGGTGCCGGTCTTGCGCAGATCAAGCAGGATGTGTTCGAGAAACCGCTTGGGCGTGCCCGCCCGGCGGGCGATCTCCTCGATGGACAGCGGATTATGTCCTCCCTGCCATTCATCGGCGAGCACCATCAGCGCCTTGAGCGCATATTTCATCCGCTGCGTGATCATGCCCCTTGGTAGGCTGGCGCGCGCCGCCGATCAAGCGCGGCACGCGCAATACGGGAGCGGGATCAGCGTTGATCCGGTTCCTCGCGGTCAAATGCCTTCAGCCTGCGCAGGAGGGAGGAAGTGTCCCACCGTCCGCCGCCCATCGCCTGCACATCCTTGTAGAACTGATCGACCAGAGCGGTCAGGGGCAGAGGGGCGCCGATCTCGTCGCCGGTCGCGAGACAGATGCCCAGATCCTTGCGCATCCAGTCCACGGCGAAACCGAAATTGAAACGGTCGTCCAGCATCGTGTCATGCCGGTTGACCATCTGCCATGATCCCGCGGCGCCCTGACTGATGACCTCCACCACCGCGCGCCCGTCAAGGCCCGCCTTCTCCCCGAAGGACAACGCTTCGGAAAGGCCCTGCACCACACCCGCGATGCAGATCTGGTTCATCATCTTGGCAAGCTGGCCCGAGCCGGTCGGCCCGATCAGGCGGCAGATGCGGGAATAGGCGGCGATCACCGGCTCCGCCCGCGCGAAATCCTCCGGTGCACCGCCGCACATGACGGACAGGATACCGTTTTCGGCCCCCGCCTGCCCGCCTGAGACCGGTGCATCGACGAAAGCGATGGACTGCTCCGCCGCCGCCGCCGCAAGCTCCCGCGTCACCCGCGCAGAGACCGTCGTGTGATCCACAAGCACGCTGCCCGCCGCCATCCCGGCGAAGGCGCCCTCCGGCCCGAGACAGACAGACCGCAGGTCATCGTCATTGCCGACGCAGACCATCACGAATTCGGCACCTTCCGCCGCCGCGGCGGGCGTGCGCGCGGCCTGCCCGCCATTGGTTGCGACCCAGGCGGCCGCCTTGGAATACGTGCGATTATAGACGGTGACCGTATGGCCCGCCTTTGCCAGATGCCGCGCCATCGGCGCCCCCATCACACCCAGACCCAGAAATGCGACCTTCATGTCCCCTCCTCACGATTGCGCGTCTCACCGCTTTGACTTAACTACGGGCTCCATCGCCCGCGTCAACTGAAGGCCCCCATGCTCATCGCATTCCGCTGGCTTGTGCGGATTCTCACAGCGCTGATCCTGGTGACGGCTGCGACGCTCGCGGGCCTTTACTATGTCACGTCCCGCTCCCTGCCCGATTACAGCGCGTCCTACCGGCTTTCGGGCGTGCATCAGCCCATGGAAATCGTGCGCGACACCGCAAGCGTGCCGCATATCTTCGCCAAGACGGATGAGGACGCCTTCTTCGGGCTGGGCTTCGTCCACGCCCAGGACCGGTTGTGGCAGATGACGATTCTGCGCCGCACCGCACAGGGGCGGCTGTCTGAAGTCTTCGGGGCGCGCACGGTGCGGACCGACGAGTTCATCCGCCGTCTCGACCTTTACGGCCTGGCGCAAGCGTCGTTCGAGGAGCAGGACGAGCCCACGAAACGCGCGCTGGAGGCCTATTCCCGCGGCGTGAACGCCTGGATCGAAACGGTGAACGCGCAGGCTCTGGGACGCGGCGCACCGGAGTTCTTCCTGTTCCCGCCCGAGATCGCCCATTGGCAACCGGCGGATTCGCTGGCGATTCTGAAGCTCATGGCGCTGCAGCTGACCGGCCAGATGGAGCGGGAGGTGCTGCGCGCCCGCACATCGCTGCTGATGCCCGCGAACCGGGTGCAGGACATCCTGCCGGACGTTCCCGGCCCCGGCATCGCCGCCCTGCCGGACTATGCCAGCATCGTGCCGAACGTGACGCCTTCCTATGCCGCGCTGTCGGGGCCGGAGAGCGCCTTCGATCCCGTGCATCCGCAGGTTTTCGCCGGGGCCTCCAATGCCTGGGCGGCGGCGCCCTCCCGCTCCGCGTCGGGGGGCACGCTGCTGGCCAACGATCCGCACCTCAACTTTTCGGCCCCGACGGTGTGGTATCTCGCGCGGCTGGACCTTGCAGGCGGCGGGGTGATCGGCGGGACGATCCCCGGCATCCCGCTGGTGATCGTCGGGCGGAACGCCGATCTGGGCTGGGCGCTGACCTCCTCCTACCTCGACGATCAGGATCTGCATATCGAGCGGCTGAACCCCGAGAACCCGGAGGAATACCTGACGCCCTCGGGCTACAAGAGCTTCGAGACGCGCCGCGCGATCCTGTCGATCAAGGACGCGCCCCCCGTCACGCTCACCCTGCGCTGGACTGAGAACGGCCCTGTCCTGCCGGGCTCCCATTACGATCTGGGGACGGTCACGCCGCCCGGCCACGTGATGTCGCTGACCTGGACGGCGCTCACCCCGCATGACCGGACGATGACCGCGGGCCTCCGGCTGATGACCGCGCGTTCCGTTACGGAGGGGCTGGCGGCAGGGGAGTTTTACACCGCGCCTTCGCAGAACCTGATGCTGGCCGATGCCCGTGGCATCGCCATGCAGCTCGTCGGTGCCATGCCCCTGCGCGATGCGGCCCACCAGACGCAGGGCCGGATGCCCAGCCCCGGCTGGATCGCGCAGAACCGCTGGCAGGGGATATTCCCCTATGCGGAGAACCCCCGGTTCGTGGAGCCGGAGGGAGGCATCCTCGGCAATACCAACAACAAGATCATCGACGCCCCCTTCCCCCGGCACGTGAGCTTCGACTGGGGCGACAGCCAGCGCATCGAGCGGTGGAAGCGTCTGATGCAGACACGGGAGGTCCATACGCGGGAGAGCTTCATCGAAGCGCAGCTCGACACGGTGAGCCAAGGCGCGCGCACGCTTCTGCCGCTCATTGGCAAGGATCTGTGGTTCACCGGCGAGCCCGCCGCCGAAGGCACCACAGAACGGCTCCGCCAGAAGGCGCTGAACCTGCTGGCCGAGTGGAACGGGGAGATGAACGAGCATCTGCCCGAGCCGCTGATCTATGCCGCCTGGATGCGGAGCCTGCAGGAAAAGCTCATCCGGGATGAGCTCGGCCCGCTGGCGGACAGCTTCACTCATGCCGATCCGCTGTTCATGGAGCGGGTATTCCGCAACATCGACGGCGCCGGGAAATGGTGCGACATCATCCAGTCCTCCCCGGTGGAGACCTGCACGGACATCGCGCGGATGGCACTGGACGATGCGCTGCTGCGGCTCTCCGAACGCTATGGCCGCAATCTGGAAAGCTGGCGCTGGGGCGACATCCATCAGGCGGCGCATGACCATCCGGTGCTGGGGAACGTGCCGCTGCTGCGCTATCTCGTGAACATCCGGCAGTCCACTTCGGGCGGGGACGATACGCTGATGCGCGGGTTGACCAGCGGCACGGGCAGCAATCCCTATCTCAACGTCCATGGCGCGGGCTATCGCGGGGTCTATGATTTCGCCGACCCTGACAGTTCGGTCTTCATCACGGCGACCGGGCAGTCAGGGCACCCGCTGTCGCGCCACTATGACGATATGGGGGAACTGTGGCGGCGGGGAGAGTATATCCCGATGTCGCTGGACCCGGCCCTTGCCCGCGCTGCCGCCGTGGGGATTACCCGGATAACGCCCACCCCCTGAGCGGGCAACTGGCGTGGGCACATGGCCTGCCGCCGATACCCGCCTGCGCGGAGGGGTATCATCCGCCCTGCGGGCATACCGACCGCCGGCCTGAAGGAAACCTGCACGGGGAGCAGCCGCCATGCGCGCTTGCATATCCACGCGGTAGAAGACCTGGCTGTGCCCGTCGTCTCGACATCGCGATACGTGCGCGCATACCCGCGCCTCAGCCGGCTCCCGACATTCCCGCACAATCGCCGTCTACGCGCCCATACCCACACGCAGGGCCGCAAGGGCAGCCGTCGACAACAGGCCCAATGAAACACAGGATGGTTCGGAGGTTTGGTTCGGGAGCGTCCGGTCAGGCCCCTCAAGGCGAGTTCTTTCAGCGGTCGATCTGGCTCGCCAGCCTGCGGGTCCAAGGCCTGCATGGTCGTGCATAGTAACATGCCCACCAATCCGCCGCGCAGCGCGCCAGCCTTGCCCGATCGCCGCGCTCCCGGAGGCGGACTGCCGCCCGCCCGGCACCTCCGCAGTCCTTATCCCAGCGCGTAGCCCGCGCCGCGCACGGTGCGCAGGACGTCCTCTCCGCCGTGGATGCCAAGCGCCTTGCGGAGCCTGCCGATATGGACATCCACCGTCCGGGTATCGACATAGATGTCCCGCCCCCAGACCCGGTCCAGCAGCTGCTCCCGGCTCCAGACCCGCCCCGGCTTCTCCATCAGCGTCGAGAGCAGACGGAACTCCGTCGGGCCAAGTTTCAGCAGCTTTTCTTCCCGCCAGACACGGTGGCTCTCCGGGTCGAGCCGGATGCCGCCGAACTCCAGCACCTCGCCCACCGAAGCGGGACGCGTGCGGCGGAGGAGCGCGCGGGCGCGCGCCATGAGCTCCACGATGGAATACGGTTTGACGACATAGTCGTCTGCGCCGGTTTCGAGCCCGCGCACCCGGTCCACCTCCTCCGAGCGGGCGGAGAGCATGAGGATCGGCAGACTGCGCGTTCCGGGACGGCCCTTCAACTGACGGCAGACCTCGATGCCGGAGACATTCGGCAGCATCCAGTCCAGTAGCACCAGATCAGGCGCTTCCTCATCCACCAGAAGCAGTGCCTCCTCCCCATTGGATGCCGGGATCACCCGGAACCCCTCCGCCTCGAGGTTGTAGGCCAGCACCTCGCGCTGCGAAGGCTCATCCTCCACGAGAAGGACGCTCGGCTTCGTGCTCATCCCCGATCCTCCATGATCGGCTGGGCCGATGTCGCATCTGCCTTGGGCCGGCTGTCGGAGGGCATCTCGCCGGTCGCGAGATAGATCACCTGCTCCGCGATGGAGGTGACGTGATCGCCGCAGCGTTCGATGTTCTTGGCGATGAAGTGAAGGTGCATGCAGGCGGTGATGTTGCGCGGATCCTCCATCATATGGGTCAGGAACTCGCGGAACAGCGCATTGTACATCTGATCCACGTCCTGGTCGCGGTCGCGCACGTCGCGGGCCAGTTCAACATCGCGGTGGATATAGGCGTCGAGCGCATCCTTCAGCATCTGCTCCACCGCCTTGGACATCCGCCGGATGGATCCGGCAGCGCCCGAGATCTGCGGCATCTGGCCAAGCACGACGGATCGCTTGGCGAGGTTCTTCGCATAATCGCCGATCCGCTCCAGATTATTGGAGATCTTGAGCACCGTCAGCACGGTGCGCAGATCGGTGGCTATGGGGGCCCGCATGGCGATGACGCGGGCGGCCTCCAGATTGATCTGCTCCTCAAGCTGATCGACCTGCTTGTCTGTGGCGCGGACATGGGCGGCGAGCTCGTCGTCGCGTTCCTCCAGCGCCTGCACGCTGTCGAGCAACTGCGTCTCGACGATGCCGCCCATCTTCATGATCATCGCCTGGATCGCTTCGAGATCGCGGTCGAAGGCGGACTGGATATGTACCTCAGGCATGGTCGCTCCCGCTCAGCCGATGCGGCCCGAGATGTAGCTCTCGGTCCGGGGGTCTTTCGGATTGGTGAAGATATCCCCGGTCTCGCCGAATTCGACGAGATGGCCGAGATGGAAGAAGGCGGTCTTCTGGCTCACCCGTGCCGCCTGCTGCATGGAGTGGGTCACGATCACGACGGAGAAATTCGCGCGAAGTTCGTCGATCAGTTCCTCGACCTGCGCAGTCGCGATGGGGTCGAGGGCGGAGCACGGTTCGTCCATCAGCAGAACCTCGGGCGAGGTCGCCACCGCCCGCGCGATGCAGAGCCGCTGCTGCTGGCCGCCCGAAAGCCCGGTGCCGGGCGCGGCAAGCCGGTCCTTCACCTCGTTCCAGAGGGCGGCGCGGCGAAGCGACTTCTCCACGATCTCGTCCAGTTCTGCCTTGGACCGGGACAGGCCATGGATGCGGGGCCCATAGGCCACGTTGTCATAGATCGACTTCGGGAAGGGGTTCGGCTTCTGGAACACCATGCCGACCTTTGCCCGGAGCTGCACCGGATCGACGCGCTTGTCGTAGATATCCTCGCTGTCGAGCAGGATCTCCCCCTCCACCCGGCATCCCTGGATCGTGTCGTTCATCCGGTTCAGCGTCCGCAGGAAGGTGGACTTGCCACAACCGGAGGGGCCGATGAAGGCGGTCACCATCCGGTCGCGGATGTCCACGCTCACATCCTTGATCGCGTGGGTATCGCCATAGAAGACCTGGACGTTCCGGGCGGCGATCTTGTTGCTGGTGTCGTCCACCAATCTCTCCGTAATGCGCATGTCGTTCATGAGCTTACTCCGTTACCAGCGGCGTTCGAAGCGCCGACGCAGCACGACGGCCACGATATTCATCACGAGCAGGAAGGCGAGGAGCACGATGATCGCGCCCGAGGCCCGCTCGACGAAGGCGGGGTCCGCCCGTTGGGTCCAGTTGAACACCTGCACCGGCAGGGCGGAGGCAGGATCGAAAAGCCCTTCCGGCGGGGCTGCCGGGAAGTCCCGTACGAAGGCCACCATCCCGATCAGCAGAAGCGGCGCGGTCTCACCGAGCGCCTGTGCCAAACCGATGATCGTCCCCGTGAGGATCCCCGGCATGGCGAGCGGCAGGACATGGTGGAACACCGCCTGCATCCGGGACGCGCCCACCCCGAGCGCCGCATCGCGGATGGAGGGCGGCACGGCCTTCAGCGCCGCCCGGGTGGATATGATGATCGTCGGCAGCGTCATCAAGGTCAGCACCAAACCGCCCACGATGGGCGCGGATTGCGGCAGGCCGACGAAGTTGATGAAGATCGCAAGGCCAAGGATACCGAACACGATGGAGGGCACTGCGGCGAGGTTGGAGATGTTGACCTCGATCAGATCGGTCCAGCGGTTCTTCGGCGCGAACTCCTCAAGATAGATGGAGGCGGCGACACCGATGGGAAGGGCGAGCACCAGCACGATCAGCATCATGTAGAGCGAGCCCAAGATCGCGATCCCCAGTCCGGCGCTTTCGGGGCGCTGGTCGGAGGCGTCGGAGCCGGTGATGAAGGAGGGGTTGAACTTCAACTCCAGCAGCCCTGCATCGCGCAACGCGGCGGCGAGCTGCAGCTGCCCCGGTGTGACCATGCTGTCCGTCTCCGCCGTCTCGCGCGTCACGCGGCCCTTCATATAGCCGTCGATGCGCCCGTTCGCGAGAACGTCGAAGGACACGTCGGTGCCGATGACCTCCGGGTTGGCGAGCACATGGTTGCGGAGCTGCGCGGCGGCGTCTCGGGAAATGATGCCGGCGGCTTCCTTTTCCGACAGCCCGTCGATGGCGATGCCGCGAGCGGCCAGCGCCTCCCGCATCGCCCGCTCGATCAGCGGCGCATAACCGAAGGTCGTGACCTTTGCGATGGCGGCAGGGTCGCGCGCCCCCGAAGGGTCGAGCTTGTCGGCGTCAAGATGAACCGTCAGTTCGACATAGGTCTGGCGGAAGGAGGAAAGGCCATTGCCGAGCACGGATGTCAGCAGCCCGACAAGCGCCAGCACGCCCAGCAGACAGGCGATGAGGCCATAGGAGCGGAACCGCGCCTCCGCAGCGTTCCGGCGGCGCGTCCGCGCATCCTGCTTCAGAAGGGAACGCTGGGTGCTCTCGCGGCGCGGCGCGGGCGTCGATCCGGCGGTTGCGTCGGTCATTCGTATTGCTCCCGGTATTTGCGCACGATGTGGAGCGCGAGCACATTGAGCCCCAGCGTCATCACGAAGAGCGTCAGACCCAGCGCGAAGGCCACCAGCGTTTCGGGCGAGGCGAAATCGGTGTCGCCGGTCAGCTGGCTGACGATCTTGACCGTGACGGTGGTCATCGCCTCGAACGGGTTGAGCGACATCTGCGCAGCCGCCCCCGCCCCCAGAACCACGATCATCGTCTCACCGATGGCGCGGGAGGTGGCGAGCAGCACCGCCCCCACGATCCCCGGCAGCGCCGCGGGCAGCACGACCTGACGGATGGTTTCCGACTTCGTCGCGCCAAGCCCGAAGGAGCCGTCGCGCAGGCTCTGCGGCACCGCGTTCATGATGTCGTCGGAGAGCGAGGAGACAAAGGGGATCAGCATGACCCCCATCACCAGCCCGGCCGTCATCACCGAGGAGCCGGACGTGCCAAGCCCGGTCGGCTGGGCGATCCAGTCGCGCAGCAGCGGCCCGACGGTGATCAGGGCGAAAAGGCCATAAACAATGGTCGGGATGCCCGCGAGAATCTCGATCAGCGGCTTGGCCACCGACCGGAAGGGCTTGGAGGCGTATTCCGACATGTAAATCGCCGCGAACAGCCCGATCGGAACCGACACGGCCAGCGCGATGAAGGAAATGTAAAGCGTGCCCCACAGCAGCGGCAGGATGCCAAGCTGGCTCTGCCCGTGGAAGGCGGGCGCCCAGGTCAGGGAGAAGAAGAAGTCCTGCCAGGGGTACTGGCTGAAGAAGTTCATCGTCTCGAACAACATCGACAGGACGATGCCCAGCGTCGTCAGGATGGCGATCGTGGAGGCGAGGATCAGCATGAGGAGGGAGAACCGCTCCACCACGTTCCGCGCGCGGAAGTCAGGCGAGACGCGCTTCAGCGACAGGGCAAGACCGGCAAGAGAAAGCAGGACGGTGATGACCACGACGACGGTGAAACCCTGCCCCCGCGCCCCGTCGCCTGCCGCCAGCAGGGGAAGCGCCAGCAGCCCTGCGAGCAGCCACAGCAGCGCCGGAGCGGCGGTGGACAATGCGACGAACCAGCCGTGGAAGGAGGGCAGCGAATGCAGAAGCCGGGAGTCGGACGTGCTCAGCGCCCGACCGCGTCCGAGCAGAAAGCCTGCCGCCGCGAGGGCCAGCACGATGAGGATAATCCAGGGGAGGGACATGGCGCGCGTTCGAGCCTCTGAAAGGAAGGAGGGCGGCTTGCGCCGCCCTGTCCGGGTGTCAGTTCATCGCCGCCTGGGACGCGACGGCGGCCTGCGTGTCGGCCAGTTTCGGATCGGGCACAAGCCCGTATTGCGCGAGCGGACCGCCCGGACCCGCGATGTCTTCCGAGACGAAGAACTCCGCAAATTCCAGCAAGCCGGGGATCTGGCCGATGTGCTGCTTCTTCACGTAGAAGAACAGCGGGCGGGAAACCGGGTATTCGCCGGTGGAGATCGATTCCACCGAAGGAACGATCCCGTCCATCGTAGCGACCTTCAGCGTATTGGTGTTCTGCTCGTAGAAGGACAGGCCGAACACGCCGATCCCGGCCTTGTTGGACTGGATGCGGGCCAGCGTCTCGGTATAGTCGCCGTCGATGTCAACGGAGCGGCCATCGGTGCGCAGGGTGGTGCAGGCCTTCAGCGCCTCATCCTTGCCAAGGGCATCCGTCATCGCCTTCAGCGCGCCGGTGGCCTCGCAGCCCTCCTGGATGACCTTCTCGATGAAGACCTCCCGCGTGCCGTGCTTGGTGCCCGGGACATAGGCCACGATCTCCTGCTTGGCGAAGGCCGGGTTGACCTGATCCCAGCTGGAAACCGTATTGGCAACCAGCTTGCCGTCCACGAAGGTCTGCGCGGCCAGTGCCTTGTACCAGTCGGCGGGGGTGAAGGCGAAGTCCTGCGCGGAACGGTCGGAGGCGAAAACGATCCCGTCGTAACCGATGCGCACTTCCATGATCTCGGTCACGCCGTTGGCCTTGCAGGTCTCGACCTCGGCCGGACGGATCGGACGGGAGGAGTTGGCGATGTCGATGGTATTGTCAGCCACGCCCTCGCAGAACTGCTTCAGGCCTGCGGAAGAACCGCCGGATTGCACGACCGGGGTCTTGAAGTCGAAGTTCTCGCCAAAAGCCTCGGCCACGATCGACGCATAGGGGAGAACGGTGGAGGATCCGGCCACCTGAACGACATCACGTGCGGAGGCGGCACAAGCCCCGGCCGCGATTATCGCGACGACGGAGGCAGTGTTACGGACGATGGACATGGAAAACTCCTGTTAGCCCGATCAATATGGCGACCGCCGTGAAGCGACCTTCCGCAGGTCTCCTAAGACCAGGATGCGACCACTATGTGACACAAGGGTAACAGTTTCATGACATCGCCAAAAGCAGGGGGAGCGTTCTGGCGCAGGCGGGTCCCCCGCCCCACGAAATAACGGGGGAGACCTACTCCCTCTGAACCCGGTTCCGCGAGGTTTACCGGACAGGGTATTCTTCATGAAAGGCGCGGAACCAGCAGGTTTTAAACCGCTCCCCCGAGGGCACTGGTTTCCACACCAATCCGTTCGATCAGCAGTCAGGCGCAACCTTCTTGACGCCCATGAGGTCTAACCCGGAGGCGGTCTTCGGCTGCCAGGTTTTCGATTCCGGCAAAGCGCCCGCAGGCACCGTTCCGGTATTGGAGCCGCCCGTACCGCCGCTCCAACCCGTAGAACCGGCATTCCCCGGTGCGGTGCCGCTGGACGGACCCTGCGCCACACCCGTTGCCGGTTGTGCCACACCGCCCTCGCACTCTCCGGCCGTGCCGACCTTCGGTGTCTCCACGGCGGCCTGCGCCGCAAGGATCGCAGGACTGAAGATCAGGGTGGCGGCAAGCAGGCTGCTTCGGATGATGGACATGCGAACTCTCCCCAATTTGAGATAACGCCCTCTCAGCCCTCCGGTTCCATGCTGTCTGATCTGGGCAGCAGGACGGTGAAGCGGCTCCCCTCCCCCTTCCGGCTTTCGATCTTCAGGCGGCCCCGGTGACGGTTGACGATATGCTTCACGATCGCGAGGCCAAGCCCGGTCCCGCCCTTCTCGCGGGAGCGGTGACTGTCCACACGGTAGAACCGCTCTGTCAGGCGCGGCAGGTGGAGGTCATCTATCCCCTCTCCCCGGTCGATCACGTCTATCCGCGCAACCGGTCTTTTCAGCACCGGGTCGCGCGACTGGCCCGAAAGCGCCACCGTGACGCGCCCCGGGCCGCCATATTTCAGCGCGTTCTCGATGAGGTTGGTAAGCACCTGCGTCAGCTGGTCAGCGTCTCCCGGCGCGGTAAGCGGCTCGGCGGCGCCGGTCAGCTCGATCTCCGCGCCCGCCGCTTCCGCCACCGGCCGGAGGCTGGCCGCCGCGGAACGCGCGAGCGCGGCGAGATCGACCGGTGCGGTCGGCCGGACGCGCTCCTCCGATTCCACGCGCGTGAGCGACAGCAGATCCGCGACGAGCCGGTTCATCCGCTCCGCTTCCCGCGCCATGATGGACAGGAACCGCTCCCGCGCCGCCGCGTCATCCCGCGCCGCCCCGCGAAGTGTTTCGATGAAGCCGAGAAGCGCCGTCAGCGGCGTGCGCATCTCATGGCTGACATTGGCGACGAAGTCGCGCCGGATGCGGCTCGCCTGCTCCACATCCGTGATCTCCTCCAGCGAGACGAGCACCCGCCTGTCCAATACGGGCGTGGTCACCACCCGGAACGAGCGGTCGAGCGACGGGCCGGCGATGAGCATTCGGCCCTGTGTCTCCCGCCCGGTCCGGCGCGTGGCCTCGATACAACTTGTCACGGCAGGCTGCCGGATCACGGTGAGGTAATGACGCGCCTCGACCGCCAGCCCGAACAGGCGGACCGCCGCGTCGTTGGTGGCCAGGATCCGGTCCGCCTCATCGATCAGCAGGAGGGGAATCGGCACGCCCGCGACCAGCGATTTCAGGGCCTCGTCCGCCGTCGCGCTGCTCATTGTTTTAATCCTTTCGCTGCTTTAAACGACGCTCACGCCTGTGTGACGCGCGCGAATCGACATCGCAAGTCGCTCCCGAACATCTCCGCTCAGAAATTGCTTGTATCGCTCACATTATCGAGAATACTTTTGCGTGTGACCCACACAAGGGTTTAAACCTTTGGATGTGCAGTCTTTTGGCAGGGCAGATGACATGGTAACTTTCGAATGAGCTGCCTGTCCGCGGCGCCTGATTGGCTCAAGCAGCCAAAAGACGCGATCGGACCCGAATCCGATCGGCTTTTGCTGGTTGAGCCCGGCCCCTCGCTCGCACCGCTCATCCAGCAGTTCCCCGGCGGCGTTTCCATGATCTACTGCCGGTTCACGACGATCAGCCCGGAATTCGTCCGCCGCATCGCGCCGGATTGCATCCTGTCCCCCATCGTCGCCCGCCAGTTCGATATCGTCGATCTCGTTCGCCTGCTGGATCGGTGCAACTATCGGGGCTCCGTCGTCGCCGTGACTGACCCGCTGCCCGCCCCGACCATGGTGCTGAGCGAGTTGCGCCGGTTCAACCGACGCCTCGACATGAGCCTTCTGGAGCTCGCCTCCGCCGGAGGCCGCCGACTGCACACCTGAGGCTCACCGCTGGGATGTCTGCCACGCGGGATTTACCCACGGTTCCGCGTTGGAGGGCGGCAAGGGCACCCGGCCCAGCAGGTGATCCGCGGCCTTTTCCCCGACCATGATCGACGGGGCGTTGAGATTGCCGTTCGTGATGCGCGGGAAGATGGAACTGTCGGCAACGCGCAGCCCTTCCACACCGATCACCCGGCATTCCGGGTCCACCACCGCCATCGGATCCTCCGCCCGCCCCATCCGCGCCGTGCCGCACGGGTGATAGGCGCTTTCCACATGCTCGCGCAGAAAGGCGTCCAGCTCCGCGTCACTGTCCACGGCCGGGCCGGGCTGCAGCTCCGCCTTCACATGGTGGGTCATGGCGGGCTGGCCGAAGATCTCGCGGGTGAGCCGGATGGCCCTGCGGAAGTCGCGCCAGTCCTCGTCTTTCGACATGTAGTTGAAGCGGATGCGGGGCGGTTCCGCGGGGTCGGCGGAGCGCAGGGTGACCTCCCCCCGGCTGCCGGACCGCATCGGCCCCACATGGACCTGAAACCCGTGCCCCTCCGCAACCGCCTTGCCATCGTAGCGCACGGCGAGTGGCAGGAAGTGGTACTGGATGTCGGGATAATCCACCCCGGCGGCTGAACGGATGAAGCCACAGGCCTCGAACTGATTCGACGCCCCCGGCCCGGAGCGGGTGAAAAGCCAGCGCGCCCCGACATAGGCCTTGCCCAGCAGGTTCCAGTACCGGAACAGCGTGATGGGCCGGGCGGCCGCATATTGCATGTAGATCTCGAGGTGATCCTGAAGGTTCTGCCCCACCCCCCGCCGGTCCGCGACCACCGGCAGGCCGAGGGCCGAGAGCGCCGGAGCAGGCCCGATGCCGGAGAGCATCAGCAGCTTCGGCGTATTGATGGAGGAGGCGGCCAGCACCACTTCCCGCCGCGCCCGGATCACTTCCGTGCGGCCATGGCGCTGAAGCTCCACCCCCACCGCACGGCGCCCCTCGAACACCACGCGCCGGGCAAAGCCCCGCACGAGCCGGACATTGGGACGGCGCAGGGCGGGTTTCAGATAGGCATTCGCCGCCGACCAGCGCCGCCCGCGCCAGATCGTCGCCTCCATCGCGCCGAACCCCTCCTGCTGGCGGCCGTTGTAGTCGGCCGTCACGGGATATCCCGCCTCGGCACCCGCTTCGACAAAGGCATCGAACAGCGGGTTTTCCCGAGACCCGCGCGTGACATGCAGCGGGCCGGAGGCGCCCCGGAACGCGTCCGGCTCTCCGCCGTGCCATGTCTCCATGCGGCGGAAATAGGGCAGCACATCGGCATAGGCCCAACCGTCCGCGCCGGAATCGCGCCAGTGATCGAAGTCCTTCGCATGACCGCGCACAAAGACCATGCCGTTGATGGAGGACGAGCCTCCGATCACCTTGCCCCGCGGCACGGCAAGCTTGCGACCGGCCAGATGCGGCTCCGGCTCCGACTGGAACCCCCAGTCATAGCGCGACATGTTCATCGGGTAGGACAGCGCGCCGGGCATCTGGATGAACGGCCCGGCGTCGGTTCCGCCGAACTCGATCACGATGACGCTCGCCCCCGCCTCAGACAGCCGGTAAGCCATGGCGGAGCCGGCAGAACCCGCGCCCACGATGACGAAATCCGCCGTCTCGCCGCCGTCGCCGTTCTTCAGGAAACGGCCACCCACACCGCCCGGAATGCCGCCGGTCATAATGCGCTCTCCTTCAATACGGGGCTTCGACGGGTCCGAGCCCGACATAGACGGATTTGATCTGGGTATAGTGCTCCACTGCCGCGCGGCCGTTCTCCCGCCCCACGCCGGAGAGCTTCATGCCGCCGAACGGTGCCTCCACCGGGGTCAGGTTGTAGGCGTTGATCCAGCAGGTGCCTGCCTCGAACCCCGCCGCCATCCTGTGCGCCCGCGTCATGTCGGCGGTGAACACCCCCGCCGCAAGACCATAGGGCGTGGCATTGGCGCGAGTGAGCGCCTCCTCCTCCGTCTCGAAGTCCAGGACGGCCATGACGGGGCCGAAGACTTCCTCCCGCGCCAGCGTCATCCCGTCGGTGACACCGGCGAAGACGGTCGGCTCCACAAAAAGCCCCGCATTGCCCCATTGCCGCCCGCCGGTCACGAGCTGCGCGCCTTCCGCCTCCGCGCGGGCGATATAGCCCATCACCTTGTCGAACTGGGCCTGCGAGACGAGCGGCCCCATCTGCGTCGCCTCATCCAGCGGATCGCCGAGCAGGATCGCCCTGCTCCGCCGCACAAGCCGGTCGAGAAACGCCTC
Source organism: Haematobacter sp. (assembly GCF_032102465.1). NCBI lineage: Bacteria > Pseudomonadati > Pseudomonadota > Alphaproteobacteria > Rhodobacterales > Paracoccaceae > Haematobacter > Haematobacter sp. Next base: position 106,211 of record NZ_DAMDHB010000004.1, on the reverse strand, counting down.
GCGCACGGATTTCTGCACGAAGACCCGCGTGCCGTTGGAGCAGATCTGGCCGGAGGAATAGAAATTCCCCAGCATCGCCGCGCCGACCGCGCTGTCCAGGTCGGCATCCTCGAACACCACGAGCGGGGATTTCCCGCCCAGCTCCATCGTGACGGAGCGGATACCCTCCGCCGCCGCGGCATAGACCTTGGCTCCCGTCGCGACGGAGCCGGTCAGGGAAACCTTGTCCACCCGCGGATCCGTCACCAGCGCAGCCCCCACTGCGCCCCGCCCCTGCACGACGTTGAAAAGGCCAGGCGGCAGGCCCGCCTCGATGAGGATCTCCGCCAGTTTCAGCGCGCCAAGCGGTGTCGTCTCGGAGGGCTTGAAGACCATCGCATTGCCAAGGGCCAGCGCGGGCGCGGCCTTCCAGCAGGCGATCTGCGTGGGATAGTTCCATGCGCCGATGCCGACGCAGACCCCGACCGGCTCCCGCCGGGTATAGACGAAATCCTGCCCGAGCGGGATCGTCTCGCCCGTCACGGTCGGTGCGAGGCCCGCGAAATACTCCAGCGCATCCGCCCCGCTCGTCGCATCGGCGACGAGGGTTTCCTGAATGGGCTTGCCCGTATCCAGCGTCTCCAGTTCGGAAAGCGCGCGGTTCCGCTCCCGCATGATCTGCGCGGCGCGGTGGAGGATGCGCCCCCGCTCCACCGGGCGGAGCCCGGCCCAGTCGCGCTGCGCCCGCCGCGCGGAATTCAGCGCGCGGTCGAGAATCGCGGGCGTTGCCTCATGCAGGCGGGCGATGACTTCGCCGGTTGCCGGATAGATCACATCGACCGGCGCACCCGAGGTATCCTCGACAAAGGCGCCGTCGATGAAATGGCTTGCTTGGGGCTGTGCCCTCATCCTGCGATCTCCTTCTCCAGATGCCCCATGACGGCCCGCGTCGCCTCCGCCCCGTCAGGCGTCCCTTCGCCCAGCGCCTCGCGCAGATAGACCCCGTCGATCATCGCGCCGATGGCATAGGCCGCTTCCTCCGCCCGCTCACCCACCAGCGGCCGCAGCTCACGCAGCAAGTTGGAATGCAGCCTACGACGGTAGATGTTCAGCAGGCGCCGCGCTTCCGCGCTGTTCTGTGCGAGCACGTAGAAGTTCAGCCAGGCATTCACCGTCTCACGCTGAAAGCTCGTCGGCGAAAAACCGGCCGAGACGATGGCGTCCAGCCGGGCGCGCGGCGCATCAGCCCCGGCCAGCGCCGCGCGGACCTCTGCACCATAGCTGGTCAGCACGAACCGCATGGCGGCGAGAAAGATCCGCTCCTTGCTGCCGAAGTAATGGAGCGCCAGCGCCGAGGAGACGCCCGCCCGCCGCGCGATCTGCGCCACGGTCGCGTCGAGCCCCCCTACGCCTCCGATCTCCGCTATGGTCGCTTTTACCAGCGCGGCCCTTCGAATAGGCTCCATTCCACGTTTCGGCATGTTGACACCTCTGCTCACCGGCGTACAACTACGCGCATCATGATTGAATAGTCAATCAACAACAAATCACGAAGGAATCCAATGTCCATCGTTCGCACAACGCTCCTCACGTCAGCCCTCGTCGCAGCCGCGCTGCCCGCCGCCGCCAACTGCGACAAGGTCACATTCGCCGATGTCGGCTGGACCGACATCACCGCCACGACCGCGGTTGCGACCACGGTCCTGCAGGCGCTCGGCTATGACACGGAGATCAAGCTGCTTGCCCTGCCGGTGACGTTTGCCTCGCTCGCGAACGGGCAGATCGACGCGTTTCTGGGTCTCTGGATGCCCTCGATGGAGGCGGACATCACACCCTATCGGCAGGCAGGCACGATCGATGAAATCCGAACGAACCTGACCGGGGCGAAATACACGCTCGCCACCAATGCCGCGGGCGCGGCGGCGGGGATCAGGGATTTCAAGGATATCGCGACGCATTCGGACGTGCTGGACAGCAAGATCTACGGGATCGAGCCGGGTAATGACGGCAACCGGCTGATCCTCGACATGATCGAAAAAGGTCAGTTCGGACTGAAGGATTTCGACCTTGTCGAAAGCTCCGAACAGGGCATGCTGGCGCAGGTAAGGCGCGCCGACGGCCAATCGCATCCGGTGGTCTTCCTCGGCTGGGAACCCCATCCGATGAACTCCAACTTCGACCTGACCTATCTGTCGGGCGGCGATGAGGTGTTCGGGCCCGATTTCGGCGGCGCCACGGTCGGCACGCTGGCGCGGAAGGGTTATGTGGCGGAATGCCCGAATACCGGAAAGTTCCTTGAGAACCTTTCCTTCTCGCTTGAGATGGGGAACGAGATCATGGGCGCCATCCTTGACGACGGAGCGGAACCCGCAAAGGCCGCGGAAACCTGGCTCAAGGCGCATCCCGAAGTCATGTCGCCCTGGCTGGAAGGCGTTACGACCAAGGACGGCGGTGACGCACAGGCGGCGGTCGCGACGGCTTTCAAGTGAGCAGTTCCCCCTCCTCTCCTGAGCCAGCCGAAGGACGGACAAGCTGATGGACTGGATAACCTCGACCAAGATACCGGTCGGACGCACGGCAAAGCTTGTGTTCGACTGGCTGAACCTGCACGCGGCGGCGTTCTTCAACGCGCTGTCCACCGGAATGCAGGGGTTGATCGACGGAATATTGTGGCTCCTGCTGACGCCACCCCCGCTGGTCATCGTGGCGATCTTCGTCGCCATTGCCTTTGCCATCCAACGCAACTGGAAAGCGCCGCTGATCGTGCTGGTGGGCTTTCTCTTCGTGATGAACCAGGGCTACTGGCAGGCGACGATGGAAAGCCTGACACTGGTGCTCTCCGCCTGTGTCGTCTGCATGGCGATCGGAGTGCCCGTGGGCGTCTTCCTTGCGCACCGGCCAAGGCTTTACGCCTGGGTCGCCCCGGTGCTGGACCTGATGCAGACGCTGCCGACCTTCGTCTATCTCATCCCGGCCATCGTGTTCTTCGGCATCGGCATGGTGCCCGGCCTGATCGCGACGGTGATCTTCGTGCTTCCCGCGCCGATCCGCTTGACCTACCTCGGCATATCCTCGACGCCCTCCTCGCTCACCGAGGCGGCGACGGCCTTCGGGGCCACGTCGCGTCAGAAGCTGTGGAAGGTGGAGCTTCCCTATGCCACCCCGCAGATCATGGCGGGCCTGAACCAGACGATCATGCTTTCGCTTTCCATGGTGGTGATCGCGGCGCTTGTCGGTGCCAACGGGCTTGGGGTGCCAGTGGTGCGGGCGCTGAACACGGTCAATACGTCTCTGGGCTTCGAGGCGGGATTCGTCATCGTCATCGTGGCCATCCTTCTTGACCGGATGCTCCGCGTGGAGCGCCGCAAATGAGCGCCGCACCAACGAACAGCGCCGTCGAGTTCGACAATGTCTCCATCGTCTTCGGGGACAATGCGCGCGGCGCTCTGCCGCTGATGGACGCGGGGATGGACCGTGCCGAAGTGCGCGCGAAAACCGGCCAGATCCTTGGCGTGCACAACGCCTCCCTGACGGTCAATACCGGCGAGATCGTCGTTCTGATGGGCCTTTCCGGCTCCGGCAAATCAACCCTGCTCCGCGCGGTGAACGGTCTGAACCCGGTCACACGCGGCGAGGTTCGGGTGAACGACGGCAACCGGATGGTTGCGGTGAACGGCGCGGATGCCCGAACGCTCCGCAATCTGCGGCTGCATCGCGTCTCCATGGTGTTCCAGCAGTTCGGACTGCTGCCCTGGCGGACCGTGCGGGACAACGTGGGCCTGGGGCTGGAACTCGCCGGGCTTAGCGCCACGGAACGACGGGCCAAGGTGCAGGAGCAGCTGGAGATCGTCGGCCTGGAAGGCTCGGCCGACCGGCGGGTAACGGACCTGTCCGGGGGCATGCAGCAGCGGGTGGGCCTTGCCCGCGCGCTGGTGACGGGGGCCCCGATCCTGCTGATGGACGAGCCGTTCTCGGCCCTGGACCCGCTGATCCGCACCAAGTTGCAGGATGAGCTTCTGGCCCTTCAGGAGCGGCTGAAACGCACGATCCTCTTCGTCTCCCACGATCTGGACGAGGCCTTCAAGATCGGCAACCGCATCGCCATTCTGGAAGGCGGACGGATCGTGCAGACGGGAACCCCGCGGGAGATCTACTCCAACCCCGCGTCGGACTACGTGTCGGATTTCGTTCAGAACATGAACCCGCTTGCCGTGCTCACCGCCTGTGACGCGCTGGAACCGCTGACGGAGAGCGCGATCGGCGCCCTCCCGGCTGGCCTGCCGATCCGCAAGGCGATGGCCGCGCTCGAGGCAGCCGGCCATGCGATGCGTGTCGTGGACGGGGCGGAGACGCTGGGCCAGATCAGCCCCGCCAGCATCTCACGCAGGCTGCTCACGCCGAACGATCAGGCGCTTTCGGTAATGCCCGCCGGGGTCTGACCTCGTTTCAGCCGCGCTTCGCGCAGCGTGACATAGGCGACGGCGGAGATGATCATCGCCGCGCCCACCACGACCCAGATATCCGCCGCCTCCCCAAAGGCGGCGGCGCCGATCAGCGTGGCCCAGATGAGTTGCAGAAACGTCACCGGCTGGGTGACGGAAACCGGCGCAAGGCGGAAGGCCCGCGTCATCGCATAATGCCCGAAAGTCGCGCAGCCGGCGACGATCGCCATGCCGCCGAGTTCGGCAAGGCTGGGCTGCACCCAGTTCATGAGCGCCAGCGGTGCAAGCAGAACCGTCACCGTCACCGACATCCATGCCACGACGAGAGCGGGGTTCATTTCCTCGGACAGACGCTTGGCAAACAGGAAGGAGGCGCCGAAGCAGGCGGTGGTGGTCAGCATGGCCAGATGGCCCGGCTCGACCTCGCGCACGCCCGGACGCAGGATCACCATGACGCCGACGATGGCGACGAGGATCGCAACGATCCGCCGCATCGCCAGCCGCTCGCCAAAGAATACCGCCGCCCCCAGCGTCACGTAGATCGGGGTGAGATAGTTGATCGCCGTCACTTCCTGCAGGGGGATGGAGGTCATGGCGTAGAACCAGCAGATCACCCCGACGGCATGCAGCCCGCCCCGCGCCCAGATCTGCCCCATGATCCGGCGGGTCGGTCTCTGGCGCAGGAATGCAGGGGCGAGCGGAAGCAGGAACAGAAGCCCGAAGCCGAACCGCAGGAAGGCCGATTCCGCCGCCGGCAGACCCTGCCCGAAAATCTTGACGAAGACGTTGACGCCGACGAAGGACAAGCCCGAGACGAACATCCACAGCATGCCGGTCAACGGCTGGCTGTCGGTTTCCGGGGAAATCGGGGGAACGGTGACGGTGGCCATACCCCTCTTCTGGGCCGCGCCGCCGGACTTGGCAAGTCCGGGACGGATTAGCCTCCCTGCTGTGGCAGAAGACCCTCAGCGGCGAACCAGAAACGCGCCCGACCGGAGCTGAACTCCCCCGCTCGGGCAGGTCAGCGGGGACAATGCCCCGCACCCGTGGGGTGCCGGATCAATTCGGCACCGCCAGAATTGAACGGCCCGGCCCTTCAGAGTTGAGCCATCACCTCATCCGAGATCTCGAAGTTCGCGGTGACGGTCTGCACGTCGTCGTCATCCTCCAGATTGTCGATCAGACGCATGAGCTTCTGGGCGGAGTCGAGGTCCAGTTCCGTCGTGGTGCTGGGCTTCCAGACAATCTTCGCGCTTTCCGCCTCACCGAGCGGGGCTTCCAGCGCGGCAGAGACATCCGCCAGTTCGTCGAAGGCGCACCAGATGATATGGCCATCCTCGGAGGTCTCCACATCCTCGGCGCCCGCTTCGATCGCGGCCTCCATGACGGTGTCGGCATCGCCCACACTCAACGGATAGGTGATCTCGCCCTTCCGCTCGAACATGAAGCTCACCGCGCCGGTCTCGGCCAGGTTGCCGCCCGACTTGGTAAAGAGCGAGCGGACGTTGGAGGCGGTGCGATTGCGGTTGTCGGTCATCGCCTCGACGATGACGGCGACGCCGTTCGGGCCGTAGCCCTCATACCGGATCTCCTCGAGGCTGTCGGCATCCGCGCCGCTCGCCTTGGCGATGGCCCGCTCGATCACGTCCTTCGGCATCGACTGGGTCTTGGCCTCCTTCACCGCAAGGCGGAGACGGGGGTTCTTGTCGGGATCGGGGTCACCCATCCGCGCCGCAACGGTGATCTCGCGTGCGAGCTTGGAGAAAAGCTTCGAGCGGGCCGCATCCTGCTTGCCCTTGCGATGCTGGATGTTGGCCCATTTGGAATGGCCGGCCATGGCATGCTCCGTCTGGATGTCTGAAATTTGCCGCATCTCTAGCGAACGGGGCCCAAGGGGGCAAGGGCGGCGTGGGTGCCATGACCCAGTCTGACGCAGCACGTCACCGCAGAACGCGATCAGCACGACGGATGCGAGCCTTGGGAGCGTCCGACATCGGATCGTCCCGTGACGGTTTTGCATGGGCGGCGTCGGTCCTGCCGCGATACCGAACCGCAAACGCCTCGAATACGGCCCGCTGATCCCTTTGCAGGGGAGGCCGACCGCCTCGGCCCGGACCCTCTTTTTCCCGATGAGGGAACGTTGCTTCGGATTCGTGCCCGCCTGCGCGGGCTTCTACTTCCCTGCCTCTCGCCGGAGCCAGACGCCCAGCCCACGGGAGCGGCACAAGCTCCACGGCAAGGATTGGCCGCCAATCCATATGCGGTGCTCCAAAACGGTTGCCCCCGCAGGACAAGGACAGCTTATGGACCCGCCTGATCCAGCCGCCCGCCGACCCGGACCATGGCCTGGCGCACGGCCTTTCCGGTTGCGTCATCCGTCTCCACGAAGATGCCGCAGAGGGTCGCCGGGCCGTTGCCCGGCTCGAACCGCCCGCTCGCCATCCCGGTGATGAAGCGGCGGAGCGGCTCCATCTTGTTCATGCCGATCACGCTGTCGTAGTCGCCGCACATGCCCGCGTCCGACTGGAAGGCCGTCCCGCCGGGCAGGATCTGGGCGTCCGCCGTCGGCACGTGGGTATGCGTTCCGACGACGACGGAGGCGCGCCCGTCGCACCAGTGACCCATCGCCATCTTCTCGCTCGTCGCCTCGCAATGCACGTCGAGCAGGATGGCCGTGGCGGCAGCGCCGAGCGGGTGGGCCTTGAGCACCGATTCCACCGCGGAGAATGGATCATCGAACGGGCGCTTCATGAACACCTGCCCCAGCACCTGCGCCACGAGGATGCGCCGCCCGTCGGGGAGCGGGAACAGCCGGAAGCCGCGCCCGGGCGCGATCTTCGAATAGTTCAGCGGGCGGATGATGCGCGGCTCCTGCTCGATGAAGGACATCATGTCCTTCTGGTCGAACGCATGATCGCCCAGCGTCAGGCAATCCGCGCCCGCCGCCAGCAGCGCCTTGGCGTGGTCGGGCGAAAGCCCTGCCCCGCCTGTCGCGTTTTCGCCATTCACCACGACGAAATCGAGTTTCCATTCCGCCCTGAGACCCTGCAGCCGCTCCGCAATGGCGGTGCGGCCCGTCCGGCCCACGACATCCCCGAGAAAAAGTATCCGCATGATCTGTCCCTAGACCCGCTTGGCGCGAAGGGCAAGTTCAGAGCGACCTGAGCCCGAGCGGCGTTTCGAACCATGCCGTCATGCCTGGCGCACCGGGCTGAACCGTGACACGCGCGTCCGCGAGGAAGGGGGCCAGCGCCGCCGCCAGCCCCGGCGCATCGGGATGGCGCAGCTCCAGCCGCACGAGTTCGATCCCCGTATTGCCCAGCCGCTGCACCGGATGCGCCACGCCCTGCCATTCGATCAGCGCGGGAAAGATGCCGTCGAAGGGCAGCTCGCCATCGTCCGACAGGCTGAACCGCCAGGCGAGATCACCCCGGGCCAGATCCTGCGGCGTGCCCGCGCCCGGCGGCGCATGGCGCAGCGCCGCCGTCAGATCCGGCACCGCCAGCACCCAGTTGGTCAGCCGTGCGGGCCCCGCAAGCCTGTCGAGCCCGAACCAGCGCGGACGGTCGGGGCGCGGCAGATGCGGCGCGGGAGAGATGACCTCCAGATACGCCTCGCCCGCGCCCAGCAACCGGTTGTGCGTGGCCATCAGCGCATGTTCCCCGCCGCCAGCGGGAGCGACACCGAGGTTCGCCTCAACGAAAGCCGCCCCTTCCTCCAGCGTCGCGGAGGAGACGACGAGATGGTCGATGACAGCCACCTACTCCGCCGCCTCGCTCTGCCGCGATGCGCGGATGAGATCGAGGATGTTCTTCGCCGCATCGGGAATGTTGGTGCCGGGGCCGAAGATCGCCTTCACGCCGTTGTCGTAGAGATACTGGTAGTCCTGCTGGGGAATGACGCCGCCGCAGACGACGATGATGTCACCCGCGCCCTGTGCCTTCAGCGCCTCCACCAGCTTCGGAGCCAGCGTCTTGTGCCCGGCCGCCTGGCTGGAGATGCCGACCACGTGCACGTCGTTGTCGATGGCGTCCTGCGCGGCTTCCTCCGGCGTCTGGAAGAGCGGCCCCACATCCACGTCGAAGCCGATGTCGGCGAATGCGGTGGCGATGACCTTGGCCCCGCGGTCGTGTCCGTCCTGCCCCATCTTCACCACGAGCATCCGCGGGCGCCGGCCCTCCTCCTCCGCGAAGGTTTCCACGTCGCGCTGGATGGCGGCGAAGCCTTCATCGCCCTCATAGGCAGCGCCATAGACCCCGGCGAGCGTCTTGACCTCCGCCCGGTGGCGGCCGAACACCTTCTCCATCGCCATGCTGATCTCTCCCACGCTGGCCCGCGCACGCGCAGCCTCCACCGCCGCCTCGAGCAGGTTGCCGCCTTCCGTCGCCCGGCGCGTGACCTCGGCAAGAGCGGCCTCGCAGGCGGCCTCGTTCCGGGTGGCGCGGATACGCTCCAGCCGCGCGATCTGCGACTCGCGGACCTTCTGGTTGTCGATGTCGAGGATCTCGATCGGATCCTGCTGGGCAAGGCGATACTTGTTCACCCCGACGATCACGTCCTCCCCCCGGTCGATCAGCGCCTGCCGCCGCGCGGCGGTCTCCTCTATGCGGAGCTTGGGCATGCCGGTGGCGACGGCCTTGGTCATGCCGCCCATGGCCTCCACCTCCTCGATCAGCGCCCAGGCCTTGTCGGCCAGTTCCGCCGTGAGGCTTTCGACATAATAGGACCCCGCCAAGGGATCGACGACATGGGTGATGCCGGTTTCTTCCTGCAGGATGAGCTGGGTATTCCGCGCGATTCGTGCAGAGAACTCGGTCGGCAGCGCGATCGCCTCATCCAGCGCGTTGGTGTGGAGCGACTGGGTGCCCCCCAGCGCCGCCGCCAGCGCCTCATAGGCGGTGCGGATGACGTTGTTGTAGGGGTCCTGCTCCTGCAACGACACGCCGGAGGTCTGGCAATGCGTCCGCAGCATCAGGGAGCCGGGCTTCTTCGGCGCGAACTCCTGCATGATCCGGGTCCAGAGCAGCCGCGCCGCGCGGAGCTTTGCCGCTTCCATGAAGAAATTCATGCCGATGGCGAAGAAGAACGACAGCCGTCCTGCGAAATCGTCCACGTTCATCCCGGCGGCGATGGCCGCGCGGACATATTCCCGCCCGTCCGCCAGCGTGAAGGCCAGCTCCTGCACGAGGTTCGCCCCCGCCTCCTGCATGTGATAGCCGGAGATGGAGATGGAGTTGAACTTCGGCATCTCCTTCGAGGTGTATTCGATGATGTCCGCGATGATCCGCATCGAAGGCTCGGGCGGATAGATGTAGGTGTTGCGGACCATGAACTCCTTCAGGATGTCGTTCTGGATGGTCCCGGAGAGCACGGCACGGTCATGCCCCTGCTCCTCCCCCGTGACGATGAAGTTGGCGAGGATCGGGATCACCGCGCCGTTCATCGTCATCGACACGGAGACCTTGTCCAGCGGAATGCCGTCGAACAGGATCTTCATGTCCTCGACCGAGTCGATGGCCACACCCGCCTTGCCGACATCACCCACCACGCGGGGATGGTCGCTGTCATAGCCGCGGTGGGTGGCAAGGTCGAAGGCGACAGACACGCCCTGCTGTCCCGCCGCCAGCGCCTTGCGGTAGAAGGCGTTCGATTCCTCCGCCGTGGAGAAGCCCGCATACTGCCGGATCGTCCATGGCCGGCCGGCATACATCGTCGCCCGCACCCCCCGCGTATAGGGTGCGATCCCCGGCAGGCTGCCCATATGGGGCAGGCTGGCCGTGTCCTCCTCCGTGTAGAGGGGCTTCACGGGAATGCCTTCCAGCGTCTGCCACGTCAGCGTATCGGGGTCGCGCCCCTTCAGCTCTTTCGTGGCCAGGGCGCGCCATGCATCCGTTTTGGCATCCGGCTTGTCGGTCATCTCTCTCCCTCCGCGCAGGGGCTGCGGCACAGGGCCGCAACCGGGATCATCGCGCTTTTAGCTGTGAATTGCACGCGGGCCTGCCTATATCTTGCGCGACTGGAGGCCCCATGATCCGCATCGCGACCGTTGTCCTTGCCGCATTGCTCGCGGCCCCCCTGATGGCGGAGACGCTGACGGCGCCGGTTCTCAGCACCGAACACCGGGCGCTGGCGGCGGGCACCGGCGCGGATCCGCTTCCGGCCGAAGGGGTGAAGCTGTCCGAATTCGCCTGGACCCATCGCCCGCTGGTGATCTTCGCCGACAGTCCGAACGACCCGGCCTATCTCCAGCAGCGGCAGATGCTGCTCTCCAGCCCGGAAATCCTCGCGGACCGGGAGATCGTCGTCATCGTGGACAGCGACCCCGATCAGCGGTCGGACCTGCGGATGCGGCTGCGCCCGCGCGGTTTTTCCCTCGTGCTGCTCGACAAGAACGGCTCCGTCCTGCTCACCCGACCGCTGCCCCGCACGGTGCGGGAAATCGCGGCGGCGGTGGACAAGACCCCCCTCCGCCGTCAGGAAGTGCAGGAGCGTCGGAGCACTCCGCGGAGCCAGTAGCCCGGTCACTCGAACTCCATGATGATGTCGTCCACGGCCAGGCTGGCGCCGGGTTCGGCGGCGATGTGCTTCACGACGGCCTTCTTTTCCGCGCGCAGGATGTTCTCCATCTTCATCGCCTCCACCACGGCAAGCGCCTGACCTTCCTGGACCTCCTGCCCCTCCTCCACAAAGATGCGGACGATGAGCCCCGGCATCGGGCAGAGCAGGAATTTCGACGTGTCGGGCGGCAGTTTCTCCGGCATGAGCCGGGCCAGCTCGGCCTGCCGCGGGCTGCGGACGTGAACCTTCATGTCCGCACCCTGAAAGCGGATGCGGAAGCCGGAGGTCGTATACCCCACCTTCAGCGTCAGCGGCTCTTCGTCGATGGTCACATGGGCGAGCGTTTGCCCCGGCCGCCAGTCGGAGATGACACGATGCTCCGCCCCATCCTCGAAAGTCACGGTGGAGCCGTCACGATCCGCCTCCACGTCCACGTTCAGGTCTTCGCCCTGAAGCGACACAACCCAGCTGTCACCCACCTTGCGCTCGTGATTGTCCATCCGCCCGGAGATGCGGGAGCGGCGGATCTCCGTCACGCGGAACATCGCGGCCGCGGCAGCCGCCACCTTGCGCGCCAGCGGCTCCGGCAGCGTCACGCCCTGAAACCCCTCGGGATATTCCTCCGCGATGAAGGCCGTGGTGATGTTGCCGCTGCGGAAACGCGGGTGGGCCATCACGGCGGACAGGAACGGCAGGTTGTGACCGATCCCCTCCACCTCAAAGGCGTCGAGCGCCTTTTCCATGCCCTCGATCGCCGCTTCCCGGTCAGGGGCCCAGGTGCAGAGCTTGGCGATCATCGGGTCATAGTACATGGAGATCTCGCCGCCCTCATAGACGCCGGTATCATTGCGAACCACCGCATCCGCGTGATGGAACTCCTCCGGCGGACGATAGCGGGACAGCCGCCCGATGGAGGGCAGGAAGTTGCGGTAGGGATCCTCGGCATAAAGGCGGCTTTCCATCGCCCAGCCGTTTATCTTCAGGTCTTCCTGCCGGAAGGGCAGAGGCTCGCCATCGGCCACGCGGATCATCTGTTCCACAAGGTCGATGCCGGTGATGAGTTCGGTAACGGGATGCTCTACCTGCAGACGGGTATTCATTTCGAGGAAGTAGAACTTCCGCTCCGCGTCCACGATGAATTCCACCGTGCCTGCGGAGGTGTAGCCCACCGCCTTGGCCAGCGCGACGGCCTGTTCCCCCATCGCCTTGCGGGTTTCCGGGTCAAGGAAAGGCGACGGCGCCTCTTCGATCACCTTCTGGTTGCGCCGCTGGATGGAGCATTCGCGCTCATGCAGATAGACGCAGTTGCCGTGTTTGTCGGCCAGAACCTGAATTTCGATATGGCGGGGCTGGGTGACGAACTTCTCGATGAAGATCCGATCATCCCCGAAGGAATTCGCCGCTTCGTTCTTCGACGATTCGAAGCCTTCGCGGGCTTCCTCCGCGTTCCACGCGATCCGCATCCCCTTGCCGCCGCCGCCTGCAGAGGCCTTGATCATCACGGGGAAACCCACTTCCCCGGCGATGCGCACCGCCTCATCCGCGTCGGCGATCAGCCCCATGTAACCCGGCACGGTGGAGACGCCCGCCTCCTGCGCCAGCTTCTTGGAGGTGATCTTGTCGCCCATCGCCTCGATGGCGGAGGACGGCGGGCCGATGAAGACCACGCCCTCCTTCTCCAGCGCCTCGGCGAACTTGCGGTTCTCCGACAGGAAGCCATAGCCCGGATGCACGGCCTCCGCGCCGGTCTGGCGGATGGCGTCCATGATCCTGTCGATCACGATGTAGGACTGGTTGGCGGGCGGCGGGCCGATATGCACCGCCTCGTCCGCCATCTTCACATGCAGCGCGTTGCGGTCGGCATCGGAATAGACGGCAACCGTCTTGATCCCCATCTTCCGCGCCGTCTTGATGACGCGACAGGCGATCTCTCCCCGGTTCGCGATCAGGATTTTCTTGAACATTCTCCGTCCCTTCCGTCACATCCCTCAGGCGAGCCGCGGCGACAGGCCGGACTGCCATGACATTCCTCACATGCCGGGGATCCCGCCTGAAAGGCCGACCCGCTCCGGGGGGATACGGGTCGGCAAGTCAGGAAAGGTTGACGGTCTGGATGGACCGGAGCGGCAACCCGCCCGCGATCAACATGCCTTCTCCGTCACCCGGCGCAATGGCCTTCGACAGGCGGACTTCCACAATGCGCGGGAGTCCGCCTGCCCTTTTTCAACCCTCATCCTCCCCGTCGCCCCAATCCTCCCATTCCTCCTGGACGGGGGCTTCCGGCGCCGCGAAAACCTGCGGGAAGGAGCGGCGGGCCTTCACCGGATCGATGCGCAGCAGCGCCTCGTAGCTTTCCGGGTCGAACGGGTCTTCGGCCGGAAACACCTCCTGCATGAACAGCCACGACAGCCGCCCCGCATCGAGGTTTCCCCGCTCGAACGGCTCCTCTCCGAACTGTTGCCAGAGGGCAGCCATGAAAGCCTCGTCCACGGCGCGATCGACCTTCCTTCGGTCGGCATAGCGCTTGCGGGAGATGAGTTTCGTCGCGCCCTCCTTGTTGGCGCGGCGGACGGTAAACTGAAAATCGGTGCCGGGGTATCGACCCGGAAATCCGCGGTGTTTGAGCATCAGAACGCCTCCCAGATGCAGTGGCCGTTCTCGATCCGGTAGGCCTCGAAGAACTGGACGACGCCGGGATCGGCGTCACCGAAGGCAATAGCGCGATCCGCGACGGAGATCACCACCTGCGCGGGCGATTCAGCGAGGCGGGACATGCGCGGCAGCGCGAAGGCTTCGCAGAGGGCGCGCATGTCCTGCTCCATGCCTTGCTTGCCGATCGGTCTGACCACGAAACGGAAGCGGAAGGTCAGCCCCTCCGGCCCCTCCGTGTCGCTGAGCATCTCCTGAAAGGTCACGGCCGCGCCGGAGGGAACGCGGATCGCCTCCGCGCCTCCCATCACAGGTAGTGCCACAAGTCCCGCCATGAGAACGCCCACCCCGATCCCCGCGTCAGAGCGGGATGTTGTCGTGCTTCTTCCACGGATTGGCGAGCTTCTTGCCCCGCAGGCTGGCAAAGGCGCGCGCCACGCGGCGACGGGTGGAGCGCGGCTGGATCACCTCGTCGATGAAGCCCTTCTCTGCCGCGACGAACGGATTGGCGAACCGCTCCTCATACTCCGCGGTGCGCGCCGCGATCTTCTCCGCATCGCCCAGTTCCGAACGGTAGAGGATCTCCACCGCGCCCTTCGCCCCCATCACCGCAATCTGCGCCGTGGGCCAGGCATAGTTGAAGTCGCCGCGCAGGTGCTTGGACGCCATCACGTCATAGGCGCCGCCATAGGCCTTGCGGGTGATGACCGTCACCTTCGGCACCGTCGCCTCGCCATAGGCGAAGAGCAGCTTCGCGCCATGCTTGATGACGCCGCCGTATTCTTGGCTGGTCCCCGGCAGGAAGCCCGGCACGTCCACCAGCGTCAGGATCGGGATCTCGAACGCATCGCAGAAGCGCACGAAGCGGGCCGCCTTGCGCGAGCTGTCGATATCCAGACAGCCCGCAAGCACCATCGGCTGGTTCGCCACGACGCCAACCGTCGTGCCTTCCAACCGGATGAAGCCGATCAGGATGTTCTTCGCGTAATCCGCCTGCACCTCGAAGAAATCGCCCTCGTCCGCGATCTTGAGGATCAGCTCCTTCATGTCGTAGGGCAGGTTCGGATTGTCCGGGATCAGCGTATCGAGGCTCGACTCCACCCGCGCGGGATCATCGAAGAACGGGCGGACGGGCGGCTTCTCCCGGTTGTTGAGCGGCAGGAAATCGAACAGCCGCCGGATCTCGATCAGCGCCTCCACGTCATTCTCGAACGCGCCGTCAGCCACGGAGGATTTGCGCGTATGCGTGCCGGCGCCGCCCAGTTCTTCCGCCGTCACGACCTCGTTCGTCACCGTCTTGACCACATCGGGACCGGTCACGAACATGTAGGAGGAATCGCGGACCATGTAGATGAAGTCCGTCATGGCGGGGGAATAGACCGCACCGCCCGCGCAAGGCCCCATGATGACAGAGATCTGCGGCACCACGCCGGAGGCCAGCACGTTCTTCTGGAACACGTCCGCATAGCCTGCCAGCGAGGCCACGCCCTCCTGGATCCGCGCGCCGCCGGAATCGTTCAGACCGATCACCGGCGCGCCGTTCTGCATCGCCATGTCCATGATCTTGCAGATCTTTTGTGCATGGGTTTCGGAGAGCGAGCCGCCGAACACGGTGAAATCCTGGCTGAACACATAGACCATGCGGCCGTTGATCGTGCCCCAGCCCGTGACGACTCCGTCGCCCGCGGGCCGCGACTCCTCCATGCCGAAGTCGGTCGAGCGGTGCTTGACGAACATGTCGAACTCCTCGAACGAGCCCGCGTCCAGCAGGACGTCCAGCCGTTCGCGGGCGGTGAGCTTGCCCTTGGCGTGCTGTGCGGCGATGCGCTTCTCGCCCCCGCCCAGCCGCGCCTCCGCCCGGCGTTCCTCCAGCGCTTCGAGAATGTCCTTCATCTTCCCCTCCGGCTTTTGTGGCACCCTATGCGGGGCATCGAGGGCGGGAAAGAGCTTTCAAGGATATTTGCAAATATGTTTGGCGGAAACAAATGCAAATTGCAAATTTAGCAAATATAACAATCGCAGGAGCGACACCAAATGTCGCTATTCGTCAATCATGCCGCTTTTGGAATGTACGCGCGGATGCAGGGGCTCTAGCAGCCGGATATGACCGCGACATTCCCTCCCCCTCGCAGCACGACACGCTTCCTTGACCGGAAATCGCCGCCCCATATCGGCACGCTGATCTTCATGGCAGCGCTGCCCGCGCTCACGACCAATATCTTCTTGCCATCCCTCCCGACGATGGCGCGGCATTTCAGCACCGATTACCACGTGGTGCAGCTTGGCGTGTCGCTATTTCTGGTGGCCAATGCGGTCTTGCAACTCGCGATCGGCCCGATTTCCGACAGGTTCGGCAGACGGCCGGTGCTGCTCGCCTCCGTCGCGGGTTATCTGGTCGCGACGCTCGGGGTCATGCTCGCGCCGACGGTGGAGCTGTTCCTCGCCTTCCGCATGTTGCAGGCGGTGATCGTGGCGGGGATGGTGCTCTCCCGTGCCATCATCCGGGACACGCACCCGCCGGAACGGTCGGCCGCGATGATCGGCTATGTCACGCTCGGCATGTCCATTGCCCCGATGATCGGGCCGACGCTGGGCGGCCTCCTTGACCAGACCTTCGGATGGCGGGCGAGCTTCACGCTCCTCCTTATCGCGGGCGGGGCGCTTCTCGCCCTTGCGTGGGCCGATCTGGGGGAGACGGCGCCGCTTCGGAGCCACGGCGGTTTCCGGCAGCAATTCCGCGCCTATCCCGCCCTCCTGTCCTCCCGCCGCTTCTGGGGGTTTTGTCTGGCAGCGACCTTTTCCTCCGGGGTGTGGTTCGCCTATGTCGGCGGTGCGCCCCTTGTCGCGAGCGACCTTTACGGGCTTACGCCCATGCAGCTCGGTATCGGGTTCATCTGTCCCGCCGTCGGTTATGCCTTGGGCAACTTCCTGTCGGGCCGGCTGTCGCTGCGCTTCGGGATCGAGCGGATGGTGGTATTCGGCAATGTCGTCTGCATGCTTTTCGCGCTGGCCCTTCTGGCGCTGGAGGTGTCCGGCCTGCTGAGCGTCACGCTCTTCTTCGGCATGATCGCGGGCGTCGGTGTCGGGAACGGCCTGACAATGCCCAATGCCATGGCGGGAATGCTGTCCGTGCGGCCGGAGCTGGCGGGCTCTGCCTCCGGGCTGGGGGGTGCGGTGACGCTGGGCGGGGGCGCGGCCTGCGCCGCCCTTGCCGCCTTCCTGCTGGGGGGCGGGGAGAGCGGGGCGATGCCGCTGCTGCTGTTCATGGCGGTGATCGGTCTGCTCGGCCTCCCGCCCCTGCTCTGGCTGCGCCGCTAGGGCTTGCAGCTACCTTTGCAAAGCTTATGGTGATATTTGCAAAGAGGAGGCCGCCATGGCGATGCAAAAGCTGTATGCCGGGGTGAAGCTGCGGGAGACGCGCACCCGCCTTGGCCTGACGCAGAAGGTCTTTGCCGAGAAGCTGGGCGTCTCCCTTCCCTATCTGAACCAGATGGAAAACAACCACCGGCCCGTCTCCACCGGGGTGGTGCTGTCGCTGGCACAGGAATTCGGGCTGGACGTTACGGAGCTTTCCACCGGCGAGGGGGAGCGCATCGTCTCCGACATGCGGGAGGCGCTGGCGGATCCGGTCTTCAGCGAGTCCACACCGCCGCTGGGCGATCTGCGCCTCGCCGCCTCCAATGCCCCCGTGCTGGCGCGCGCCTTTCTGGACCTGCACCGCGCCTATCGGCAAAGTCAGGAACGTCTCGCCTCGCTGGAGGATGTACTGGGGCGGGAGGGAAGCGCGCTCCGCCTGTCGCCTTGGGAGGAGGTTCGCGACTTCTTCCACTATTGCGACAATTACATCGACGCGGTGGATCGCGCAGCGGAACGCCTGACCCATGGGGTGGATGGCAGGCGGCGCGACCCGCACACCGCGGCGGAGGAAATGTTTGCCAGCCTCGGCTACCGCGTCGAAATGACCGACACGCCGGTCCTGCGCAGCGCGGATCCGGAGCGGCGGATCATCACGCTCTCCACCACGGCCCCGCCTGCGACGCGCACGTTTCAGCTGCTCCACCAGCTCGCCCTGCTGACCCAGCGCCCGCTGCTGGAGGCGACGCTCGACCTCGCCCGGTTCCCGACGGAGGAGGCCCGCGCGCTTGCCCGCACGGGAATGGCCAATTACTTCGCGGGGGCGGCGCTGCTGCCCTATCGTGCCTTTCTTTCCGCGGCGCGTGAGACGCGGCATGACCTTGAAAGACTGGCTGACCGCTTCGGCGCCTCCATAGAACAGGTCGCACATCGGCTCTCCACCCTGCAAAGGCCGGGGGAGAAGGGCGTGCCCTTCTTCTTCGTCCGCGTCGATCAGGCGGGCACGATCACCAAGCGCCACTCCGCCACGCGGTTGCAGTTCGCCCGCTACGGCGGCTCCTGCCCGCTGTGGAACGTCCATCAGGCGTTCGAGACGCCGGGCCGTTTCCTGCGCCAGTTGATGGAGACGCCGGACGGCGTTCGCTATCTGTCCATCGCGCGGGACATCTCCAAACCGGCAGGCTCCTTCGGGGCGCCGGTCCGCCGTTATGCCATCGCGCTCGGTTGCGAGATCGGCCATGCGGAAAGCATCGTCTATGCCGACGACCTGAACGTCGCGCGGCAGAAATCATATGAGGTGGTCGGCATTTCCTGCCGGATCTGCGAGCGGCGCAACTGCCACCAGCGATCCGTGCCGCCGCTGGAACGCCGACTGCGGATCGACCCCGATCACCGCGGCATCCTGCCCTATGAGATCGGCGGCTGACCGGGGGCAGGTTTTCTGCGCCCCGGTCAGCTTATATCATCCCGGTCACCTTACTCCGCCCCGGTTCGCCCCGGTTCGACGAAGGATCACCCGGCGGGCGTCACGCAGCGGCTGGCCGCGTCATCCCAGACCTGACCCGTCACGCAATTCTGCGCCGAGACATGTTTCGCCCCGCAGGCCGCGGCCGCGATCCCCGGCCCCAGCGCCGCGATAAGCGCAAGGGCGGTGGCAGGAAGCAGTTTCGTCTTCATCTCCGTCTCCCTTTCGTGGTGGAAGACGCAAGGGTCCGGCCAAAGGTGATTCGTTGCAATATGCAATCGCCCCCTGGCCGGACGGCATCACGCCTCGCCAAACACCCGGCGGAAGATCGTGTCCACGTGTTTGGTGTGATAGCCGAGGTCGAACTTCTCCTCGATCTCGGCGGGCGACAGGGCGGCGGTGACCTCCGGGTCGGCCAGCAGCTCCGTCTTGAAATCCGCGCCCTGCTCCCAGACCTTCATCGCGTTCCGCTGGACGAGACGATAGGCGTCCTCCCGGCTCACACCGGCCTGTGTCAGCGCCAGCAGCACCCGCTGCGACATGACCAGCCCTTTGAACTTGTTCATGTTCCTCAGCATGTTTTCTGGATACACAACCAGCTTTTCCACAACGCCCGCAAGCCGGTTCAAGGCGAAGTCGAGATGCACCGTCGCATCCGGCCCGATGCCCCGCTCCACGGAGGAATGCGAGATGTCGCGCTCATGCCAGAGCGCCACGTTCTCCATGGCAGGCGTCACAGCAGACCGCACGAGCCGCGCCAGCCCCGTCAGGTTCTCCGTCAGCACGGGGTTGCGCTTGTGCGGCATGGCGGAGGAGCCTTTCTGCCCGGGGGAGAAATATTCCTCCGCCTCCAGCACCTCGGTCCGCTGCATGTGCCGGATTTCGATGGCGATATTCTCCATCGACGAGGCGATCACTCCCAGCGTGGCAAAGAACATCGCGTGCCGGTCACGGGGGATGACCTGCGTGGAGATGGGTTCGGGCTTCAGCCCCATCTTCTCGCAGACATACTCCTCCACCCGCGGGTCGATATTGGCGAAGGTGCCGACCGCGCCGGAGATGGCGCCAGTGCGCACCTCCTCCCGGGCCGCCACCAGCCGGTCCCGGCCCCGCGCCATTTCCGCATAGAAGCGGGCGAAGGTCAGGCCCATCGTGGTGGGTTCCGCGTGGATGCCGTGGCTGCGGCCGATGCGCACCATGTCCTTGGTCTCGAACGCGCGTTTCTTCAGCGCGGCCAGCACCTTGTCCATATCCGCCAGCAGAATGTCCGCCGCGCGCACGAGCTGCACGTTCAGCGTCGTGTCCAGCACGTCCGAGGAGGTCATGCCCTGATGCACGAACCGCGCCTGCTCCGCGCCGATATGTTCGGCCAGATGGGTGAGGAAGGCGATGACGTCATGCTTGGTGACGGCCTCGATCTCGTCTATCCGGGCCACGTCGAACTCCACGTCCCTGGCCTTCCACACCGCTTCCGCGTTTTCCTTCGGGATCACCCCGATCTCGGCCTGCGCGTCGGAAGCATAGGCCTCGATCTCGTACCAGATGCGGAATTTCGTCTCAGGCGACCAGATGGCCACCATTTCGGGGCGGGAATAACGGGGGATCATGGCGGCTCCTCGGGCAGCTTGGAAAATGGCTCGGATCGGAACGGGGGCGCCGCGCATCCGGCACGGCTGACGGGGGCCGTTTAGGCCCTGACGGCCGGTTCGGCAAGCGCCGCCTCTGCGAAAGCCGCTTTGAGACGCCCCGATCCTGCGCCAATATGGCGCACCGTGCTCCCGCCCGGAGCCTTCAGCTTCCAGCCCTCAGCCAGGTTTGCATCGTCCATGACCGACACGCCCTCCCTGCCCCCCGTTTTCCATGATGCCCTGCCCGTCGCCGCATGGATGGATGAAAAGACTCGCCGCCTTCCCGGCATCCAGCCCCTAGCGCCCGGAGACTGGCTCCGCGTGGACGAGGCTTTCGCCGGTCAGATGGCGCTCCGCGACAGGCTGATCGCCACGCGGCGGGAGGACGTTCTGGCGCTGGCGGAAAACACCAGGCCCGCGGCGGAGGAGTTGCTGGAGCGTGTGCTATCGGAGATCGCAGTCCATCCGGGTTACGTCGTGGAGGCGGAGACTGTTCGTCGCCCTGACGGCGTCGAGGTGGCGATCGACCGGCGCGATCCGCTCGCCACGGCGGGGCGGCTCGTGCAATGCGACCTCTGCCTGCTCGACAATCCCGGCGGCGGGGAACACGCGCTGCTGGGTGCGGTGCTCTGCTTTCCGGCAAGCTGGACGCTGCGGGAGAAGTTCGGGCGCGGGTTGCTCTCCATCCACACGCCGGTACCGCGCTATGACGCGGACGTGGCCAAGCGGGTGCAGCGGCTCTTCGACGCCGTGCGGCCGGAACAGCCGCTCTGGCGGGTGAACGCGCTTTCCTACGGATCGGCGGTTCTCCATCACCCGCGCCCCGAATACGCCCCCCGGTCCGCGCCGGGGCCGGAAAGCTATGTGCGTGCGGAACGGCAATGCATTCTCCGCCTGCCCGCGACGCGCGCGGTGGTCTTTTCGATCCACACCTATCTGCTGCCGCGCGCGCGTCTGTCGGAGGAGCAGGAAGCAGGCCTGATCGCGCATCCGTTCCACCGCTTTTCGGCCTGACGTGCAGGACGCATTAACCATTTGTAAACCGCTTCGGGGCAAGGTCGGGCCGTAATCAGCAGGAAGGTTTCCCGATGACGGCCCGCGCCTATACCGTCGCTTTCGAAGGGGTGGAGGCACGGATCGTGGAGGTGCAATGCGCCCTTTCTGCCGGGCTGCCCGCCTTCTCCATCGTCGGTCTGCCGGACAAGGCCGTGTCGGAGGCGCGGGAGCGTGTGCGGGCGGCGCTGGCGGCCATGTCCATCGCCCTGCCCAGCCGCCGCATCACCATCAACCTCTCCCCCGCCGACCTGCCGAAGATCGGCTCGCATTTCGACCTGCCCATCGCCATTGCCCTGCTCGCCGCCCTCGATATCGTGCCGAAGGACGCGGTGGAGGGGGCGGTATTCATCGGCGAACTGTCGCTTGACGGCCGGTTGCAGGCGGTGAGCGGGGCGCTGCCTGCGGCCATGGCGGCGGCCACGGAAAACCTCGGTCTCGTCTGCCCGAAGGATTGCGGGCGCGAGGCCGCCTGGGTGGAGGCGGCGCAGGTGATCGCACCCCGCTCGCTCCTGGAACTCGTGCGGCATTATACCGGCCAACAGCCCCTTCCCCCCGCCGAACCGGGCGAGGTCGTGACCCCGGCGAGCAGCCGGGATCTGGCCGATGTCAAGGGACAGGAACGGGCGAAGCGGGCGCTGGAAATCGCCGCCGCGGGCCGGCATCATCTCCTGCTCATCGGCTCTCCCGGGTCGGGGAAGTCCATGCTGGCCGCACGGCTTCCCGCCCTCATGCCGCCGCTCTCGCCGGCCGAGGCGCTGGAGACCTCCATGATACACTCGCTTTCGGGCCTGATCCGGGAGGGAGGGCTGTCCAGAAGCCGCCCATTCCGCGAGCCCCATCACACCGCCTCCATGGCTGCGATCGTGGGCGGCGGGCGCACTGCCGCGCCGGGGGAGGTCTCGCTCGCCCATAACGGCGTGCTGTTTCTGGACGAGTTTCCCGAATTTCCCCGCGCCGTGCTGGAAACGCTCCGCCAGCCCCTGGAGACCGGGGAGATCGTCGTCTCACGCGCCAATGCCCACAGCCGCTACCCCTGCCGGTTCCTGCTGGTCGCCGCCGCAAACCCCTGCCGATGCGGCTTCCTCGCCGAGCCTGCGCGGGCCTGCGCCAAGGCGCCCGACTGCGGCGCGGACTACCTCGCGCGCATTTCCGGCCCGCTGATGGACAGGTTCGACCTTCGGGTGGACGTCCCGCCCGTCGCCTATGCCGACCTTGACCGGCAGGAAACGGGCGAAGGTTCCGCTCCGGTGGCCGCGCGCGTCGCAGCGGCGCGGGCGCTGCAGACCCGGCGCTACGAAGGGAAAGCAGGCATCCGCTCCAATGCCGATGCGGAGGGCCGTCTGCTGGAGGAGATCGCAACGCCCGACAGTTCCGGCAAAACGCTTCTCAATCGCGTGGCGGAGCGGTTCGGGCTTTCCGCCCGCGGCTATCACCGCGTGCTGCGCGTGGCCCGCACCATCGCCGATCTGGCGGGTTCCGAGACCGTGCGGGAGGCTCACGTGGCAGAGGCGGTGAGCTACCGCCTGAACCTTGGCAGCGGGGAAGCCAGTCCGTCGCGCATGAAGGCTTAGGGAGGCTGCTGAAGGGCCTCTGGTCTGCGCGGGGCGGAAATCGTCCGCGATCCGGGAAATCCAAGCATTGCTGGTGGGTCCGGGACTGACTTCCCGATTTCCAGAGCATGGACCGGACATTTCAGAGCTTTTTCAACGGCCTGTCAGACTGCGGATCTTCAGGCGGGCTGACCCGTGTCGGCGGCCTCCCTGCGGCATTCTTCGTGCGAGGGTTGCGCCATATGGGCTGACACCGAGCCTTGGGACTGGGAGAGAGCATCACGGTCGCCGGGCTGGGCGTCGGGGGGCCGATTGCTGCTGCGGGCGCGCCCGGCACGCGCGGCGGTGGAATGGGATCCGCATGGGCTCGAACCGCCTCGATCCTATCCGCAAGCTGGTGCAGAAACTGGCCGCGCGCGGGACATGGCAGCGGTCCTGTTACGAGACCAGTCCCGGCGGCTATGGTCTCCACCACAAGCTTGTCGAGAGGAGCATGGCTGCACCGCCGTTGTGCTCTCGCTGATGCGGTGAAGCCCGATCAACAGACCGAAGCAACCTCCGGACTAGACTTCGGTCACAGCGTCAGCCAATCCGCGTATGAGAGCCTGTCTGGCAGTCGCCTCGGCTCCCCATGCATCCACACCGGGACGCCCCCGGTCGAGCTGGAAGAAAGCGTTGCGTAACGGGTTGACGATCATCGTGAGCAGACGGACCAGAAGGCCCATCAGCCCTGCATCGGAGCGGAAATCGTTCGCAATCTGACGAAATTCAGCCGGAGACCCGCGCAGTTCGTGTCATTTCCGAGCCGCTTTCCCGGCTTGCAGAAAGGGGGCGGCCAGAAAGGGGGTTTCCAGAAAGAGGCATGGGACTTCAGGGCTTGTCAGCAGCCTTTTGGACCGGGCGGGGCCACCTGTGATGGAGCGGGCCGTTCGGCGATCCGCGTGAGGATAAGGCACCGCTGCCCTGACCGGCCCGCATCGGGACACGCCGGTGGTCCCGGCGACACCCCGGGGAACGGCTCCCGCGACCCAGCCGGAACGCCCGCTCTCCGGCCGTTCAGGTCGCCAGTCGCTCCTTGATCTCTTTGCGCAGCGCGGCGATCTCCTGCGCGGCGGGGCTGCTCCGCGCGGCTTCCAGCGCCGAAAGCCCCTGCCCCAGCGTCTCGGCATAAACCACCCGGTTGCCGAGCGTCGCGCCTGCAAGATCGGCGTTCAGGGAACGGGCGGCTTCGGCCACTTCCGCTGCGAGACGCGTACCGGGTTTCGTGCGGTTCAGCACCAGCACCGCCGTCCGCTTCACCCGCTCCGCCAGATCGAGCACCCCTTCCGTCGCCCAGAGATCGACATGCGAGGACGCCACCGGCACAAGCACCAGATCCGCCTCCCGCAGCGCGGGACGCAGGTCGGAGTCCACTTTTGGCGGGGTGTCGATGATGACGTAATCCGCCATCCTGCGCAGCTTGTCGCATTCATAGGACACGCCCCATGCGGAGGCCGTCGAGAATTCCAGCCCCGCGTCCCCGAGCCGCTCCCGCCGCGTCATGAACCAGCGGCCAAGGCTACCCTGCGGATCGGTGTCGATCAGCGCCACCGAATTCCCCTCCGCCGCCAGCGCGACGGCGAGGTTGGCTGCAATGGTGGTCTTGCCACTGCCGCCCTTCTGCTGTGCGACGGTGATGATCCTGCCAGTCATGCCTGTCCCCTTCAGCCCCTGCTCCAGCCTATCCACCATGCCGCAGCGCGGAAAGGAAAACTTGCGGACCGCCCGAGGTCAGCGCAGCCGCGGCGGCTTCAAGGGATCCATACCGGGGGGAAGCGGCGTCGTCTCCACCTGCACGGGGGTGGCTTCGGGGAGGTCGAAGCGCAGGCCCACGCGGGCAAGACGCGCCGCGATCGGGTCGGAGAGGTCGAAGAAGGCCACGTCCAGCGCCCCGGCCTCGATCCCCGAAAAGGCCAGCGCCTCATGCGTTGCGCGAACCAGGGCCTGCGTCGCACCGGGAGCTGCGGCCATGAAGGCCAGCATGTGGCTTGGCCGCCCGTCCGAGTAGCGCACCCCCACGAGATAGGCGGACCGGGCAAGCCCGGCAGCCAGCGCCAGCTTGGTATCCAGCGCCGCGACAAAGCTTTCCGGCAGGCCACGCGGCGGCAGGATTTCCTCCGGCCGGGCCTCCAGCTCCTCCGCCTCCCGCTCCAGCGTCTCCGCCAGCCAGCGGACCGCATCGGCCGGCATCAGAAAGCCGGAGGCTGCGCCAAGATTCAGCGCCATCCCCAGACCCTCCCCCGCCAGCATGCCCGCGACCACCCGCCCGGGCAGGGCGACATAGGGGGCAACACCTTCCGCAAAGGCAGCCAGCCGGTCCTCCCGGTCAAAGGCCGCGATCATCGCGCCGTCCTCAAGCGGAAAGATGCGGGGACGGACGGTATCGTCCTCCGTCTCCTCCTCGAGCAGCAGGTAAAGCTCCGAATCGGCCACCCGCTCATAGAAGGCAAGCCGAAGCGCATCGTCCTCGGGACGGGCCTCCATCGCCTCATGCGCCAGATCGATCGCCGTCTTCTGCATCGCCGCTCCTTCAGCTTCCATCCAGCACCTCCCGCACCCGCGCCCGAAGCACGGGAAGCAGCTCCGCCGCGAACCAGGGGTTCCGTTTCAGCCACCCGGTATTGCGCCAGGAGGGATGAGGCAAGGGAAAGACGCGCGGCGCATGGGCGCGCCAGCCCGCGACGGTCTCCGTCACGCCGCCTTTCGCGCCCAGATGCCAGCGATGGGCATGGCCACCGACCGGTAGCAGAAGCGGCATCTCGCCCAGCGCCTCAGTCACCTGATCGTGCCATGCGACCGCGCAACGCGGCGGGGGTGGCAGGTCAGCGCCCTTGGCGTCATAGCCGGGAAAGCAGAAGGCCATCGGCACCACGGCGACGCGGGAGAGATCGTAGAATTCCTCCTCCGACATGCCCAGCCACTCACGAAGCCGCCTGCCGGACGCATCCCAGAACGGCCGCCCCGCCTCATGCACACGCAGGCCGGGCGCCTGACCGGCGATGAGGATCCGCGCCCCCGGCCGGAACCAGACCACCGGACGCGGCTTGTGGGCCGTCGCGGTGCGTGCGAAATCCTCTGCGCACAACCGGCAGGATTCGATCTGCCGGACAAGCTTCGGCGCGGTTTCGGGTGGCAAGATCGACATGCGATACTAGGTAGGCATCGGGACGCGCGGCGACAATCGTTGCGTTTACCCGATGGTAGGAAGTTCATGACACATCGCGCGGGACGACGCGAAAGGTCGGACAAGCAGGCAAGGAGAGGGGCTGGCGCCCGGGTTGCACGAAAATGTTGCATCCAGATGGTACACAAGCCACCATACCCCTGTTCGGACAGGTGATTTCAGAAATGAGTATTCGGGTAAGACGGTTTCGCACCCGCTCGGGGGAAGCGCTCGGCCCGCTGGCGCCGCTGGGGCCCGGCAGCATCGCGGCAAATGCTGCGGAGAATGCGATGATGCAGGCCCAGCTGCCCCTCGACGGGGCAGCACCAGCGGCTGTCCTGCAGATGGGACGCGCGCCCGCAGAGGAGCGGGACGAGCGGATTGCCGCCGTGAGGCCGGTCAGCCCGGACTGGCGCTCCGCGTGATCTTACCTATTTTGGCGTCAACAGAATTCAGCGTTACGGAGACGCCGGAATGACAACGTTTCGTATTGGAGAGGTGGAGGTCGGCAACGACCTTCCCATGGTCCTCATTGGCGGTCCCTGCCAGTTGGAGACGGCGGATCACGCCCAGATGATCGCCGGCCGGCTGAAGGAGATCTGCGACGGGCTGGGCATCGGGCTGATCTTCAAGTCCAGCTTCGACAAGGCCAACCGCTCCTCCCTCACCGGCAGGCGCGGCGTGGGGATGGAAGCCGGACTGAACATTCTGGCGGGCGTGAAGCAGATCTTCGGCCTGCCGGTGCTGACCGATGTCCATGAGAGCTGGCAGTGCGAGGATGTGGCCGCGGTGGTGGACGTGATCCAGATCCCCGCCTTTCTCAGCCGCCAGACCGATCTGCTGCTTGCCGCCGGGCGGACGGGAGCGGCCGTGAACATAAAGAAGGGGCAGTTCCTTGCCCCCTGGGACATGCCGAACGTCGCCGACAAGGTCGCCTCCACCGGCAACGACCGCATCCTGCTGACGGAGCGGGGCACCACCTTCGGCTACAATACCCTGGTGACGGACATGCGATCCCTGCCCCAGATGGTGCGGACGGGATATCCGGTCATCATGGATGCCACCCATTCCATCCAGCAGCCGGGCGGCCTCGGCACCGCTTCCGGCGGCCAGCGCGAATTTGCGCCCGTCATGGCGCGGGCGGCCATCTCCCTCGGCATCGCAGGCGTGTTCATTGAGACGCACCAGGACCCCGACAACGCGCCATCCGACGGTCCGAACATGATCCGGCTTGATCGCATGCCCGCGCTTCTGGAAAGTCTCAAGGCGTTCGATATGCTTGCCAAAGCCGACCCGATCCGCATCTGACCCCCCAAACGAGAGTTCCGTATGAAACCCTTGCCCGTCTCCAAGCCCAACACGTGGGAATTCCTGCGCGATCCGATGATCGCCCCCACCGGATTCCGCGAATATGACGCGCGGTGGAAGTATCCGCAGGAAATCAACCTGCCCGGCATGACGGCACTGGGTCTGGGCCTTGGCACGCAGATGTGGAGACGCGGGATCGAGCCGGTGATCGCCGTCGGCAACGACTATCGCGACTATTCGCTCGCCATCAAGAACGCGCTGATCCTCGGCCTCATGCAGGCGGGGATCCATGTGAAGGACATCGGCCCCGCGCTGTCTCCCATGGCCTATTTCAGCCAGTTCTACCTGGATGCGCCCGCGGTGGCGATGGTCACGGCCTCTCACAACCCGAACGGCTGGACCGGCGTGAAGATGGGGTTCGAGCGCCCCCTCACCCATGGCCCGGACGAGATGGCGGAGCTGAAGAACATCGTCCTGAACGGTGAGGGCGAGGCCCGCGAGGGGGGCAGGTACGAATTCGTCGATGGTGTGAAGGAGGCGTATCTGGACGATCTGGTCGGCGATTTCCGCATCTCGCGCCCGCTGAAGATCGTCTGCGCCACCGGCAACGGCACCGCCTCCGCCTTTGCTCCCGAAGTGCTGAAGCGCATGGGGGTTGAGGTCGTGCCGCTGCACAACGAGCTCGACTACACCTTCCCGAACTACAACCCGAACCCCGAAGACATGGAGATGCTCCATGACATGGCCCATGCCGTGAAGGCGTCGGGCGCGGACATGGCGCTCGGCTTCGACGGCGACGGGGACCGCTGCGGCGTCGTGGACGATGAGGGCGACGAGATCTTCGCCGACAAGGTGGGCGTCATCATGGCGCGCGATCTGGTGAAGCTCTATCCCGGCGCAACCTTCGTGGCGGATGTGAAATCCACCGGTCTCTTTGCCTCCGACCCTGACCTGATCGCGGCGGGCGCGAAGGCCGATTACTGGAAGACCGGCCACAGCTACATGAAGCGCCGGGTCAAGGAACTGGGCGCTCTCGCGGGGTTCGAGAAGTCGGGCCACTACTTCCTCGCCGAACCGATCGGGCGTGGCTACGATGACGGGATGCGCGTTGCGGTGGAGATCTGCAAGCTCATGGACCGCAATCCGGGCGCCAAATTCTCCGACCTGAAGAAGGCACTGCCCAAGACCTTCTCTTCGCCCACGATGTCGCCCGCCTGCCCGGATACGGAGAAGTATCAGGTGCTGGGCCGGATCGTGGAGAAGCTGGTGAAACGCGGGGAGGAAGGCGGCTCCCTCGGCGGTGTGAAGATCAAGGAAATGGTGACCGTGAACGGTGCCCGCGTCATCCTTGAGAACGGCGGCTGGGGGCTGGTGCGGGCGTCCTCCAACACCCCGAACCTCGTCGTCGTGGTCGAAAGCCCGGAAAGCGATGAGCAGCTCCGCGCGATCTTCCAGGATCTGGACAGCGTGATCCGCACCGAACCCTCGGTCGGTGACTACGACCAGACGATCTGATCGGAAGGGGGCCGGCTTATCGGAAGGGGGCCGGTCGCCCGGCCCCTTTATCTACCCGCGGATCACGCGCAGCGCGACTCCGCGGAGCGCCATGACCACACCAAGGATCAAGGCATTCGCAACCAGCCCTGTCGCGAAGGCGGCCATGAACGGTTGCCCCTGATGGAGCGTCATCGGGATCAGCGCTGCAACGAAGGCGATTCCGGCAAGCGATGGCACGAGCACCCCGGTGGTCGCCCGCGTGTTTGCAATCGTGAATGTCAGCGCGATGAGCAGCCCGATCCGAAACGGATCGGCAAGCTGGCTCATGAACAAGTTCAACAAATTCAAGTCATCCTCCCCAAAAGTCTCCCGCGGAGGATACTGCACGGTCGCCCCTCAAAAAGAAACGGAAAACAGGGAGCTGCGATGTTCGTTCAGAACCGGACGGTCTTCGCGCGTTGGGGGTTAGTGCAGATCGGCGTCCGGCGACTACCTGCGACGGACTGCGACGGACTGCGACGGACTGCGACGGGCAGGATCGCATCCGTCGGAAGCCGCGATCAACGACCCTTGCGCCGGGTATCCATCCGGGAGCGTTTGCTGACGATCCGGCCCGCAGCAAGGCCCTCCCGCCGTGGTTCCCCGGCAAGGCGAAAGTGAAGAAGCGCTCTGCGCAAGCGGTCCTGAAGCCCCCGCACGGGTTGGCCCGCGGCGCAGCATGACGCCGACCAGGATCGGCCCCTGCCCCAGCAACCTCTGCCCCCGCAACCTCCGCCCCTGAAAGAACAAGCCAGAGACGGGCCCTGAACAAAGGGAACCGCCCAGCGGCAAGCACTTGCGCGCGCTCCCCTATGCAAGCAGGGGCCGCAGCGCGGCCTGCACCGCGCGCAGAGGGGGCAGGAAGCGCCCCGCCATTTCCACCGCTGGAACCTGCGCCGCCGGCGCGCCGATGTTCAGCGCGGCAACGACCTGTGACCGGTCGTTCAGAACCGGCACGGCTATGGAGCACAGGCCGATTTCCAATTCCTGATCGATCACCGCATAGCCCTGCTGACGGACACGTGCGAGTTCCTGCATCAGCAGAGCGGGATCGGTGAGCGTGCGCGCGGTATATGGAGGACGGTCGGCGGACCGGATCAAGGCCTCCGCCTGCCCTTCCGGCAGCGCGGCCAGCAGAATGCGGCCCATGGAGGAGCAGAACGCCGGCAGACGGCTGCCCGCCATCAGGTTGATCGACATGATCCGCTGCTGGGCGGAACGCGCGATGTAAACGATTTCCGCCCCGTCCAGCACGGACACGGAGGAGCTTTGCCCGACTTCCGCCGACAGCCTGTCGAGCCGGGGCTGGATCACCGTGGCAAGCGGCAACCCCTGCAACCATGCCTGGCCAAGCCGCGCGACCTTGGGGGTGAGGGCGAAGAACTTGCCGTCATGCTCCGCATAGCCGAGCGCGACGAGCGTGAGGAGACAGCGCCGCGCCGTTGCCCGGTCCAGGTCGGCCCGCTCCGCCACCTCGGTAATGGTGAGCCGCGGCACCCCGGCAAACGCTTCGATGACCCGCAGGCCCTTGGCAAAGCCGCCCATCAGGTCGCGCGCATCGGTCATTTCCGGCCCTCAAATGCGATAATCGAACAAATATCGCATAACGCACAAACCTGTTGCTGTCGAGCAAGGCTGGGCATAGGGTCGCGCGCGACGGCCCGCCCGGACCCGTTCCGACCCCGAAGCGCGCGGCCCGCAGGAAGGAGACCCGCATGGACAAGACACTCCCGAGCACGGCGGAAGCCGTGGCGGAGATCGGTGACGGCGCGACTGTGATGATCGGCGGTTTCGGCGGATCCGGCGCACCGCTGGAACTGATGGCGGCGCTGATCGCCCGCTTCAAGGAAACCGGCAGCCCGAAGAACCTGACGATCGTCAACAACAACGCCGGAAACGGCCGCGTCGGTATCGCCGCGATGATCGACCTCGGCATGGTCGGCAAGATGATCTGCTCCTTCCCGAAATCCAGCGACCCCCGCGCCTTCACGGAGCGCTACCTCACGGGCGAGATCGAACTCGAACTGGTGCCGCAGGGCACGCTGGCCGAGCGGATCCGGGCGGGCGGCGCGGGCATCCCCGCCTTCTACACGCCCACGGGCTACGGGACGGAGCTCGCCGAAGGCAAGAAGATCGAGGAATTCGACGGACGCCCCTATGTGCAGGAGCGCTGGCTGAAGGCGGATTTCGCGCTCATCAAGGCCCGCGATGCCGATAGGCTGGGCAACCTGACCTACAACATGGCCGCCCGGAACTTCTCCCCCATCATGTGCACCGCCGCGGCCACGACCATCGTGCAGGCGAGCCATATCGTGGAACCGGGCAGCATCGACCCGGAGAACGTGATCACCCCCGGCATCTTCGTGGACCGCATCGTCCATGTGGCCGAACCCGAGCAGGAAGAGGTGCTCATCCGCGCAGGAGTTTCCCAGGAATGACCGTGAACGTTCGCGACGACATCAAGCTTTCAAATGCCCAGATCGCCTGGCGCGCGGCGCAGGACATCCGGGACGGCGCCTATGTGAACCTCGGCATCGGCTTCCCGGAGATGGTGGCGCGCTACCAGCCGCCCGGACGCAAGGTGATCTTCCATACCGAGAACGGCATTCTCGACTTCGGCGCCGCCCCGCCCGAGGGGCAGGAGGACTGGGATCTCATCAACGCGGGCAAGAAGGCGATCACGCTCAACCCGGGCGCGTCCTTCTTCCATCATGCGGACAGCTTCGCCATGGTGCGCGGCGGTCATCTGGACGTAGCGATCCTCGGCGCGCTTCAGGTGGCGCAGAGCGGCGACCTTGCCAACTGGCGGGTGGGCGACAAGGGCGTTCCCGCCGTCGGCGGCGCGATGGACCTTGTCCACGGCGCGAAGCAGGTCTGTGTCATCACCGAACACGTGACCAAGAAGGGCGAGCCGAAGCTGGTGGAGAGTTGCACCTTCCCGCTGACCGGCGTGGCCTGCATCACCCGTGTTTACACCAGCCATGCGGTGGTGGACATCAAGAACGGCCATTTCGTCCTGCGGGAGAAGCTGGCCGCGATGACTTTGGATGAACTGCAAGCGATGACCGGCGCCAGGCTGGTGATCGACGGGCCGGTCGGCGACCTGACCGTTCCGGCACTGTGAGGAGGACAGAATGACCGAAGCCTATATCTGCGACTATATCCGCACCCCCATCGGCCGTTTCGGCGGGGCGCTTTCCTCGGTCCGCGCCGACGATCTGGGCGCGATCCCGATGAAAGCGCTGATGGAGCGCAATGCGGGCATCGACTGGGAAGCCATCGACGATGTGATCTACGGCTCCGCCAACCAGGCGGGCGAAGACAACCGTAACGTGGCCCGCATGTCGCTGCTGCTGGCGGGCCTGCCGGTTGCCGTGCCGGGCACTACGATCAACCGGCTCTGCGGGTCGGGCATGGATGCCGTCATCATGGCGGCGCGCAGCATCAAGGCCGGCGAGGCCGAGATCATGATCGCGGGCGGCGTGGAATCCATGTCCCGCGCGCCCTTCGTGATGCCGAAGGCGGACACGGCCTTTTCCCGCAATGCCGAGATCTATGACACGACCATCGGCTGGCGCTTCGTCAACCCGCTGATGAAGGCCCAGTATGGCGTCGAGTCCATGCCGGAGACGGGTGAGAACGTGGCGGAGGACTTCCACGTCAGCCGTGAGGATCAGGACGCCTTCGCCCTCCGCTCGCAGGCCAAGGCGGCCGCCGCGCAGGAAAACGGCCGGCTGGCCAGGGAAATCACCCCGGTGACCATTCCCCAGCGCAAGGGCGACCCGAAGGTGGTGGACAAGGACGAACATCCCCGTGCCACCACGATGGAGGCGCTGGCCAAGCTCGGCACGCCGTTCCGCAAGGGCGGCACGGTGACGGCGGGCAATGCCTCGGGCGTGAACGACGGGGCCGCGGCGCTCATCATCGCTTCCGAAGCGGCGGTGAAGAAATACGGGCTGACGCCCATAGCCCGCGTTCTGGGCGGGGCTGTCGCGGGCGTTCCGCCGCGGATCATGGGCATCGGCCCGGCGCCTGCGTCCAAGAAGCTGATGGCGCGGCTTGGCCTGACGGAGAAGGACTTCGACGTCATCGAGCTGAACGAGGCCTTCGCGAGCCAAGGCCTTGCCACGCTCCGCGATCTGGGCATCGCGGATGACGATCCGCGCGTGAACCGCAACGGCGGGGCCATCGCGCTCGGCCACCCGCTCGGCATGTCGGGGGCGCGGATCACCGGCAGCGCCGCGCTGGAACTTCGGGAGACCGGCGGCAAGCGCTCCCTCTCCACGATGTGCATCGGCGTCGGCCAGGGGATTGCCGTGGCGCTCGAACGCGTCTGAACGACGGCGGAGCGTAACGAAAAGGGGCGGCAGGATCCCCCGCCGCCCCTTTTCTCATTCGGTGATCCCGGCAAGAGGATCGTCCAGACGCCTGACACGCACCCGGTCGATGGCATGGCCGTTCATGGCCGTCACCTCGAACTCCAGCGCACCCGCGCTCACCCGCTCGCCCACGGCCGGCAAATGGCCCAGCTGCCACAGGATGTAGCCGGCGAGCGTCGAATACCGCTCGGTCGCGTCCTCCAGATCGGTTTCCAGCAGGGTGGAGGCCCGCCGGATATCCACCCAGCCGCTGACCAGATAGGAGCCGTCGTCGAGCCGCTCCATCGTGGTCTCGTCCTCGTTCTCGTCGGCGAAATCCCCAGCGATGGCTTCGAGGATGTCGGTCGGCGTGGCGATGCCTTCGATCGTGCCGAATTCGTCCACGATCACCGCCATCTGCACCGGCGTCTTGCGGAGCTGCTCCATGACGCGGAGCGCATCGACGCTCTCATGCAGCACCAGCGGCTGTTTCAACGAACGGTCAAGGTTGATCGCCCCTTCCGCCAGCACGTCGCGCATCAGATCGCGGGTGAGCGCCACGCCGACGAAGTTCTCGATGCTCCCCCGCGCGACCAGATACCGCGAATGCCCTTCGCGCAGGATCTGCTCCTGCAGCGCCGCAACGGGCATGTTCAGGTCAAGCCAGTCGATCTCCGTCCGCGGGGTCATGACGGAGGTCGCGGGGCGTTCCGCCAGCGTCAGCACGCCCCGGATCATCTCCTGCTCCTCTGCGCCGAACAGGCCCCCCTCGCTCGACTGCTGGGCGATCACCTCGGCGTCGCCCGACAGTTCGCCCGACGCCCGCGACCGCCCGCCCAGCATGCGCAGCACGGCCTCCGCCGCCCTGTCCCGCATGTCGCCGGAGGTGAGCGACCGCTCGCGGTTGCGACGGCTGATCTGGTTCAGCGCCTCCACCATCACCGAGAAACCGATGGCGGCATAGAGATACCCTTTCGGCAGGTGATAGCCGAAGCCCTCCACCACCAGCGAGAACCCGATCATCATCAGGAAGCCGAGGCACAGGATCACCACCGTTGGATGGCGCGAGACGAAGGCCATCAGCGGCTTGGCCATCAGCAGCATCACGCCTACTGCGATGATGACCGCAATCATCATGACAGAGACATGCTGCACCATGCCGACCGCCGTGATCACGCTGTCGAGCGAGAAGATGGCGTCGAGCACGATGATCTGCACGATGACCTGCCAGAACACCGCATGGGCCACGCGCTGTTCCTTGTGCGCCATGTGGCCTTCCAGCCGCTCATGCAGCTCCATCGTGCCCTTGAACAGCAGAAAGACGCC
This sequence comes from Haematobacter sp., assembly GCF_032102465.1. Taxonomy (NCBI): domain Bacteria; kingdom Pseudomonadati; phylum Pseudomonadota; class Alphaproteobacteria; order Rhodobacterales; family Paracoccaceae; genus Haematobacter; species Haematobacter sp. The sequence goes on along the minus strand of NZ_DAMDHB010000004.1, from coordinate 71,800 downwards.
GCCGACGATCAGGATGATGTCGCGCCAGGAGAAGCTGTATCCCAGCAGCGAAAACACCGGCTGGGTCAGGGTCACGATCCACGCGATGGAAGCCAGAAGCCCCAGCCGCATGACGAGCGCAAGCGAAAGGCCGATGATCCGCGCCCTGTCCCGCTGATGCGGCGGCAACTTGTCGGCGAGAACGGCGATGAAGACGAGGTTGTCGATGCCGAGAACGATTTCCAGAACAACGAGCGTGGCAAGTCCCACCCAGGCCGACGGATCGGACATCCATTCAAAGAACATTAGGAAAATCCTGTTGGAGTGTTCGGTGCAGCATATGCCCCGGCCCGCTTCATGGCAGGCGGAACTCTCTCGCGGAAACCGGACATGTCATGACAAGCGAACAGGGGGGCAGGCCCCCTTCGTCGTGGTCCCTCTCCGGGACTGTCGTCCTCCGGGGGAGGAACCGTGTCTGAATGCGAGGGCATTCTTCCGCTCTTGATGCTGCCCGGAAGACCTAGCGCAGCCACGCGTTTGCCGCAACCGCCCTGCGGCAAATTGCTCCATCCCCTTCGCCGGGGCCACCCGCCGCCTGCCCGCGAAGCGCTCCTTTCCACCCGCCCCACCCCTTCCACCCGCCCTTGCAAAGCCCCAAGACAGCAGGGCGCAAAAAGTGCGATTTTCCGTCTTGCACCCCCCCGCGGCCTTCGCTAAACACCGCCGCAGTTGGGGCGTCGCCAAGTGGTAAGGCAGCGGTTTTTGGTACCGCCATTCCCAGGTTCGAATCCTGGCGCCCCAGCCATCTACCGGAAATCACCCATGCCCTCGTGGCGGACCCTGTGATCGCGGGGCCTGCCTCAGCCTGTCAATGAGCAATGAGGGAACATGCCGCCCCGCCTGTGTGCAGGACGGCCCCCATCCCGCTACGCCACGGCGTCATGGCCACGTGCCGCCCCGCCTGTGTGCAGGAAAGGCGGGGGTCGCTGGTTCAGACGACTTCCACGCGCACCGGACCATCCGTCACTTCGCCGACAAGGCTCGCGCGGTCATAGCCTGCGGCGCGGATGCGGGCGAGCGTTGCCTCTGCAGTCTCCGGCGCGACGGCGACCAGCAGCCCGCCGGAGGTCTGCGGATCGGTGAGAAGCTTCACCCGCCAGTCGGGCACACCCTCCGGCAACAACACATCCCCGCCATAGCTGGCCCAGTTCCGGGCAGATGCGCCGGTCGCCAGCCCGCCTTCGGCCAGCGCTTCGGCATGGGCAAGGAACGGCAGATCACCCATCCCGAGCCGCAGAGCCAGACCCGCACCCTTTGCCATCTCCAGCCCATGCCCCAGAATGCCGAAGCCGGTGACATCGGTGATCGCGTGCACCGCCGGGTCGCGGGAAAGCTCTCCCCCGATCCGGTTGAGAAGCGTCGTCGTCGCGATCATCTCCTCATAACCGCCGGGTGGAAGGACGCCCTTCTTGATGGCGGCGGAATAGATGCCGACGCCCAGCCCTTTGGTGAGGATAAGCTTGTCGCCCACCCGCGCGCCGCCGTTGCGACGGATATCCTCCAGCGTGGCCAGCCCGATCACGGCAAGGCCGTAGATCGGCTCCGGCGCGTCGATGGAGTGACCGCCCGCAACAGGGATGCCCGCCTCCGCGCAGATCTCCGCGCCCCCGGCCAGAATGGCCCGGACAGTCCCGACGGAGAGCTTGTCGATCGGCATGCCAAGAATGGCGAGCGCCATGATCGGCCGTCCGCCCATGGCATAGATGTCGGAAATCGCATTCGTCGCCGCGATACGCCCGAAGTCGCGCGGATCATCCACCATCGGCATGAAGAAATCCGTCGTGGCGATCACGCAGGTTCTGTCATCCACCTGCCAGACCGCCGCGTCGTCCGAGCCTTCGTTGCCCACCAGAAGCTGCGGGAAGGCCTGCGCCAGCGGCTGTTCGGCCAGCAGGTCGCGCAGGACGGAGGGCGCGAGCTTGCAGCCGCAGCCGCCTCCATGCGCGAGCGAGGTGAGCCGGGGTTCGGAAAGGATCTGGTCGGACATGGCGAAAGCTCCGTTCTCAACCCGCGAAGTCTCGCACGCGGCCGGGCCGGGGTCGAGGCCTGCTTTGCCTCCGGCACTCTCCCGCTATATTCCTGTCTGGAACACATGAAGGAGGGACGCCATGCGTCTTTTGTCCTGCGCAACCCTGGCCGCGGTGATCGCGGGAGGGGCCGCCTTTGCCCAGCAGCGCGACGTGACGGGAGAACTCACCTACCGGGAGCGGGTTGCCCTGTCGGACGGCGCCGTCGCAAGTCTGGAGCTGCGCGACGAGACGGGACGGGTCGTCGCGGCGCGGGATATCGGGACGGAAGGGCGGCAGGTGCCGATCCCGTTCGATATCAAGGGACCGACCGATATTCCGCTGGTGCTGCGCGGCGCCATCCAGCTCGGAGGAGAGGTGATGTGGGTTTCCGATCCCGCGCCGATCGCCACGGGAAGCGGCCCGGCGGCCGTCCCTCCTCTCATGATGCATCAGCACCTGTCGATGGGCTTTGCCTCCACCTATCGCTGTGGTGACCGGCTGGTGGAGATCGGCTTCATCAACGACGGTGCCCGCCTGCGGATCGGCGCGGATTACTACGATCTTCATGAGGCCAGAACCGCCTCCGGCGCGAAGTACGAGGCGGAGGACGATCCGGGAACCTTCGTCTGGAGCAAGGGGCCGGCCGTCACCGTGAGTATCGGCGGCGGGGCGCTTCCCGAATGCCATATCGACATAGACAGCACCGCCAATGCCGATTTCGTCGCACGGGGCAATGAACCGGGCTGGAGTCTCACGCTGACCGATGGCAGCTTCACCTTCACCCCGCAGGAGGGGGACAGCGTCTCGGGGCGCCTTTCAGCGGCGGAGGTGATGCCGCAGGGGCGCCGCTACACCGGCGGAAAGGGCGTGGTTCTGGCAATCGCCGACGCTCTCTGCCGGGACTCCATGACCGGGATGCCCTATCCCCGCCAGGTGACGCTGATGGCCGGGGAGCGGGAGTTCAAGGGCTGCGGCGGAGCGCCCGAAGATCTTCTTACCGGGCAGGACTGGGTGGTGGAGGATATCGGCGGCGGCGGCATCATCGACAGTTCGCACGTCACCCTTACCTTCGCCAACGGGCGCGTCTCGGGGCGTGCCGGTTGCAACAGCTACTTCGCGGGCTACGAACTGACGGGGGAGTCGCTGCGCTTCCAGCAGGCGGGCGCGACGATGATGGCCTGTGCGCCCGCCCTGATGGATCAGGAGCGCAAGTTCCTCGACGCGCTGGCGAGCGTCACGGGCTTCGACTTTTCCGACGATGGGGCGCTGCTGCTGAAGGCGGGGGACGAGACGGTGCTCAAGGCCCGCCACTGAACACGGGGGATTCGTCCTTCACCGCCTCCATCGCGACGAAGGTCGAGGTGGAGGCGACATGCGGCAGGGTGGACAGCTTTTCCCCCAGCACGGCGCGATAGTCGGCGATATCGCCTGTCCGCACCTTCAGCAGATAGTCGAAGGAGGCGGCCATCATGTGGCACTCCTCCACCTCCGGGATCAACTGCACCGCGCGGTTGAACGCTTGCAAGGCCGCCTCCCGCGTGTCCGAAAGCCGGACCTCGACAAAGGCGACATGGGCAAGGCCGAGCCGGATCGGATCCAGCACGGCGCGGTAGCCCTTGATGTAGCCCGCCTCCTCAAGCCGCTTCACCCTCGCCTGCACGGGCGATTTCGACAGGCCCACCTTGCGCGCCAGTTCCGTCACCGGCAACCGCCCGTCCACCGACAGGGACCGCAGGATGGCCCGGTCGAAACGGTCCAGATCGTCGCTTTCCATATCGAACCGGGGAGCGGCCACTTTTCGGTCCATCGGCCTGTCCTTGTGCTGACTGCAGGCGATCCGCCTTCTCGAAGGGGTTTATCATGGGCGGATAACGGGAGAAAGCGGATGCGCGACACGGTGATGGACCTCCAGATGAAGATCGAAGCCCTGACGCTGGCGGAGGAAGGCCCCCTCCTCTCCCGGCTGGTGGAGGAGGCGCGCCTGTCGCCCGGCGACCGCGCCCGCATCGCCGCCAGAGGGGCGGAGCTGGTCCGCCTTATCCGCCAGAGCGCGAAACCCGGCCTGATGGAAGTGTTTCTGGCCGAATACGGCCTGTCCACGGATGAGGGTATCTCGCTCATGTGTCTGGCGGAGGCGCTGCTGCGCGTGCCGGACGCCGAGACGATGGATGCGCTGATCGAGGACAAGATCGCCCCGTCCGACTGGGGCAGGCATCTGGGCAAATCCTCCTCCAGCCTCGTCAATGCCTCCACCTGGGCGTTGATGCTGACAGGGCGCGTGCTGGATGAGCGGGAGCCGGGCGTGGCGGGCCACCTCCGGGCCGCGGTGCGGCGTCTCGGAGAGCCGGTGATCCGGGGCGCCGTCTCCCGCGCGATGAAGGAGATGGGGCGCCAGTTCGTCCTTGGCGAAACGATCCAGTCCGCCATGAAACGCGCCGAGGGGATGGAGGCGAAGGGCTTCACCTATTCCTACGACATGCTGGGAGAGGCCGCGCGGACGGAGGCGGACGCGCGCCGCTATCACCTCGACTATTCCCGCGCGATCACGGCGATCGCCGCCGCAGCGAAGGGCAGCGACATCCGGTCCAATCCCGGCATCTCGGTGAAATTCTCAGCCCTGCATCCGCGCTACGAAGTGGCAAAGCGCGCGCGCGTGATGGAGGAGCTGGTGCCCCGCGTCCGGGCGCTGGCCGGTCTCGCCCGCGCGGCGAACCTCGGCTTCAACGTCGATGCGGAAGAAGCGGACCGGCTGACCCTTTCCCTCGACGTGATCGAGGCGGTTCTGTCGGACCCCGCGCTGAAAGGCTGGGGCGGGTTCGGCGTGGTCGTTCAGGCCTATGGCAAGCGGTGCGGCCCGGTGATCGACCGCCTTTACGACCTTGCGACCCGGCTCGACCGCAGGATCATGGTGCGTCTGGTGAAGGGCGCCTACTGGGACAGCGAGATCAAGCGCGCGCAGGTTCTGGGGCTGGACGGCTTCCCCGTCTTTACCCGCAAGGCCGCGACCGATGTGAGCTATATCGCCAATGCGCGCAAGCTGCTCGGCATGACCGACCGGATTTATCCCCAGTTCGCAGGCCACAACGCCCATACCGTCGCCGCCATCCTCGACATGGCGACCGACCGCGACGCCTTCGAGTTCCAGCGCCTGCACGGCATGGGAGAGCGGCTCCACGACATCGTGCACGAGCGGGAGGGCACGCGCTGCCGCATCTATGCTCCGGTCGGGGCGCATCGCGACCTCTTGGCCTATCTCGTCCGCCGTCTGCTGGAAAACGGGGCGAACTCCTCCTTCGTGAACCAGATCGTCGATGAGGACGTGCCCGCCGAAACCGTCGCCGCCGATCCGTTTGCGGAGGTGGAGGCGCATCTGGCCGATGCCCACAACCCGGTGATCCGCCGCCCTGCCGGGATATTCGAGCCCAGCCGTGGCAATTCACGCGGCTTCGATCTAACCGATGCGGGCGATCTTGCCCGGATCGAGGCCGCGCGCGCGCCGTTCCTTGCCGCCCGCTTCCCCGCTGCGCCGATCCTCGCCCGGGCGGTGGAGGGTGGCGATCCCGTCACCGTGATGAACCCCGCCGATCCGGCGGACCCGGTCGGCACCGCACTGTTCGCCACGCCCGATCAGGTGGAAGCGGCTCTCGATGCGGCCCGACCATGGAACGCCCCCGCCGAAGACCGCGCCGCCGTGCTGAAACACGCGGCCGATCTTTACGAGGCCGATTTCGGCCGCCTCTTCGCCCTGCTCGCGCGAGAGGCCGGAAAGACGCAGGCCGATGCGGTCGCCGAACTGCGGGAGGCCGCGGATTTCCTGCGCTACTATGCCGAAGGTGCGGCGGCCCTTCCCCACCCCGCCCGTGGCACTTTCGCCTGCATCTCTCCGTGGAACTTCCCGCTCGCCATCTTCACCGGCCAGATCGCCGCGGCGCTCGCCGCCGGAAACGCGGTGATCGCGAAGCCGGCAGAGCAGACCCCGCTCATCGCCGCGCTTGCGGTGGAGCTTCTGTTGAAGGCGGGGGTTCCCGCAACGGCCCTGCAACTGCTGCCGGGCGACGGCGGGGTGGGCGCGCGGCTCACCTCCGATCCACGGATCGACGGCGTGGCCTTCACCGGCTCCACGGACACCGCGCTGGCCATCCGCGGGGCAATGGCGGAACATCTCTCCCCCGGCGCGCCGCTGATCGCGGAGACCGGCGGCCTGAACGCGATGATCGTGGATTCCACCGCTCTCCCCGAGCAGGCCGTCCGCGACATCGTCGCCTCCGCCTTCCAGTCCGCCGGGCAGCGCTGCTCCGCGCTCCGCTGTCTTTACGTGCAGGAGGATGTCGCGCCCAGCGTCACGCATATGCTCTTCGGCGCGATGGATGAGCTTGCGCTCGGCAACCCCTGGACGCTTGCCACCGACGTCGGCCCGGTGATCGACGCCGAAGCCGCCGCGGGCATCGCCGCCCATGTCGCCCGGGCGCGCAGCGAAGGGCGGCTGCTGAAAGATGTCTCCGCCCCCGGAACCGGCCATTTCATCGCGCCCGCCGTCATCCGTGTCTCCTCCATCGCCGATATCGGCGAGGAGGTATTCGGCCCCGTCCTGCACCTCGCCACGTTCCGCGCGGGTGAGATCGATGGCGTGATCGATGCGATCAACGCCACCGGTTACGGGCTGACCTTCGGCCTGCACACCCGGATCGACGACCGCGTGCAGGAGGTTGTGGAGCGTATCCACGTGGGCAACATCTACGTCAACCGCAACCAGATCGGTGCAGTCGTCGGCTCGCAACCCTTTGGCGGTGAGGGTCTTTCCGGCACCGGCCCCAAGGCGGGTGGGCCGAACTACCTCGCCCGCTTCACGCGTTTCCCCGCTCCCGCGGCGGGCAGCGCCGACAGGGCGGGTGCGGATCTCGCGGATCTCCGCGCAGCACTCTCCCGCTCCTCCGCTATCGCAGAAGATACACGGCTGATGCCGGGCCCCACGGGCGAGTCGAACCGGCTCGGCCTCCGCGCGCGCGGGCCCGTCCTCTGCCTCGGCCCCGGCGATGCCGCCCGGGCGGATCAGAAGGCGGCGGTGGAGCGTCTGGGGGGGAGGGCATTTGTGGTCAGCGGGCACCTGCCGCCTGATGCGCTTACCGGGATGAACGGATTCTCCGGCGCGCTCTGGTGGGGCGATGCGGCAGGGGGGCGTGCCTATGGCAGGGCGCTCGCCGCGCGCAAGGGGCAGATCCTGCCCCTCATCACCACTGAGCCGGACGCAGGTCACGTGCTGATCGAACGCCATCTCTGCGTGGATACCACCGCTTCCGGGGGCAATGCGGCTCTCCTCGCGGACGTCGCGGAATAAGCTTCGGGAGGGTGCGGAAAAGTTGTCTTTTGCCTCTGGACAGCCCCCGCACCCCCCGCTATACCGCCCCCGTGTTCCGGCGTAGCTCAGCGGTAGAGCAGTTGACTGTTAATCAATTGGTCGTAGGTTCGATCCCTACCGCCGGAGCCATAAATACCCTACAAGATCAAAGGGTTATGTGGCAAGACACACTCTCCGCCCTATAGTGTATCGCTACGCTGTGTCAGGATTGTGCAGAGTATCATCCTTGCAGGACAGCACTGACGAAACCGGTGGTTCGCATATCTTCCTTTTCGGACTGGCCATGCAGGCGGTAGCCGGACTTATCGGAGCGGAGAGAGGCCAGTAGCAGCGGTTTGAAGGTAACGGAAGGATGGCCGGTATCTCCAACCCGTGTCGTAATTCTTGATCTGGACCGGCGTCCGGTTAGCGCCTCGTGCGGTCACCAATCCTGATTTGCGGGCTGCCCCGCCTTACTCCGGGATCAGAGATTTTGCCTGCGCTCGTTCAGAACCGCTTTGGTTTCGCCATCCCGACCGGATGTGCCCTCAAGGCCAGATCGTCCAACGTCAGCGCAGGACAGACTGTCCAGCCGCCGATCACCGGTTACTGGTAGCATCGATCCGAGATTGCAGGCGTTGATGGACCACCGAAAACGTCAGAGCTGCCATACCCTGCCCTGCAAGGCCGGGAAGGCAGCCCCGGCATGACCCGGAACATGTGTGCCGTCTGGATTTCGTCAGATTGCGAACGATTTCCACTCCAACACAGGTCAAAAAGCCGTTTTCAGCAGCCTGCTAAAAAGCTGCAAAATGCTTTTCGGTTTTGAGTGGTGCGAAATTTCGGGTTTGGGTTGGAGTGGAAATCGTTCGCAATCTGACGAAATCCAGCCGGAAATCCATATGCTTCCGGGCGTTTCCGGGCTGATTTTCCGATTCTCGGCACATAGGCATCCCATTTCAGGACTTTTTCAGCAGCTTGTTAGGGGTGTTCTTGACTCCTCTTTGAGGCTGTCACCCTTTCACGGCAATGGACGAAGACACTATGGGAAATGTTCTCGTGGGAGCGCTACGGCCCCCACGCCGTTCGAACAGATACGCCGCTATCGCAGGCGACGCTCGCGCAGCAGGGGCGTCAACCAAAAGACGTTCGCCAGCTGGCACAAGCTGGCGACGGTCGAGGGCCTGAAAGGAGCCGCCCTTGACGATGCTGACCGGAGTTGGGGGTGCGCTTGCTGTCACTTTTCGGAGCCCGACACTTCTGCCGTTTATACAGGGCCCTTGTAATTATACAGGGCCCTTGTACGGGGCGGAGTCCCCCTGAGCATTGGACAGCTTTTACCGATAGTGCTCCGGTTTTACCGATAGTGCACCGGGCGCACGGATTCACGCCAGTTCGAACAATTGCAACGATCTCACGGCAGCGCGCAAACTCCCCCGCCGGTACGCGGCTTGGCACCCAGCGTCGCTCTGGACCCCGGCGGGCCAAAGTGCTTTACCCATCGCGACTGAAGGAGCTTGCCATGGCATTCGGAACCAATATCCGCACTTACTTCAACGGCACCTGGCATGACGGCGACATTCCGGTGATGCGTGCCGCCGATCACGGCATGTGGCAGGGGTCGAGCGTGTTCGACGGCGCCCGCCTGTTCGAAGGGATCACACCCGACCTGGACACCCACTGCGCCCGGCTGAACCGCTCCGCCGAAGCGCTGATGATCACGCCGAACGTCGATGCAGGCGAGATGGTGGACATCGTGCTCGACGGGCTGAAGTCCTACGGGCCGAACGCGGCTGTCTATATCCGGCCGATGTACTGGGCGATCCACGGCAGCGAGCTGGGCGTCGCGCCGCTGAAGGGCGAAACCGGCTTCGCCATCAGCCTTGAGGAAGTGGCCATGCCGCCGATCACCTCCTCCACCACGCTGACCACGACCTCCTTCCGGCGCCCGGTGCTGGCCGACAACGTGACCAATGCCAAGGCGGGCTGCCTCTATCCGAACAACGCGCGGATGCTGGTGGAGGCGCAGGCCAAGGGCTTCGGCAATGCGCTGGTGCAGGACGCGCTCGGGAATGTCGCCGAAACGGCGACGGCCAACGTGTTCATGGTGCGGGATGGCGAACTGTTCACCCCGATCGCCAACGGCACGTTCCTTTCCGGCATCACCCGCGCCCGTCACATCGCCAATGCCCGTGCAGCGGGTCTCACGGTGCATGAGGCCATCCTGACGCTCGACGATTTCCGCAAGGCCGATGAGGTCTTCCTGTCGGGCAACTTCTCCAAGATCACCCGCGTCTCCGCCTTTGAGGACACCACCTACAAGACCGATGCGATGACCCGCCGGATGCGTGACATCTACTGGGACTGGGCCCATTCGACCGCAGCAGCGGCCTGAACCCTCCGGCCGGCGGTTTCGCCGCCGGCTTGCCGCGATGCTCTCTGCGGGCATTGCGGTGGCGACGCTCGGGAGCACGATCCTCGTGCTCCGCGACACTCCCCTTACCGCGCCTTTCGTGGAGCGTTCGACGGCGGAAATCGCCCGCGCAGCGGATCGCGCCATGGCCCGCGCCGTCACGGCGGACTGGCTTCTCCCGCGGCTCGGCGATGCAATCCGGGCGGGGGATGAGGACGCCGTTTCCTTCTATGCCGCTCTTGCGCAAGACCATCGCATCCCTCTGCCCCCGCCGCTTGGCGAGGAGCTTGCCGCCTTCCGCGCCGCGCGGGAGGGCGGTTTCGCGCGGCTCTCGGAGTGCGCGGTCTGCGCCTATGACGTGGCCCGTTGCCCGAGCATCGAACTGCTCGCGATCTGTGCCCTGCCGGTTGAAATGACCCCGCTCGGCGACCTGAACGCCCTCCGCCGGGGAGGAGCGGCTTATCTTTCCGGCCAACCGCTCGACCGGCTGGAGACGGGTCTGGCAATCGTCGGGCTTGGGGCGACGGGGGCGGCGCTGGCCACGGGCGGGGGCGGTCTTGTCGTCAAGGCGGGCGCGACGACGCTCCGCCTTGCGCAGAGGCTCGGGAGGATGACGCCCGGCCTTGCGCGCGCGTTGGCGGAGAGCACCCGCCTGCCGCTGGGCAGCGGGGCGCGGGCCGCCCGTTCCGCAGACGTGACCGCGGACCTGCTGCGGCTGGGCGGAAACGCGGGGGTGGCGCCGACGCTGCATCTTCTTCGCCATATCGACAATGCAGAGGATGCGGCACGGATCGCGCGCCTGTCCGACGCGGCCGGCCCCCGCACGCGGGGCGTGGTGGAGGTGCTGGGCAAATCCCGCGCGTTGCGGCTGACGGTCCGGCTGGCTGACAGGGTGCTGGCGGCGATGGCGCTGATATACGCGCTCATTCTGCAAGTCGCATTATGGGCGGCGGGGCGTCTGGGGCGGGCGGCCCTCCGCGCGTTGGCTTGACGGTTGCGGCGGACGCCCGGCTTTGACATCATCGAACGGCTCTCAGAAGGGATCGGGAATGCGCAAGTTTCTGGTGGTGCTGGATGACACCAAGGAATGCCTCAACGCCATGCGGTTCGCCACGCTCCGCGCGGCGCATACCGGGGGGGGCGTGCAGGTCATCTCCATCATTCCGCCGGAGGAGTTCCAGCACTGGATGGGTGTGGCTGACATCATGCGGCAGGAAGCGCGCGACCGCATAGAGGCGCATTTCGAGGTTTTCGCCAAGTGGATGCGCGACAAGCACGGCGTGGATCCCGAACTGGTCATCCGCGAGGGCGAGCCGGTAACGGAGATCCTCGCGCAGGTGAAAGCCGACCCGGAAATCGGTATCCTCGTTCTGGGCGCCGGGGCGGAGAGCGCGGATCCCGGCCCGCTCGTCACGCAGATGTCCCGCAGTTCCGGCTCCCTGCCGATCCCGATCACCATCGTTCCGGGCGGCATGTCCAAGGAGCGGCTGGAAGAGGTGGCCTGACCGCTTCGCCGTAGGACGGTTTCCGTCCCTCGGTGTTTTGTCACTCGGTGCTCCACCGCCCGGTTTCGTTCCTCGCCTCAGTGGCTTCATCACTCGGGGCTTCACCACTCGGGGCTTCGCCGCCCGGCGGCTTAATCATGTGGTGGCTTCGCCTCCCAGTGCTTCGCCATCCCGGTGGCTTCGTCCCTCGGTGGCCTCGTGCTTCGGTGACCTCGTGCTTCCGTGCTTCGTCCCTCGGTGGCCTCGTCGTCTCGCGCCAAGGCGGGTTGACGGACTTCCCACCCCTTGCGGCCCCCGCGCGGCACCCTTGCAGACCCCGCGCGGCCACGGCCACCCTGCGCTTTGGCGCTGTGTTCGCTTCCGCGAAATGGCCCCGCATCGCGGCGGTCATGGGTTATGCAATGGCCGTTGATCGGGCGGGGGCCGTCCGCCACGGCCAGCCAGCGCGGTTACCCGTTACCCATGCGAAAGCTTTCACCTGTCGCACGGTTTTCCGGACGCCGGGAGCCCAAGGGGCGGACCGGCACTGACCACGCCAACAGATGGATGAAAATGGCTTTCGGCAGGCCTTGCGAAGAACGCCCACCCAAACAGGCCGCAAATCCGGGACGTCCCGGCCCCAGGACCTGATTTTCCGGATCTGCACGGGCGCGATACCAGACTTTTCCGCAGCCTGTTCAAAGACACGGCCTTTTCCGCAGCCCGCCCTTCGGCAGCGTGGTGGGTTGGCGCCGGCCGGACCGGCGCCCCCTGCATCCGTGCCGTCAGGCGACGGCGGTCGTCGCCCGCTCCACTTCCTGCTTGCGCAGGAGGAAGCGCTGGATCTTCCCGCTCGGCGTCTTGGGGAGATCGTCCACGAACTCGATCTCCCGCGGGAAGGCATGGGCGGATAGCCGTTTGCGCACATGCTGCTGAAGTTCCTCGGCCAGCGCGCGGCTCGCCTCGAACTTCGGGCTGAGGACGACGAAAGCCTTGATGAGTTCCGTCCGCTCCGGGTCGGGCTTGCCCACCACGGCAGCTTCCACCACGGAAGGATGCTCGATCAGCGCGCTTTCCACATCGAACGGCCCCACACGGTAGCCGGAGGTGGTGATGACGTCATCCGCGCGGCCCACGAAACTGATCGTGCCGTCCTCGTTCAGTTCGACCGTATCGCCCGTCAGGTAATATTTCCCCTTGAACGCCTTGGTTTCCTGCTGGTGATAGCCGCCGAACCAGAACATCGGCGAGGCTTCGCGGTCCATCGCCAGAATCCCCGGCTGCCCGGCCCCCAGCTCCTCCAGCGTCTCGGGGTTCACCACGACGAGCCGGTGCCCCGGCATCGCGAAACCCGCCGAGCCGAGCCGCACCTCATGCGACAGCCCGTGGAAGTTGCAGAGCACCATGCCGAGTTCGGTCTGCCCGTAGTGGTCATGGATGACGGTCTCCAGCTCGCTCGCGCACCAGCGGATGACCTCGGGCGTCAGCGGCTCACCCGCGCTGGAGATGGCGCGGACCTTGCCCTTCAGCGCCGGGCCGACACGGTCCCGCGCGGCGAGCAGCATGCGGTAGGCGGTGGGCGAGCCAGCCAGCACATCCACCTCCCGCCGCTCGATCACGCCGATGGTGCTCTCCACCGTGAAACCCCCCTCATAGAAGGTCGTCGGATGGCCCATGCAGAGCGGGCCGGAGAGAGCGTAGTAAAGCCCGTAGGCCCAGCCGGGATCGGCGACGTTCCAGAAGGAATCGCTGTCTTCCAATCCGATGGCCAGCCGCATGTACTGCGTAAAGGGCACCAGCGCCTTCAGCGGCACGAAGAGCGCCTTCGCAAGCCCGGTGGTGCCGGAGGTGAACATCATCAGGAAGGGATCGTCGCCGTTCCGCATGACGGGCGCGAAGGTATCGGGCTGAAGCGCCATCTCCGCCCAGAAGCTGTAGTCGCCCCGGCGGATACCCTCTCCCCTCGGGCCGCCCACCGTCACCACGGGCGGCAGCCCTTCGACGCCCTCCAGCTTGTGGCGGTTGGTGGGATCCGTCACGATCACCTTCGCCTCGGAAGTGGCAAGCCGGTGCTCGATCGCCTTGGAGCCGAAGGCGGTGAACAGCGGCACATAGACCGCGCCCGCCCGCCAAGTTCCCAGCAGCACGACGAGCAGTTCCGGCGTGCGCGGCAGAAGGCAGGCGACCCGGTCCCCCGGCTGCACGCCCTGCGCTTTCAGAAAGCCCGCAAAGCGCGCCGCCTGCTTGCGAAGCTCTGCAAACGTATGGGTGGAGGAGGTGCCGTCCCGCCCTTCGTAGAACAGCGCGATCCGCCCGGGAAGCGCGTGCCGGTCGCAGCATTCCACGCAGGCGTTCATGGCATCGAGCGTGCCCGAAAGCGTCTCCCGCACCAACGTATCATAGTCGAAGGTGGCGGTGGCCTCCTGATGGGTCTGCATGACTTTCCTCCCTTGGCCGCCAGGGCAAGGCGGCCTTCTCCCGCGAAAATTGTAGAAGCGGCGCGGCTGGCCTGCAAGTGGCGGTCAAATTAACTTGATTTGGGGGGCCAGCCCGCCAGATGACTCGAGGTCTACCGCTTTTCAACGAGGTTGAAATCATGACACTCTCATCCGAAGCTGACGACCGCGACGCCATCCGAAAAAATTGGGGATGGTTCCTGGCTCTTGGTGTGCTGGTGCTTGTTTTCGGTATTATTGCTGCCGGTAATCTTTTTGTCGCTACTATCGCTTCCACTTACCTGATCGGGATTCTGATGATCGTCGCGGCCATCGCGCAGATCGTTCAGGCGTTTTCCGTTCCGGGATGGGGAGGCAAGATCTTTGCCGTTATCGCCGCTGCTCTCTACGGATTTGCCGGGTATTTCGCATTCTCTCAACCGCTTGCGGCAACGGCGACCCTGACGCTCGCCCTTGGCGCTCTCCTGCTGGCCTCAGGCGTGATCCGGGTCTTCATGGCCTTCAAGGAACGGCCCCTTGCCGGCTGGGGCTGGATGCTGTTCGGTGCCGTGGTAACAGCCATCGCGGGCCTGCTGATCCTCTCCGGCTGGCCGGGAAACAGTGTCTGGGTGCTGGGCATGGTACTTGCCGTGGACCTGATCGCCTCCGGGATCAGCTACATCATGCTGGCACTCGGTCTGAAGGACGTCTGACGTCACCCGCGCCGGGCGAGGAAGAACGCTTTCAGCAGCCGTTCCGCCTCGCCCGCGCCGATGCCGTCATAGACTTCGGGAACATGATGGCTCTGGGAATGCGCAAAGATGCGCGGACCCTGCGCGATACCGCCGGACTTCGGATCGCCGGCTCCATAGTAGAGCCGCGCGATCCGGGCCTGCGAGATGGCGGAGGCACACATCGGGCACGGCTCCAGCGTGACATAAAGGTCATGTCCCGGCAGCCGCTCGGACCCGAGCGCCGCACAGGCGGAGCGGATGGCGAGTATCTCCGCATGGCCCGTCGGATCGGCCAGTTCACGCGTCCGGTTGCCCGCACGGGCGACGATCCGCCCCGCCGGATCGACCAGCACCGCGCCCACGGGAACCTCCCCCCGGAGGGCTGCTGCCTCTGCTTCGGCGAGAGCTATATCCATATGGCTGCGGAACGGAGACATGCGCCTAGGTGAAACCTTTCGTGCGGCGGTGCAAGCCCGCTTCCGCTGAGGCGGCTTTGGATGTAAGGCGACGCGATGACACAGGAACAAAAGACGGGCGAGCGCATCGCCAAGGTTCTGGCGCGGGCGGGGATCGCCTCCCGCCGGGACGCAGAGCGGCTGATCGCCGCGGGAGCCGTAACGGTGAACGGGCGGGTGATAGACTCGCCCGCGCTCGACGTCACGTCCAAGGACCGGATCACGGTGGAGGGTCGCCCCCTTCCCGCCGCCGAGCCGCCGCGGCTATGGCTCTATTACAAGCCCATCGGGCTCGTCACCACCGAGCGGGACGAAAAGGGCCGCGAGACGGTTTTCGAGAACATGCCGGAGGAGCTGCCGCGTGTGCTCTCCGTCGGGCGTCTCGACCTCAACTCCGAGGGTCTGCTGCTGCTCACCAACGACGGTGAGATCAAGCGGCGGCTGGAACTGCCCTCCACCGGCTGGCTCCGCCGCTACCGCGTCCGGGTGAACGGCCGGCCGGAGGACAGCGTGCTGGACCCGCTCCGCAAGGGGATCGAGGTCGAGGGCGAGCGGTTTCAGCCGATGCAGGTCGTGCTCGACCGTCAGCAGGGGGCGAACGCCTGGCTGACCGTCGGGCTACGGGAGGGAAAGAACCGCGAAGTCCGCCGCGCGATGGAGGCGGTAGGCCTTGCCGTGAACCGGCTCATCCGGGTGAGCTACGGTCCCTTCAAGCTTGAGGATCTGGAGCCGGGGGAGGTGCGGGAGGTCCGCTCGCGCGTTCTTCGCGACCAGCTCGGCCTCAAGCCGGAGCCGGAACAGACCGTCGCCATCACCCGCAGGCTCGGCACGAAGGCGGAGAAGGACAGCCCCCCCGGCAAACCGCGCAAGCTCTCCTCCGGGCCGCGCGACATGACGGGCGCGACCGACCCCTCGCGCTCGCTCCGCGTGACGAAGCCGATGCCGCTCCGCTCGGAAAACGTCCGGCCCCAGCGGGGCGAGGGCGGCAAGCCGCGCGAGCGTAGCGGGGGCGACGCACCGCCCCGCCCCCTCCGCAGCGATGCGCCGAAACCCGCCCGTTCGGCATGGGGTGAGGACAAGCCGCGCAAGCCGCGCGCAAATGCCTCCGCGGATCGCGGCTTCGCCTCCGACACGCCGCGCAAACCGCGGTCCGAAGGCTTCCGCAGCCATGGCGGCGGTGAGGGCAAGCCTCGCTCCGAGGGTTTCCGCAGCCATCGCGATGCATCGCGCGACGATCGTGGGGCTTCCCGCGATTTTCCGCGTGATGAGGACAGGCCGCGCCGCGAAGGCGGTGACAGGCCGCGCCCGCAGGGCGACGACCGCAAACCCCGGAGCGGCGGGTTCTCCCGCGACAATGCCAAAGGCACGGGCGAACGCGGCAGCAAATTCGGCGCGAAGTCCCGTGCGGAAGGCTTCCGCAGCCACAGCCGGAATGAAGAAGGTGCAGAGCGGCCGCGGTCCGGGGAAGGTGGACGGTTCGGGTCCGGGGAAGGTGGGCGGAGCGGCAAGCCACGCTTCGAAGGGCGCCGCGAGGATTCCGACAGGCCCCGCGCCGGCGGCCCGAAACCGGCAGGCAAGGGCTTTGGCCCGCGTAGCGGCTCAGGTGAGGAGCGCGGCGAACGAGGCCCTCGGTCCGGCTTCGGCAAGACGCCTTCGCGCGCGGGCGCCGAAAGTGAACGCGGGCAGCGCTCGGGGTTCGGCAAGAGCAACTCCGAAAAGTCCGGCAACCGGAGCTTCGGCAAGGGCGACGGTGAACGCTCCGGCGGCTTCGGCGGAAGCCGAGGCAGTAGCGGCGGCGGGCGGAGTGAGGGCGGACGGAGTGGCGGTGAGCGGAGTGGCGACGGGGAGCGGGGGTTCGGCAAGGGCCGTGCCGCTTCCGGTGAAAGCCGCTTCGACAAAGGCCCCCGCCCTTCGCGCGGGGGCCCGGATCGCCCGGGTGCGGATCGCCGTGGCCCGGATCGGGGAGAGCGCGGCGGGCCTGATCGCAGTGGCCCCGGCAGCCGCCCCCGTGGGCCGAAGGGTCCGCGCCGGGGCGAGTAAGGCCGCGAACACGTCTCGCGACGGAGAGCCTTCGGGCTCCCGGTCGTCTACGGGGCAGGTCTGGTGACGGAGAGCCCTCAGCCTCCCGTTGCGCCGTCAGAACATCGCCCGTGCCTATCGCCCGCGACAGGCGGGCGGCACACCAGCCGCCCGGCCTGTCTTGACGCGGGGCGGCGCTCCCGCGATCTTCGGGGAAAGGCAGCGGGAGGGGAAAGTCACGGATGTCTGAACGCTTCACCCGCGAAGAACTGCTGGAAGCTGCGGCGCTTGTGCAGCGTCAGCTTTCTCCCACCCCGCAGATCGGCTGGCCCCTTCTGTCGCAGGCGACCGGCGTGGAGGTCGTGGTCAAGCATGAAAACCACCTGCCGACCGGCGCCTTCAAGGTCAGGGGCGGCATCACGTACGTGGACTGGTTGCGCCGCACCCAGCCCACCGTGCCGGGTCTTTGCACCGCGACGCGCGGAAACCATGGCCAGAGTCAGGCCCGCGCCGCGACAGCGGCCGGCCTGCGGGCGCTGATCTACGTCCCGCACGGCAATTCACGCGAAAAGAATGCCGCCATGCGAGCCTATGGCGCGGAGGTGGTGGAGTTCGGACGGGATTTTGACGAGGCGCGGGAGGAAGCCTATCGCGTGGCCGCGCGCGACGGGTTGGCGGTCGTGCCGCCCTTTCACAGGGAGCTGGTGCGCGGCGTGGCCACGGCGGGGCTTGAGTTGCTGACGGCCTGCCCCGACCTGCACACCATCTATGTTCCCATCGGCGCAGGCTCGGGCATCGCCGGGATGATCGCGGCGCGGGATGCGCTCGGCCTTGGCACGCGGATCGTCGGCGTGGTCGCTGCGGGCGCGCCCACGGTGAAACTGTCGCTGGACGCCGGCAGGCCGGTGGCGACCAACCGGGCAGAGACGATGGCAGACGGACTTGCAGTGCGGGTTCCCGTCCCCGAGGCGCTGGCCATCATCGCGGAAGGCGCAGAGAGGGTCGTGTCCGTGACGGATGACGAAATCGCGCAAGCGATGCGGCTTTACTTCCGCACGATCCATTCCGTCGCCGAGGGGGCGGGCGCCGCGCCGCTGGCCGCGTTGCTTGCGGAGCGGGAGCGGATGGCAGGGCACCGCGTGGGAGTGGTCCTGTCGGGCGGAAATGTGGACAGCGACCGCTTCGCCACGATTCTCGAAGGCGGCGTTCCACCACCCTGAGGCGGCTTGATTTCGCCGCTGGAATCCATAGGTGTGACAGGTTCACGACGGAATGACCCCATGATCCGCTACACGCTGAAATGCGACCGGGACCATGCCTTTGAAAGCTGGTTCCAGTCCGCGGGAGCCTTTGATGCGCTGGAAAAGGCGGGGCAGCTCGCTTGCCCGAGTTGTGGGTCGTCCGCGATCGGCAAGGCGCTGATGGCCCCTGCCGTGAAACCGGCGGAGCAGGAGGCCCGCCCCCTCACCCCGCAGACGGAGCAGGAGAAACTTCTGGCGGAGGTTCGGCGGCATCTGGAGGAGAACTCCGAATATGTCGGCATGAATTTTGCGAGCGAAGCACGTGCCATCCACGCGGGCGATGCGCCGGATCGCGCGATCTATGGTGAGGCACGGGCCGACGAGGCGCGCAGCCTGATCGAAGACGGCGTGCCCGTGGCGCCCCTGCCCTTCCTTCCCACGCGCAAGGCCAACTGACCCGGGGCCGGAGCAACGGCTCCCTGCAAGACGGCATCCGGCTCGCAGGAAGCCCAGCCATCAAGCAAGTCATCGGCCAATCCCGGAGCGCGCCCCTGTCCTTCCTGCCCAAGCGTAAGGCCAACTGACGCCCGTCCGAAGCCACCGGAACAAGACCCACGGGCACGACGACC
Organism: Haematobacter sp.; assembly: GCF_032102465.1. Classification (NCBI taxonomy): domain Bacteria; kingdom Pseudomonadati; phylum Pseudomonadota; class Alphaproteobacteria; order Rhodobacterales; family Paracoccaceae; genus Haematobacter; species Haematobacter sp. The sequence continues at coordinate 53,007 of NZ_DAMDHB010000004.1, read as the reverse complement.
TGCGTCGGGCTCGCAGGGAGCCAAGCCATCGGGCAAGTTAGGCAGTCCCCCGGCTCCACACCTGGCAGAGACGCGATCCTGCCCCGGCTGCAAGGATCGCCACGTTTGGCAACGGCAACGGCAACGGCAACGGCAACGGCAACGGCAAGGTCTGGCAAGGCGGGAAACCGGACACCATCGGAATCTCGCGCCAGTGGCTGTCATTGCCTGACCGCCCGGAAGGAAACCGTGCCGGAGAAGGCCCGCAGCGACTTTCGCCCGCCTTTGCAGAAGGGCCGATGGATCGCAGCGCAGGCTCCTCCCCCCAATGGTCCCTTGCCCTTGCTCCGCCGCTCACTTATGACCCCCGGCTGACGGGCGCGGGAAGACGAACGGGGGGCAGGATGCCGCTTCTGGTGATGAAATTCGGGGGAACCTCGGTCGCGGATCTCGCGCGGATCAGGAATGCCGCCGAAAAGGTCAAGCGCGAGGTGGAGCGGGGCTATGACGTGATCGTCATCGTCTCCGCCATGTCGGGCAAGACCAACGAGCTGGTCGGCTGGGTGGAGCAGACCTCCCCGCTGTTCGACGCGCGGGAATACGACGCCGTCGTCTCCTCCGGCGAGAACGTGACGGCGGGCCTGATGGCGCTGACGCTGCAGGAGATGGACGTTCCGGCACGCTCCTGGCAGGGCTGGCAGGTGCCGATCAACACGACCTCCGCCCATTCCGCCGCACGGTTCGTGGACATTCCGCGCCGCAACATCGACCAGAAATTCGCCGAAGGCATGAAGGTCGCCGTGGTCGCGGGTTTTCAGGGGCTGTCGCCCGAAGGGCGGATCACCACGCTGGGCCGGGGCGGCTCCGACACGACCGCCGTTGCCTTTGCCGCGGCCTTCGACGCGGAGCGCTCCGACATCTATACCGATGTGGACGGGATCTACACGACCGACCCGCGGATCACGTCTAAGGCACGCAAGCTCGACAGGATCGCGTTCGAGGAGATGCTGGAACTCGCCTCGCTCGGCGCGAAGGTGCTCCAGACCCGTTCGGTCGAACTGGCGATGCGCTACAAGGTGAAGCTGCGGGTGCTCTCCAGCTTCGAGGATACTGAAAGCTCCGGCACCCTGGTCTGCGACGAGGAGGATATCATGGAATCGCAAGTCGTCTCTGGCGTGGCCTACAGCCGCGACGAAGCCAAGATCACCCTCTTCACCATCGAGGACCGCCCCGGCATCGCCGCAGCGATCTTCGGCCCGCTGGCGGATGCGGGCGTGAACGTGGACATGATCGTTCAGAACATCTCCGAAAAGGACTATGACGAGGCGCATCCGGGCGCGGTTACCGACATGACCTTCTCCGTCCCGGTGAACCAGGTCGCACGGGCGCGCAAGGCGATGGAGGATGCCCAGACGAGCAGCCTCATCAACTACGACGAACTCATCATCGACGACGAGGTGGCCAAGGTCTCCGTCGTCGGCATCGGGATGCGGAGCCATGCGGGCGTGGCGGCGAAGATGTTCGAGGCGCTGTCGGCGCATGGCGTGAACATCAAGGTCATCTCCACCTCGGAGATCAAGATTTCGGTGCTTATCGACCGGAAATACATGGAACTTGCGGTTCAGGCGCTGCATGATGCCTTCGAGCTGGAAAAGGCCTGAGCCGCGACCGGAGTGCGATGCCCGACCTGAGCGAGAGTGATAGCCGCAAGCTGTTGCGGCGCCTTCGCGATACCCTGGCGCTTCCTGCGGCGGGGCAGGAACGGCTGGACCGGGTGACGAGCCTCATCGCCTCCTCCCTCAAGACGGAGGTCTGCTCGGTCTATCTCTTCCGGGATGACGACACGCTGGAGCTTTGCGCCACGCAGGGCCTCCGCCCGGAAGCGGTTCACCAGACGCGGATGCGCCTTGGCGAAGGGCTTGTCGGCCGCGTCGCCAAGACGGGCAAGTTCATCAACACCGCCAATGCGCCCGCCGAGAAGGGCTTCCGCTACATGCCGGAGACGGGGGAGGAGATCTACTCCTCCTTCCTCGGCGTGCCGCTGCAACGGCTGGGCGACCGGCTGGGCGTGCTGGTCGTGCAGTCGAAACGCGCGCGCGAATTCTCGGAGGATGAGCTCTACGCGCTGGAAGTCGTGGCGATGGTTCTGGCGGAGATGTCCGAACTCGGCGCCTTCATCGGTGAGGGGGAGGCGCTTCAGGCCCCGCATCAGGGGCCGGAAGTGTTCCGCGGCGCCACCGGGCAGGAAGGCGCGGCCGAGGGGCGGGTCTGGCTTCACGAACCCCGCGTGGTTATCACCAACCCGGTCAATGACGATCCCCGCCGGGAAAAGGCCCGCCTGCGCGCCGGGGTGGACCGGCTGTCTGCAGATGTGGACCGGATGATGCAGGCCATCGGCGCGGCGGACAAGGAACAGCAGCAGGTGCTGGAGGCCTATCGCCTCTTTGCCAATTCCCGCGGCTGGCGGCGCCGGATGGAGGAGGACATCGACCGCGGCCTTTCCGCCGAGGCCGCGGTGGAGAAGGAGCAATCCACCATCCGCGCGCGGCTCCAGCAGTCGCAGGACCAGTATCTGCGCGAGCGGCTGGACGACATAGACGACCTCTCCAACCGGCTTTTGCGCATCCTGACCGGACAGGGACAGGAGACCGGCGCCGAGATGCCGGAAAACCCGGTGCTCATCGCGCGCAACATCGGTCCGGGCGAGCTTCTGGAATATGACCGCAAGCTGAGAGCGGTCGTGCTGGAAGAAGGCTCGGTCGGCAGCCATGCCGCTATCGTCGCGCGCGCTTGGGGCATCCCGCTCGTCATCCGCGCCGAAGGCATCGTCACGGAGGCGCTGAACGGCGACCCGATCCTTGTGGACGGCGACTCGGGCGTGGTCCACCTCCGCCCGGAGGAGACGATCGCCGCCGCCTTCCGTGACAAGATCGCCATGCAGGCAAAGGCGCTCGAACGCTATGCCGACCTGCGCCCCCTGCCCGCGCTGACCAAGGATGGCAGGCGGATCGCACTGCACATGAATGCGGGTCTGATGGCCGACCTGCCCTCCCTCACCCATTCCGGCGCCGAAGGGGTGGGGCTGTTCCGCACGGAGTTGCAGTTCCTGATCCGCAGCCATGTACCGGGACGGGAGCAACTGGCCCGGCTCTACTCCCGCGTGATGGATGCGGCGAAGGGCAAGCGCGTGGTGTTCCGCACGCTCGACATCGGGTCGGACAAGGTACTGCCCTACATGAAGCCGCAGGACGAGCCGAACCCCGCGCTCGGCTGGCGGGCGATCCGTGTCGGGCTGGACAAGCCGGGCGTGCTCAGGATGCAGTTGCAGGCGCTGATCCGCGCGGCGGCGGGGCGTCCGCTCAGCATCATGTTCCCCTTCATCGCGGATCCGCGCGAATTCTATGAAGCGCGCGAGCTTCTGATGCGGGAGATGGCGCGGGAGGCGCGGCTGAACCGCGTCCTGCCCGCGCGGCTGGAAATCGGCGCGATGCTGGAAACACCGAGCCTCGCCTTCGCCCCACGGCAATTCTTCGAGCAGGTGGATTTCCTGTCCATTGGCGGCAACGATCTGAAGCAGTTCTTCTTCGCCGCCGACCGGGAGAATGAGCGGGTGCGCCGCCGCTATGACACGCTGTCCAGCGAGTTTCTGGGGTTCATCGCCCGGATCGTGGAGCGCTGCCGCGAGATCGACACACCGCTGTCCTTCTGCGGTGAGGATGCGGGACGGCCGGTGGAGGCTGCGTGCCTCGCCGCCATGGGGCTGGACATGCTGTCCATGCGCCCCGCCTCCATCGGGCCGGTGAAGCATCTGCTGCGCCGCACCAACCTCACCGACCTCGCCGGTGTGATCGCAGAGGCGCAGGCGGAGGGCGCGCAGAGCGTGCGGCCCATGGTGATGAGCTACCTTGCCGGGCTGAAGGACTAGCACGGGGCGGGAGGTGCCCTGTCGCTGAAATGCTGCTTGGGGGGAGCCGCCCGCGGAGCGAGCGGCCTGTGCGGCCATCCCCAGATTGTTGAGCCGCCGCTTTCGGGGCCAGCGCCCCCAAGATCCCCGCCACCTGCCGGTCACCGGAGGCAAACCTCCCCGCGACCCGTCAGGATAGCCGCTTCGGCTCCATCGCGGCGGCAAACGCGGCGGCGACCGCCACCGGGTCGTTGTCCCGTGCAAGACGTTTCAGGCCAAAGCGCACGCGGGCCATCTCCTGATAATAACCGACAAAGGCGAAGTTGATCGAAGCGCCCGCCGCAGCCCCGATCAGCGGCACGCTCTGCGCCGCGATCTTCTGGCCGAGCACCACGGAGAACGGGGCCGCCGCGCTGGCGATGAGGCGCTGCACCGTCGGCCCCGTGATGGTGAACCGCGCGGTGAGAAATGCGGTATTCACACCGTCATCGAGCTTCAGCGGCCCGCCGCTGGCAAACACCTGAAGGCAGTCGAGCAGCGTGCGCTCATCGCCGGGATCGAAGCCGTTCTCCGCCGCGATCCGCTGCAGGCCCCGGAAGATCACGGTGATGGTGACGGGCAGTTCCATGATGGACGTGCCGATGCCGCCCATGCCACCCACCGCGCCGGAGAGCGTCGCAGCCGCCCGGTGCGCGCCCGCCCCGAACGGACCCTTTCCACCGCCGGTGCGCGCGGCAAGCCTGTAGGCGCGCTCCAACCCCTTGCGGGTGATCTTTTCGATGCGATCCTTCACCCCGTCGGGAAGGCGTTCCAGCCCGTTCTCCACAACGCCGCCGGCTGCGTTGACGAGGCTCAGGAGGAGCGAACCCGCCTCCTGCTGGCGGCGAGCCAGCGCCTCGATCTCCGCCTTCACATGCGGGGGGAGATCATAAATGCGATCCCCCGGAAGGTCTTCCACGGGAGAGGCGGATTTCACGGAGTCGTCGTCGCGCGCGTGTGTCATGGCTGGGAATCTGGCCCGCCGCCGCCCCGCTTTCAAGGGCGGATCACTCGGGAATGACGGGGCCTTCATGCCGCGTGACTTCTCCGCCGACGCCGTTCCAGCCGCTGCGTGCGAGGTCAAAGCCCAGCACGCGCTCCGGGTTGGTCGGAGGCGGCATCACCACATCGGCGCGGCGGGAAAAGCCGAAACGGCGGTAATAGGGCGCGTCCCCCACCAGCAGAATGCGGCTCCAGCCCATGCGGCGCGCCTCGCCCATGCTCTCGCGCATCAGAAACCCGCCCAATCCCTCCGATTGCCGCGTGGGGTGGACCGCGACGGGGCCAAGCAGCAGCGTTGGGCGCCCGCCCACCAGCACCGGCCAGTAGCGGATCGCGGCCGATACGTTCTCCACCTCGTCCCGCAGCAACAGGCAGAGCGGCGCCACCGGCTGAACCCCGTCGCGCAGCCGGTAGGAGGACAGCGCCGTCCGCCCCGGCGCGAAGCACAGGTCATAGAGCGCTTCCACCTCCCACAGATCGTCCGGGGTTTCCTCCGTCAGCCTGAACATGCGCGCTGCCCCTTCCCGCCGCCCGCCGATTTCGGGCTGGCAATCGTTTCCCGACGCTCTAGGAAGGATCCACGCTGAACGCAACGGAGACTCTATGTTCTATACCCCCGCCGAAGGCCATGGCCTGCCGCATAATCCGTTGAACGCCATCGTCACCCCGCGCCCGATCGGCTGGATTTCCACCCGTGGCGCGGACGGGTCCGAGAACCTCGCGCCTTATTCGTTCTTCAACCTCGTGGCCTATGTCCCCCCGCAGGTCATGTTCGCCTCCACCGGCCGCAAGCCCGACCGGGAGGAAGGCAAGGACACGCTGTCCAACATCCGCGAAACCGGTGTCTTTTGTGTGAACATCACCGGTGAGGCGCAGCTCGACGCCGTCAGCGCCTCCTCCGCCGCCTTCGGGCGTGAGGTGGACGAATTCGCCGCGACCGGCGTCGCGCGGGAGGATTGCGTGACGATCCCCTGCTCCCGCGTGGTCGGCACGCCCGCAACTCTGGAATGCCGGATGACGGAGATCGTGCCCCTCCGCGGCCAGAACAACTTTCTGGTTCTGGGCGAGGTGACCGGCATCCACCTGAACGACGCCTGCCTGATCGGCGGACGTTTCTCGCCCGAGGTGTTCCATCCCCTCGCCCGCATGGGCTATCGCGATTACGCCGTGGTGCGGGAAGTGTTCGAGAAACTCCGGCCCGGCGAGAGCTGAAAACGTCGGAAACGCGGGCCGCAGCGCGCCCATCCGGGCTTGCACAGCCGGCGCGCTTGGGTCTTTCTGGCGCGCATGGACGGCGCTGACGAATCCCTCCCGCATTTCCGGCTTGAACTCCGCCTCATCGCGCAGGGCACCTTGCGTGTCGCGGGCGTGGACGAGGTCGGGCGCGGGCCGCTCTGCGGGCCGGTGACGGCAGCCGCCGTGCGCCTCAAGCCCGATTGCATTCCGCCGGGGCTGAACGACTCCAAGAAGTTGACGCGGGACAAGCGGGAGGAGCTGGCCCTCCGCATCATCGACTGCGCCGACGTGGCCATCGCCCATGCGACGGTGGAGGAGATCGACACCCACAACATCCTTCGCGCCAGCCACATCGCGATGTGCCGGGCGCTGGCGGCCCTGCCGGGCGGCTGTGATCACGCCCTGATCGACGGCAACATGCTGCCCCGTGACCTTGCCGTCCGGGGGGAGGCGATCATCGGCGGCGATGCGATATCGCTCTCCATCGCCGCGGCCTCCATCGTGGCAAAGGTGGAGCGGGACAGGATCATGGTGGATTTGGCGCAACAGCATCCGGGCTATGGATGGGAAAGAAACGCCGGATACTCCACTGCCGCGCATCTGGAGGCGCTCCGAACACTGGGGCCGACCCCACATCATCGGCGTTCCTTCAGGCCAGTCCACAACATCCTGTATCAAGACCTTTCAGCAACGCCTTGACTCAATAAACAAATTGACGGCGATTCGCTGATTCGCCATTTTTTGCCTAACGGAACGGCCCCAAGAAGGCCGTCGTACAAGAGGCAAGAGTAATGACGAAGACCGCCAGCCGACAGGCCGCCAGCCTGCCGCTCAATGAGATCATCGCCGGGGACTGCATCGAGGCGATGAATGCCCTCCCCGCAGGGTCCATTGATCTGGTCTTTGCCGATCCGCCCTACAACCTGCAACTCCGCGGCGACCTGCACCGGCCCGACAACAGCCGCGTCGATGCGGTGGACGACGCCTGGGACAAGTTCTCCAGTTTCGAGACCTACGACCGTTTCACGCGGGAGTGGCTCTCCGCCGCCCGGCGGTTGCTGAAGCCCAACGGGTCGATCTGGGTCATCGGCTCCTATCACAACATCTTCCGCGTCGGCACCGCCCTTCAGGATGCCGGGTACTGGGTGCTGAACGATGTCGTCTGGCGCAAGACGAACCCGATGCCGAACTTCCGCGGCAAACGCTTCACCAATGCCCATGAGACGCTGATCTGGGCGTCCCGGTCGGAAGGCGCGAAATACACGTTCAATTACGAGGCGCTGAAGGCGCTGAACGAAGGCGTCCAGATGCGGTCGGACTGGGTCATCCCGATCTGCACCGGCGGCGAGCGGCTGAAGGACGATACCGGTGCCAAGGCCCACCCCACGCAGAAGCCGGAGGCGCTGCTCCACCGGGTGCTGATTGGCACGACCAATCCCGGCGATGTGGTGCTGGACCCGTTCTTCGGCACCGGCACGACGGGCGCCGTGGCAAAGATGCTGGGGCGCGATTTCATCGGCATCGAGCGGGAGGCCGCCTATATCGAAGCGGCGAAGGCGCGGCTCGACCGCGTCCGCCCGCTGGAAAGCGCCGCGCTGGAAGTGTCCGGCTCCAAGCGGGCGGAACCGCGTGTGCCCTTCGGGCAACTGGTGGAGCGCGGCATGCTCCGCCCGGGCGAACAGCTCTATTCGGCGAACGGCCGTTCGGCCAAGGTGAGGGCAGATGGCACCCTCATTGGAAACGATGTGAAAGGCTCGATCCATCAGGTCGGCGCGGCGCTGGAAGGCGCGCCCTCCTGCAACGGTTGGACCTACTGGCACTTCAAGCGCGAAGGCCAGATGATCCCGATCGACCTCCTTCGCCAGCAGATCCGCGCGGAGATGATCAGCGACCGCTGACCCTCCGTCCCCTGTCGCCAGTGCCGCCGGCGGACCGATCGCCGTGGCACAACTGCCCCGCCATGCTGCCATGGCGGGGTCTTTTCATTGACCCTCCGCCTTCCCATGTCTGAACTCTCACCGGTCGGGAGAGATCAGCCATGTTCACTGCAACAACCTATTTCAGCCTGCCGCGCGCCGCGGAACGCCTGCCGGAAATCGCCATGCTGTTCGCCGGAGCCGGAGAGGTCAGCCATGACCGCAGCCGCGCCGATGCCCTGATGCCCTTCGGACACCTGACCTTCCGCGCTGCCGAAGGGGGGCTGGATGTCGCCCTCGTCTCGCCTGACCCGCGCGCGCTGGCGCAGGGGCGAAAGATGGTGGAGCATCACCTGCGCCGGGTTGTCTTTCCGCTCCGGTTCGAGGGGCTCGCCTGGACCTCTCCCGTGGCGCTTGCCTGATCCGCGCGGATCAGGTCATAGGCCTTGCGCATCACCGTGGGCAGATGCGCGGGGCTGAGCAGCACGAAGCGCCCGCGCATCGGCTCCGTCGCCTCGGGCAGTTCCGCCACGCGCAGGGAGAGGCGCAGGTGGAAATGCGTGAAGGTATGCAGCACCTCTCCGCCGGGATCGCGCCATTCCGCAGCAATAGGGGGCGCGTCCTGCGGCTCCTCCACCGTCCAGTCCGTACCGGGAAACCCCAGCATACCGCCCAGCAGCCCGCTTTCCGGCCGGGTCTCCAGAAGCCATGCTCCGTCCGCCCGCCGTGCGAGATAGAGTATACCCCGCCGCACCGGCTTTGCCGCTTTCGGCAGCTTGCGCGGCAGTTCGGCCTGCACCCCCTCCGCACGGGCCACGCATGGCTCCCGCCACGGGCAGATGCCGCAGGCAGGGCTTCGCGGAGTGCAGATCGTGGCGCCCAGATCCATCACCGCCTGGGCATAGTCACCCGGCCGCTTCCCCGGTGTGAGCCGCGCGGCCAGCGCCGTCAGCTCGGGCTTCGCGGAGGGCAGCGGCGTTTCCACCCGGAACAGCCGCGCCATCACCCGCTCCACATTGCCGTCCACCACCACCTCCGGCGCGTCGAATGCGATGGAGGCGACGGCGGCAGCGGTATAGGGGCCGACACCGGGAAGCGTCAGAAGGCCCTCCCGCGTTTCAGGGAAGCGCCCGGCATGATCCGCCACGACGGCCCGCGCGCCCTTCAGCAGGTTCCGGGCGCGGGCGTAGTAGCCAAGTCCGGCCCATTCCGCCATCACCGCCGCATCCTCCGCCACCGCCAGCGCGGCAACATCCGGCCAGCGGTCGGTGAAGCGCCGAAAGTAGTCGCGCACGGCCACCACTGTCGTCTGCTGGAGCATCACCTCGGACAGCCAGATGCGATAGGGATCGGGCCGGACGCCTGCCTTCCTCTCGGCCGGTCCGATGCGCCAGGGCATGACGCGGGCATGACGGTCATACCACTCCAGAAGCGCTGCCGAGAGATCGCTTGATGTCCAGTCCTGTCTCACGTCACGCAAAATTCCGTCAACTCCGTCGCTTCCACTGGTGCGTCGCTGCTTCGCTGCCTTAGAATAGGGTTCAGACCCGGAAAACAAAGATGCCGCGCAAGACGAAACCGCCCTTCTCTTCCCCCTCCCGCCGGATGCGCGGGTTCGAGCCTGCCGCGGGCCTTCTGGGCGAACGCATCCGGCAGGCGGGGGAGAAGCGTGGCTTCGCTGTCGCGCGGCTTCTCACCCATTGGGCGGAAATCGTCGGGCCGGAGATCGCCGGAATGGCGCGGCCCGTCAAGATGTCCTACGGCCAGCAGGGCCTCGGCGCAACGCTGACGCTGCTGACGACGGGAGCACAGGCGCAGATGCTCCAGATGCAGCTGCCCTCGATCATTGCGCGGGTGAATGCCTGCTACGGCTACTCCGCCGTGTCGCGCATCACGATCACCCAGACGGCACCCACCGGTTTCGCCGATGGACATGCCGCTTTTACCACCCCCCAACTCCCGCAAAAGCCCCAGCCCGCGCCGGAGATCACGCGCCGCGCAGCGGAGGCCACGGGCGGCGTGCGGGACGAGGGGCTTCGCGCCGCGCTGGAGCGGCTCGGGCAGAACGTGATCGCCCGCGCTCCCGCCAAAGACAGCACATTCGGAAAATGAGGAAGACGATGAAGACCACCCTTTCCGCCCTTGCGATGGCAACCCTCGCCGGTGCCTTCTGGTTCGGCGCGGCGGCGCTTCCCGATACGGGCGCTGCCCGTGCGCAGCCTGCCGACACCGCCGCCCCGGCCCCGGCGGCGGATCCCGCCCGCGACATCGTCATGGGCAACGAAGATGCGCCGGTGACGATCATCGAATACGCCTCCTTCACCTGCCCGCACTGTGCGGCCTTCTCCAACGACGTGTTCCCGGAGATCAAGAAGGAGTATATCGACACCGGCAAGGTGAAGTTCATCCAGCGCGAGGTCTATTTCAACCGCTACGATCTCTGGGCCGCGATGGTGGCGCGCTGCGGCGGAGACATGCGCTATTACGGCTTCTCCAAGACCTATTTCGCCAAGCAGCGCGATTGGGCCGGGTCGGACGATCCCGCGGTCGTCGCCGAAAACCTGCGCGGGATCGCGCGGGCGGGCGGGCTGAACGACGAGCAGGTCAATGCCTGCCTGAACGATCAGGCGACGGCAGAGGCGCTGGTGAAGGCCTATTCGGAGCGGTCGCAGGCGGATGGCATCAACTCCACCCCGACCTTCATCATCAATGGCGAGAAGCACTCCAACATGTCCCTTGCCGACATGAAGGCGGTTCTGGACAAGGCCGTGGCGGAATAAGACTGCCCGCCGCTTGACAGTCAGGGGGCGCCGGGCTTAGGGCCGTTACGGAACCGTTACAAGCCCTGCACCCATGCCCCCTGAAGTCTTCGGCCTCGTTCTTGTCGCCGCGTTGATGCACGCGGCGTGGAACGCCATCGTCAAGGCTTCGGGCGACAAGACACTCACGGCCGTGATGGTCGCCGCCGCGGCTGCGATCATTTCCCTGCCCGTCATGCCGTTCCTTGCCGTTCCGGCGCGGGAAAGCTGGCCGTTCCTGGCCCTCTCCGTGACATTGCAGGTCGCCTATTACTTCCTCGTGGCGCGAGCCTATACGGTGGCCGACATGAGCCAGACCTACCCCGTCATGCGCGGCACCGCGCCGCTCATCGTGACCCTCGTCGGCATGGTCCTGCTCGGGGAGCATCTGGGCGGAATCGCGCTGTCCGGCATCCTCGTGATCGCGGGCGGCATCCTCAGCATGGCGCTGTGGTCCGGCGGATCGACCAACCGGGCGGGGCTGCGCTATGCGCTGATGAACGCCTTCGTCATCGCGGGATACACGCTTTCGGATGGCTATGGGGCGCGGCTTTCAGGGGCACCCGTCGCCTATACGATGTGGGAATTCGTCCTTACCGCCGCACCGATGCTCGCTTGGGCGTTGCTGCGTCGCCGCTCCTCCTTCTTGCGTCAGGTGAGAGAGGGATGGCACTGGGGCCTGCTGGCGGGGTTTGGGACGCTCGTCTCCTATGCCGTGGCGCTCTGGGCAATGACGCTTGCACCGGTGGCGGTCGTGGCAGCCCTCCGCGAGACGTCGATCCTGTTCGGAACCGCGATAGCAGCCCTCGTCCTGCGTGAGAGGATCGGCCCGCAACGCCTTGTTGCGGCTTGCATGATCGCCGTTGGGGCCGGTCTGCTCCGCCTCGCCTGATTACGCCAGAAGCCGCACCAGATCATCACTGTGCAAGGGCTCTATCTCATCGGGCGCCCAGTCCGCAGGGGGGGCTTCCGTGGCAAGGGTGGAGAATTTGTACTCGCAGATCAGCTCCCCGCTTGCGGAGATGGAAGCCACGATCAGGCAATGCCGAACGAGCTTGTGACCCTCATACAGATCGACCGCGCCCCGCAGGTGGACAACCCCCTCCGCCGCGATCGAAAATCCGCCTTCCCACGTGTGCAATACCGGATAGATGCGTCCGGCCACCTTGGCGCGGAGGCGGCTCTTGACCCTCCGCTCCATCGGGGTGGGCATGTCCCGCAGGTTTCTTGCAAGTTCGCTTGGCAGCAGATCCATGAGCATCCCTCCACAGACATGAAATAATGTGAAGCATTTCCCGTGAGCTTCAAGTTACTGTCCCATGAAGTTTTCACGACGGGAGACACTGAATGGGACAGCTTGTTGACGGCATATGGCAGCCGGGCTGGTATGATACCAAGTCAACGGGAGGCGCGTTCAAAAGGTCCACCTCCGGTTTCCGCAACTGGATCACACCGGACGGCAGTCCCGGACCAAGCGGAGAGGGCGGATTTCCTGCCGAAAGCGGGCGCTACCACCTTTATGTGTCCTATGCCTGCCCCTGGGCGCACCGCGCGCTGATCTATCGCGCGCTGAAGGGCCTGACGGAGCATATTGGCGTTTCCGTCGTGCATCCCGACATGCTGGACGACGGCTGGACCTTCGCCACCGACTTTCCAGGCGCCACCGGGGATACGCTCTATGGTCTTCCCTTCCTGCGCGACATCTACACCAAGGCGAAACCGGATGTATCGGGGCGCGTGACGGTGCCGGTGCTCTGGGACAAGCAGCGGGAGACGATTGTCTCCAACGAATCCTCCGAAATCATCCGCATGTTCAATTCCGCCTTCGACGCGATCACCGGCAATACGACAGACTACTGCCCGGCGTCCCTGCGGAACGAAATCGACGATCTGAACGCGGTCATCTATGACGGGCTCAACAACGGCGTCTACAAGGCCGGTTTTGCCACCAGCCAGCAGGCCTATGATCCGGCAGTTAAGGGCGTTTTCGAGACGATGGACGCGATGGAGGAGCTGCTTTCGCTCCGCCGCTTTCTGACCGGATCGCAATCGACGGAGACGGACTGGCGGGCCTTCACCACGCTCATCCGGTTCGACCTCGTCTATCACCTGCATTTCAAGTGCAACCGTCGGCGGCTGGCGGATTATGCCAACCTCTGGCCCTACACGCGTGAGCTGTATCAGGTGCCGGGCGTGCGGGAGACGGTGCGCTTCGACCATATCGTGCGCCACTATCACTACAGCCACGACACGATTAATCCCTATCGCATCCTGCCGATCAACCCGGTGCTGGATTTCGACCGCCCCCCGGAACGGGAGCAGGTCGGGCGCTAAGCTTCAGCCCTCGCCCAGCCAGTGCTTGCGGAGCCAGCGCGTCGGCAGGACGCGCTTGCCCAGCCCCCCCGCCGTATAGCCCTGCATGGCCTCCTCGATCTTGGGGCGGCCGTGGAAGGCGACGATCCGCGCATCCCGTGGCAGACGCGGCTCAAGGACCAGGTTCAGCGGCCGCGGCGGGCGGCAGGCGCGCTTGAAGCTGACGATCCATTGATCCGGGAAGGGCGCGAAATAGCCCGCTTCCCATGCCGTGCCGGACGTATAGCTCTGCTCCGACCCGACATAGCGCCGGATCTCCCCCTCCGGGTCGCGGGCCATGGCCTCGTAAAGCGCGGGGTGGATCGCCGGATCCATGCGGAGCACCGAGCCATGCCCGCGTGAGGCGCGCGAGCCGGTCGTGGTCCATTCCCGCCGCATGCAGACCTTGCCCGGCTCCCATGTCATCAGATCGTCGAGCGACCCCGTCACCACCACGTCGATGTCCAGGATGAGCAAAGGCCCGCTCAACCCCGGCACAGCCCCTTCCCGAAACAGCGACAGCTTGCGGAGCGCGCCATGATAGCCGTGCTTGCGCATCTCCGCGAACATGGCGGGAAAAAACGGCTCCTCCGCCAGTGGCAGGACCTCGATCGCCGCATCCAACCCGATGGCATCATCCGTCATGCAGAAGAACCTGAGCGGTCCCGTGACATTGCGGCGGACGCCCGCATACAGGCGGTTCACATACTCCGGCCCATAGGCAGTGCCCCATTTCATGCAGGCGACATGGGTCGGCGTGACCGGAGCGGAAGGGGTTTCGGACATGGACTACCTGTAAAGACGGGGCTACCTGCAAAAACGGGCAGCCATCAGCGGGCCGGACCTACCCCTACCCGCTCGGCCAGTGGTTGGCCACCGCGGATCAGGCCGGGAAGGGCTTCTCGAAATACACGCGGTCGAAGCCATCCTCCTGCCGCCGCCCGGTTTCGACATAGCCGAGCCGGGGATAGATCGCCAGATTCTCGGCCATCTTCGCGTTTGTATAAAGGCGCACCCCCGCCATCCCCGCCGCCTGCGCCTCGCAAAAGGCGATGAGCGCCCTGCCCACTCCCTGCCCCGCAGCTTCCGGCGAGACCGCCACATTCTCCAGCAGCATGTGGTCCCACTGCGGGTAGAAGACGATGAAGCCCAGCGGCCCGCGCTCCCCGAGCGCCACATGCACCTGTCCTGCCGCGATCTGACTGCCGAAATCGGCGGTCATCGGCGCGGGTTTTCGCCCGATCGACGGCACATAGCGCGCATAGGCCCGCTCCGCACAAACCCGGATCCACGGCTCATCGTCGATCTCAGCGCGCCGGATGACAAGGCGCGTCACGGGATCACTCCTCCCAATAGACCGCCGTCAGGTCATTAGCGGGGGTGGGCGAGTTTTCCCAAAGGCCGTGGATCTTCGCATTCGCGACACCTGCCTTGGGAAGCTGGAACAGGAAGCCGTTGACGAAATCCTCCGCGATCATCGTCTCTGCCTTTTTAAGAAGGGCAGAGCGCGCCTCCCGCCCGGTGGTTGCGGCGAGCGTATCCATCAGCGTCACGAATTCCGGCTTGGCATAACCGAAGTAGTAGTCGGGGCGGGCATAGATGTTGATGTCCATCGGCTCGACATGGGCGACGATGGTCATGTCGAAATCCTTGCCCTTGAACACCTGTTCCAGCCATTGCGCCCATTCGACGTTGGTGATCTCCGTCTCGATCCCCACCGCGCGGAGTTCGGCGGCGATGATCTCTCCCGAGCGGCGGGCATAGGCGGGCGGCGGCAGCGCGAGCCTGAGGTGCAGCCCCTCCACCCCGGCCTCCTTCAGCAGGGCCCGGGATTTCTCCGGGTCATAGGCCGAAAGCCCGGTGAGATCGACATAGTCGGGATTGTGCGGGGCGAAATGCGTGCCGATCGGAACACCGTAGCCGAACATCGCGCCGTCGATCAGCTCCTGGCGGTTGATGGCATGGGCAATCGCCTCCCGCACGCGGATATCGTCCAGCGGCGCCTTGCGATTGTTGAGGCCAAGGATGACCTCCCCCTCCGTCGTGCCAACCAGCACCTTGAAACGGGGGTCGCTTTCGAACTGCACCAGCGTCTCGGGCGCGGGGAAGTTCGGGAAGGCATCGACATCGCCGGACATCACGGCGGCAAAGGCCGCGGTCGGATCGGCGATGAACTTGAACGTCGCGGATGACAGCTTGGCGGGCGTTCCCCAGTAGTCCACGTTGCGTTCGATGGTCACATGGTCGCCCTTCGCCCATTCGACGAATTTGAACGGACCGGTGCCCACGGGATGCGTGGCGTTGGTGGCCGCGGTTTCCTCCCCCACCATGACGGCATCGCCCCAGGCGAGGTTGAAGGGGAAGTTGCCGTCCGGGGACTTCAGCGTGATACGGACAAGAAACGGCTCCGGCGCCTCCACCTTGTCGATATTCGTGAACAGCTGCTTCTGCGCGTTGGTCGAATCCGGCCCCCTCGCTCTGTCGAGGCTGAACACCACATCCGCGGCGTTGAAATCCGTCCCGTCATGAAACTTCACGTTGTGGTTGAGTGTAAAGGTGTACACCTTCCCGTCGTCGGAGACTTCCCATTTTTCCGCCAGCGACGGCACGATGGAACCATCCGGCGCGAAACGGGTCAGCCCTTCGAAGATGTTGGCGTAGGTCACCTCGTCGATGGCGGCGGCCGCACCGGCGGTCGGATCCAGGTTGGGCGGCTCCAGCGCCATGCCAAGGGTCAGCGTATCCTGCGCCGCCAGAGCCGTTCCCGCAGACAGGACAAGCGCCGCGACGGCGAGTTTCAGGCGTTTCATCATGGCCGCGTTCCCTCACCTCGTTCTCGCGCGCATCAGACACGGGTTACCGCAGCCGATCAAGCGGATAACCGCCTACCGTTCCACAGCGCCCTCGGCCAGAGGGCGCCGCTCACGATCCGGCGAGATCAGCGGAGCAGATCGCCCAGCGTAAGCGCCATGACCCGTGCGGAGTCCAGCATGTCGTCCACCCCGACCCATTCGTCGGGCTGGTGGGCCAGATCCAGTATCCCCGGCCCATAGGCGATGCAGTTCTTCAGCCGGCCGATTCGGTCGATGTGCTTCTGATCGTATGTGCCGGGAGAGCAGACGAATTCGGGATGCGTGCCCAGAACGGTCGCCACCGCCGCGGCGACGCTGCGCACGACCGGCGCGCCCTCGTCCGTCATCGACGGCAGCACTTCGAACAGGTCGCGGATCTCATAGTCGAAGTTGGGCCGCGTGGCCTTCAGCCGGTCGAGCAGGCCCCTGACCTCCCCCTTCACCTCGCCCAGACCTTCTTCGATGAGAAAGCGACGGTCGATGATGATGCGGCAGCGATCCGCGACACAGGGCGCGGGCAGGCCGGTGAAGCCCGGAGGCTGCTCCGCCTCACCCCCATGGATAGAGTTTATGTTCATCGTCGATTGCCGCGCGCCCTCCGGCACCACGGGCATCTCCGTCCGCTTGGAGGCGAGGAGCGGGTAGAGATGCGCCTCTATCTCCGCCAGTACCGCCGACATGTGCCGGATCGCGCTGTCACCCAGAAACGGCATGGAGCCGTGGGCAATCCGGCCCTTGGTCTCGATCTCCGCCCACCAGACCCCCCGGTGGCCAAGGCAGATCCGGTCCTTGTTCAACGGCTCGGGGATGATGACATGCTGCACCCGCTCCGGGCTGAAATAGCCGCGCTCCGCCAGCCAGGCGACGCCGCCGTAACCCCCGGTCTCCTCATCCGCCGTGGCAGAGATTTCCACCGCTCCGGCAAAGTCGGGACAGGTATCGACAAAAGCCTCGGCCGCGATGACGGAGGCCGCCAGCCCCCCCTTCATGTCGCAGGCCCCGCGGCCATAGATGCGCCGCCCGTCCAGCTCGCCCCCGAAAGGATCGCGCGTCCAGCCGTGGCCGACCTCCACCACGTCATGATGGGAGTTGAAATGCACGCAATCGCCTTTGCGTGCGCCCTCGCGCCGGGCCACCATGTTCCAGCGCGGGAAGGCATCGCTGTCCCCCGGCGTCCCCTCCGCCCGCAGAAGCTCCACCCTGAAGCCGCGCACGGCCAGCCGGTCGGCCAGAAACGTACAGATGTCGCGGTAATTCCGACCCGGCGGGTTGAGCGTGGGGATACGGATCAGTTCTTGCGTAAGTGCGATCAGCTCCCCTTCCCGCGCCGCGACGGCGGAAAGCAGACGATCGGAGAGCGGGGGGCTGGGTGTGTCATGGCTGGTCATCCCGCCACGGTAGTCCGGGAAAAACCGCCGCGCAATCGGGGCATTGGCGGTTGTCGGATGCGTGATATCGTGCCCGTCATGGCAACGCTTCTGATCCTGCTCCGCGTCGCCGTGTGGTCCTTTCTGATCGGCACGGCGCTTTATTTTTCGGTGGTTTTCTATCTCCGTTCGCTTCATCGGCAGCGGCTGGAAGAACGCTGGCAGATCCTGTCGGCGCCCAAACCGGCGCGGCGGGAATTCGTGCGGCGCGGGATGCGGCTTTACGACAGTTCCGCCCGGGCGCGGCGATTGCTCGCAATTTACGCGCTGCCACTCGCGGTTATCGCTTTTCTGATCTACTTGGTGAATGTGAACTGAGCCGGAGGGACCGCCTTGCGCTACATCAAGTGGACGCTCATCATCGTCATTGTGGGGCTCATCGGCTCCTTCCTGCACTACACGCTCCCCCGCCATGACACCGTGCGAATCGTGGGTACGGAGAACCGGCGCGTGGATTTCGGCGACAATTCGTTCTTCTGGGCCAGCCCCCCTGCGGGGGAAACGGCCCAGGGCACACGGGACGTGCGCTTCATTCAGGCCATCAAGCCGAACGGGCGTGCCATCGTCTATCGCAACGAGGATACCGGCTGGGGCTGGCCGCCCTATTTCAAGATGGACAGCGCCAACCTTCAGGCCCGCGCGCAGGACCTGATCTCCAGTGCCAACGATCCGAAGTGGGTGTCGGTCACCCGTTATGGCTGGCGGAACGAGTTCTTCTCGATCTTCCCCAACGCCATGGCGATCCGGCAGGTCTCCGGGCCGGATGCACGGGTCATCCCATGGGCGTCGATCATCATCCTGACGATCCTGTTCCTGCTGGTGGTCTGGATCGTGGTTCTCTGGCGGCGGTTTCGGCAAAGGACCATCGAACCGGCTATGAGCCGCTTCGATGATGCGATCGACCGGGCGGACGCCAATCTGGATGAGGCACGGGACAGCGTGAGCCGCGGCTGGCAGCGCTTCACCGACCGGTTCCGCGGAAAGAACTGAGCACGGTCAGTAACCCGCGCGCCTGTCCACGAGGTGAAGGAGAGGTTCCCCCGCCTCTCCCCGCCGGATATTCTCCGCCGCCACGCGGGCCGCGGTCGCAGGGCGTGTGGCCGCGGCTATATGCGGGGTGACAAGGACTTTCGGGTGCGCCCAGAACGGATGCGCCGGCGGCAGCGGCTCCTCCCGGAAGACATCCAGCACTGCCCGGCCAAGATGACCTGAATCCAAGGCGTCGAGAAGCGCCTCGTCCATGATGAGGCGGCCACGCCCGGGATTGATGATGCTGGCCCCCTTCGGCAGCAACGCAAGACGCGTGGCATTCAGAAGCCCGTCCGTCTCCGGCGTGAGCGGCAGCAGCGTGACGAGGATCTCCGCCTGCGAGAGCACATGGGCCAGCCCCTCCGCACCGGAATGCATCTCCACCCCCGGCACATCATGGGGGCGCCTGCTCCAACCCAGGGGCCGGAAGCCAAGCGCGCCCAGCGCCCCGGCGACCGCCTGCCCCAGCTCCCCCATCCCGAGGATCGCCACCTTCCGCTCCGCAGCGAGCGGCGGCACGATCCGCCGCCACCGCCCGTCCTGCAGGCAGTCGTCCATCCTGAGATGCAGGCGGAGCACATGGCCCGTCACGTATTCGATCATCCCCTGCGTCAGCGCGGGATCCACCATCCGTACGAGCGGCTGCGTGAGCGTGGCATTGCCCGTGATCCGCTCCACCCCCGCCCAGAGGTTCTGAACAAGACGGCAGTTCACGAATGGCGCGTAATCCGAAATCCGCCCGGCGGGCGAGGTCACGATGTAATCCACGCGCCCCGGATCGGCGGGAATCTCGGCGGTGAGTTCCGCCTCGACGCCCGCCTCTTTCAGCGCGGCGGGCAGCGTCTGTTGGTAGGCGGCCCATTCGTCAGGGCTGCCGGCAAACAGGATCAGGGGCATGGGTTACCTCGGCTTGTGGATATGCGCGCTCTGCACCAGGCCATAGGCCCAGAGCAGAACCAGCATCACCGTCCCGCCATAGGACACGAAGGGCAGCGGCGCCCCCTTCGCGGGCGCAAGGCCCATGACCATCGACATGTTGACGGTGATGTAGATGAACAGCGTCCCCGCGATCCCGATGGTCAGCAGCGAGCCGTAACGGTCCTTGTTGGTGACGCCCGACGACATGGTGAAGAACAGCAGCAGCGCATAGAGCGTGAGCAGCGACATGCCCCCGACAAAGCCCAGCTCCTCCGCCAGCGATGTGAAGATGAAGTCGGTGTGCTTCTCGGGCAGGAAGTTCAGGCGGCTCTGCGTGCCCTCCATGAACCCCCGCCCGGCCCAGCCGCCGGAGCCGAGCGCGATCTTCGCCTGCGTGATGTGATAGCCCGCCCCCAGAGGGTCGTTCGACGGGTCGAGAAACGTGTCGATGCGGCGGAACTGGTAGTCATGCAGCAACTGCCAGGGCGTGCCGCGGCTGTTGAGCACCAGCGCCACCGCGCCCACCACAAGGCCGATGACCACGGCAAAGTAAATCCAGCTCACCCCTGCCGCGAACATCAGCAGACCGCCCCCGGCAATCAGCATGGTGGAAGTTCCGAGGTCGGGCTGTTTCAGCACCAGAACCGTCGGCAGCACGATGATGAGCAGCGGGATCAGCACCCAGAGCGGGCGCGACACCTTCCGCACGTCCAGCCAGTCGTAATAGGCGGCGAGCAGCATGATCATCGCGATCTTCATGATCTCCGACGGCTGTACCATCATGAAGCCGAGGTTGATCCAGCGGGTCGCACCCATCCCGGTGTGGCCGAACAGCTCCACATAGACCAGCATCAGGAAGGCGGCCATATAGACCGCGCCCGACAGGTTCCTCCACAGCCAGATCGGCACGAAACCCACAAGGAACATGATGACGATGCCAAGGCCGAAGCGCATCATCTGCGGCTCCGCCCAGGGGTGCAGCGACCCTCCCGCGACGGAGTAGAGCATCAGGAAGCCCATGGAGCAGATCGCGCTGATCAGCACCACGAGCGGCCAGTTGATGTGGAGGAATTTGCGCAGGCCCGTCGGCACCTGCTTCAGGTTTGACGCGAGATAGGTCATGCGCGGGTCGTCCGGGGGGGTGGCGCGACAGGGGTGGGCGCGGGATCCGCCCCTTCCGCGGGAGGGGCGACGGCAGTGGGGCCAAGACCGCCACCCAATGCGAACTTGATCATGTCCCGCGCGATGGGGGCGGCCACGGCAGAGCCGCCTCCGCCATGCTCGACGACGACGCTCACCGCGATGCGCGGGGCATGGACCGGGGCATAGGCCACGAAAAGCGCATGATCGCGCCGGTTCCAGGGAAGCTGGTGGTTGCCCAGCACGCCGGAGGCCCGCTCCGCCGCCGAGATGTTGCGAACCTGCGCCGTGCCGGTCTTGCCCGCCATCAGCATGGCCTCATCGGCGATGCGGGCACCCCGCGCCGTGCCGGTGCGGCCGTTCATCACCTGATCCATCCCCCGCCGCACCTGTGCGAGATGTGCCGGAGAAAGGCCCAGTTCCTCGCCCCCCGGCACCGGCTGCTCAATTCCGTCGATGGACTTGATGAGCCGCGGCAGCACGTTCCGCCCCGTGGCAATCCGTGCCGTCATCACGCAGAGCTGGAGGGGGGAGCTGAGATTGAACCCCTGCCCGATGGAGGCGTTGATCGTGTCCCCCACGAGCCAGCTTTCGCCGCGTGCCTGCCGCTTCCACGCCTGCGTCGGCGCCAGTCCTTCCGCCACCGCGGAAAGCGGAAGGTCGTGGCGGACGCCAAGCCCCAGAAGCCGCGACATCTCGCTGATCTTGTCGATCCCGACGCGCTGCGCGATCTCGTAGAAGAACACGTCGCAGGATTGCGCCAGCGCCTCCACCAGCGACAACCGCCCGTGCCCCCCGTGCCGCCAGCAGTGGAACCGGCGCCTGCCATAGGCCAGATACCCCGGGCAATAGACGCTGTCGGACGGGTCGAGCATTCCCGCCTTCATCGCGGCAAGCGCGGTCACCATCTTGAAGGTGGAACCGGGGGGATAGGTGCCCTGCACCGTCTTGTTGGCCAGCGGGCGGTGGTCGTTGGACATCAGGGCGCGGTAGTCGGCCACTGAGATCCCGCGCACGAACAGGTTCGGGTCGAAGGACGGCGCAGAGACCAGCGCCAGCAGATCGCCGTTGTGCACGTCCATCACCACGGCGGCGGCGCTTTCCTCTCCCAGCCGGTCGAGCGTGTAGCGTTGCAGCCGGTGATCCACGGTGAGCTGCACGTTGCCGCCCGCGTCTCCCTCCTGCCGGCTCAGTTCCCGCATGACGCGACCGACGGCGTTCACCTCGATCCGCTTGGAGCCGGCGGTGCCGCGCAGCACATCCTCCATGCGCTGCTCGACGCCGTTCTTGCCGATCTGGAACTTCGGTATCTGCAGGACCGGATCGCGGCTTTCCAGATTGGCCAGATCGTTCTCGCTCACAGGGCCGACGTAACCTGCTACATGGGCGAAGTCGCCCCGGAGCGGGTAGAAGCGCGACAGGCCCACCTCCGGCGTGACGCCCGGAAGCGCCGGGCCGTTCACGGCGACCTCGGAGAATTCCTTCCACGACAGCCGGTCCGCGACGGTGATCGGCACGAAGGCCGACCGGCGGCGGATCTCGCGCAATGTGCGCTCTATCTCGTCCTCCGACATGGGGATCACGCGCGACAGGCGGTTCAGCACCTCGCCCACGTCGCCCGCATCCTCCCGCACGATGACGACACGGTAGTTCTGCTCATTGCCCGCGATGATCGTGCCGGTGCGGTCGGCGATGAGGCCCCGCGTCGGCGGGATCAGCCGGATGGAGACGCGGTTCTCCTCCGCCAGCATCCGGTACTGGTCGGCCTGGTCGATCTGGAGATAGCGCATCCGCCCCGCAAGCAGCGCGAGAACGCTGACCTGCAAGCCGCCAAGGACCAGCGCCCTGCGAGTGATCCGGCGGTTGCTTTCCTCCACATCCTTGTCATTGCGCTTCATGCGCGTCTCCCCAACCTGTCCTGCTCGGGGTCATGCAGGGCAAAGACGAACCGCGTCGCGAGCACGACCACGGGATAGGCGATCATCGTTGTCAGCACGCGCAGCATCTCGGCGGCGAGCGTGGCCTGCGGCACCAGCGCGGCGGCGAGCACCAGCCGCTCCAGCAGCGTCATCGCCACGAGCACCGCCGCGACCATCGCCCATTCCACAGGAAACGGCAGCCCCCGCAAAAGCGCAACCCGCCCCCGGATGAATTCCGTGCCCAGCAGAACGATCGCCGCCCACAGCCCCGGCGGGCGGTGATAGAGCAGGTCCTCCAGTAGGAACACCGCGATGATGAGCGGCGCGGGCACGAAGTCCGGCCGGCGCAGGATCCAGGCGAAGGCCAGCGCGATCATCAGGTCGGGCCCGGGGAGTGTCGGCGGCAGCGTGCTCAGCGGCAGGATGCGGATGACATAGAACAGCGCCGCGAAGCCCACGAAGATCGCCCTGTAGATCCACCGCTGAAGGGCCAGCGGATCAGCCATCCGTCCGCGCCCCCTGCGTCTGCGTTCCCCCGCTTCGTGCTCCTTGGGCATCCGGGGGCGGGGGCGGCGGCCCGAAGGGCTGATCGGGCACGATGATGAGCCCGCCGGGATCGGAAAGCTGCTCCGCGAGATGGCTGCGCAGCACGCGCAGGAAGTCGAGCCGCTCGTAATCCGCCGAAAGCCGCACGCGGAGCCGCCGGTCCGGCCCCTGCGCCACCTGCCCGACCAGCAGGTCCGAGGGGAATACCCCGCCATCCCCGGACGAAACCACCCGGTCGCCCGGCCGCACCAGATCGGGCGCCTCGATGAAGTCCAGCGGCGGAGAGGCGGTGTTGTCGCCCGACAGGATCGCGCGTTGACCGGAGGGCTGGATCGTCACCGGGATCCGGCTGTTGGAATCGGTGAGCAGGATCACGCGGGATGTGGTCTGCCCCACGCCGGAAATCCGCCCGACAAGCCCCAGCCCGTCCATCGTCGCCCAGCCGTCCATGATCCCGTCGCGCGCGCCCACGTTCAGCAGCACCGACTGCCGGAAGGGCGAGCCGGAATCGGCCAGCACCACGCCCGTCACATGGGTGAGCTTCGGGTCGAGCCGCACCTGGTTGAGCCCGAGCAGCTTGGCGTTCTTCTGCTCCAGTTGCAGCGCAGCCTCCTTCCACGCCTTCATCTGCTGAAGCTCGCGCCGGAGCTCCTGGTTCTGCTCGTAGATACGCGCGTAGGAGCGGAAGTCGTCGATCATGTTCGCGGTCTTGGTCACCGGGACCAGGGCCCAGTCGAGCGACGGCACCACGCGGTCGATCAGCGCGGCGCGGAAGCTCTCCACCCGCGGGCTGTCGATGCGCCAGACCATGAACAGCCCCATGAGCAGCACAAATGCCGTGCCGATCAGGAGTCTCCTGATCGGGCGCATGTATTCGACATGGCCGTTGCGGTCTCTTGCCACCGATGTCCCCCGGCGCGGTCGTTGAGCCGGGCTCTCCGGCCCCGGCCTCAGCTATCGTAGTCGATCACATGCCGAAGCTGTTTCTCATACTCCAGAGCCTTGCCCGTCCCCAGCGCGACACAATTCAGTGACTGGTCCGCGATGGAGATGGAAAGCCCCGTCTGCTCCCGCAGGCTCAGGTCCAGATCGCCAAGCAGCGCGCCGCCGCCGGTGAGCATGACGCCGCGGTCCACGATGTCTGCGCCAAGGTCGGGCGGGGTCGCCTCCAGCGCGATCATCACCGCGTCGCAGATCTGCTGCACCGGCTCGGCCAGCGCCTCCGCGACATGCGCCTGATTGATCTCGGTCTCCTTCGGCACACCATTCAGCAGGTCGCGCCCGCGCACCAGCATGGAGGCGCCGCGCCCGTCGTCAGGCATCCGGGCCGTGCCGATGGAGGTCTTGATCCGCTCTGCCGTCGCCTCGCCGATCAGCAGGTTATGGTTGCGCCGGAGATAGGAGATGATCGCCTCGTCCATCCGGTCGCCGCCCACCCGGACGGAGCGCGCATAGACGATATCGCCCAGCGACAGCACGGCCACCTCGGTGGTGCCGCCGCCGATATCCACGACCATGGAACCGGTGGGGTCGGTGATCGGCATGCCCGCGCCGATCGCCGCCGCGATCGGTTCCGCGATCAGGCCGGCGCGCCGCGCGCCCGCCGAAATCACCGATTGCCGGATCGCCCGCTTCTCCACCGGGGTCGCGCCATGCGGCACGCAGACGATGACCTTCGGCTTGGTGAAGGTCGTCCTGCGGTGAACCTTGCGGATGAAATGCTTGATCATCTCCTCCGCGACGTCGAAATCGGCGATCACGCCCTCGCGCATCGGGCGGATGGCCTCGATGGAACCGGGTGTGCGGCCGAGCATCAGCTTTGCATCCTCGCCAACGGCAAGAACCTGCTTCTTGCCATCCTTGACGTGGTAGGCCACCACCGATGGTTCGTTGAGGATGATCCCCCTGCCCTTGACGTAGACGAGCGTGTTCGCCGTCCCGAGGTCAATCGCCATGTCGGACGAAAACAGACCCGCAATACCCATGCCCTGAGACTTTCCGTGTGCAACCCTAGAAGATGAAGGCCGCGAGTCTACCCGCACGGCGGCCAGTCCTTCGTATAGAGCCCACATGACTTGAGCGAAAGGGGCGGCTCGGGCCGACAGGCGCGTTTCCGCACGTCGTGATCGCCTGCAGCGTTGGCGGAACCTTGCCGTTTCCACCGCAGGATGCAAGCGGGGCGGCGCCGGTTGATCGGCACCGCCCCTTTTCCGCTCGTCCGGCTCGTCAGGAGACGGCGCGGACCTCCTCTTCCGGCTTGGTCTTCTGGCGACGCACGATCAAGTTGTTCAGCGCGTTCACATAGGCCTTGGCGGAGGCCAGCATCGTATCGGTATCCGCCGCCTGCCCGGTGACGATCTTGCCGTCCTCCTCCAGCCGGACACTCACGGTGGCCTGCGCATCGGTGCCCGCGGTGATCGCGCTCACCTGATAGAGCTTCAGCCGCGCCTGATGCGGGAACAGCGCCTTGACCGCGTTGAAGGCCGCATCGACCGGGCCGTCGCCCGTCGCCTCCACCGACTTCTCCTCGCCCCGGATGGCCAGTGTCAGCTCCGCCGATTGCCCCTCCGTGCCGCAGACGATGCGCAGGCGGCGGATCTGGATCGCCTCGTCCGCAGCCTCGTTCGCTGTCTCCGTCACCAGCGCGACCAGATCCTCGTCGAAGATCTCCTTCTTGCGGTCCGCCAGCGCCTTGAAGCGCACGAACACGTCGTTCAACTGGTTGTCGGAGGTCTGGAAGCCCAGATCCGCCAGCTTGGTGCGCAGCGCCGCCCGGCCCGAATGCTTGCCCATCGCGATGTTGTTCGCGGTCAGGCCGATATCCTCGGGCTTCATGATCTCGAACGTCTCGACGTTCTTCAGCACGCCATCCTGATGGATGCCCGATTCGTGCAGGAAGGCGTTCTTGCCGACGACCGCCTTGTTGAACTGCACCGGGAAGCCGGAAACCTGCGCGACGACGCGGGACAGGTTCATGATCTTCGTCGTGTCGATGCCGGTGCGATAGGGCATAATGTCGTTGCGCACCTTGAGCGCCATCACGACCTCCTCCAGCGCGGTGTTGCCCGCGCGCTCGCCCAGCCCGTTGATCGTGCATTCGATCTGCCGCGCGCCGGCTTCCACCGCAGCGAGGGAGTTCGCCGTCGCCATGCCCAGATCGTTGTGGCAATGGGTGGCGAAGATCACCCTGTCCGCGCCCGGAACACGCTCCAGCAGCATGCGGATGAGCTCGGCGCTCTCGCGCGGTGCGGTGTAGCCCACGGTGTCGGGAATGTTGATCGTCGTGGCACCGGCCTTGATCGCGGTCTCCACCACGCGGCAGAGGTAATCCCGCTCCGTCCGGGTGGCGTCCATGGGCGACCACTGCACATCCTCGCAATGGTTGCGGGCGCGGGTGACGGTGGCGTGGATCTTGTCGATCATCTCGTCCTGCGTCAGCCGCGTGATGTCGCGGTGGAGCGGCGAGGTGCCGATGAACGTGTGGATCCGGGCGCGGGGCGCATGCTTGACCGCCTCCCAAGCCCGGTCGATATCCGTGAAACTGGCGCGAGCGAGGCCGCAGATCACCGAATTGCGCGCGTTCTTCGCGATCTCGCTCACTGCGGCGAAATCACCTTCCGAGGCGATGGGGAAGCCCGCCTCGATCACGTCCACGCCCATCTCGTCGAGCAGCGCCGCGATCTCCAGCTTCTCCTCATGGGTCATGGTCGCGCCGGGGGATTGCTCCCCGTCACGCAGCGTGGTGTCAAAAATCAGAACGCGGGCCTGATCGGCGGAAGCGGTGGCGGTCATGGGATGTCTCCTGCTGTCTTGCGATGCCTGTCGGGTGTCTGGCGCGCGGATACCTCTGAGCGGTCGCGCCTGACGGCACGCTCAGAGGCAGCTAAGGAGAAGGAGCCCGCGAGGCGGCAGGGCGCAGGCTGCGCCGCTGAAAACAAGGATATGCCGGTTCGCGTTCATGCGGCGGACTATACCCGGCCAGCGGGGAAAGAAAAGCGAAAGTTTCGCGTCATCCGCGCAGTTTTCTCCAGTTGGCGCCGTTCCAGAGCGGCGGTTTTCTGCTATCTTTCCAGCATCCGCCCCCGAAAAGCCATTTGGAGGCGCCCCCATGCGTATTGCTGCTCTCGTCATTCTCGCCGGTTCATTCGCCGTGCCCTGTGCTGCGACGACGCTGACCTTCGACGATATTCCGGGATGGCAGGGCGGTCCCGCCCCGCTCGTCTGGCAGGAGGGCGGGGCAACCGTCTCAGCCGATGCGAATTCCGACGGTGTCGTCTGGTATTCGCTGCCGGGCGCGGTCCATCTGGACGATTCGGGCACGTCGCTGACTGGCGGCGTCGATGTCGCCGTCGGTAGGCAGTTCCACGCGCTGGGCATGAGCGTCTTCGGCTACCCACAGGCGAGCTACGTCGTGACGCCGGAGGAGTGGGACATGCGCCCGGTGCCCTATGACAATATCGCGGTCGAAGGGTTCCGAAACGGGCTGTCCGTTGCCTACACCCGCTTTTCCACGGGGCTGACGGGCGGGGCGTTCAGCTTTGCCTTTGGAGGGGATTTCCGGGGCATCGACATGCTCCGCATCGCGGCCATCGGCCCCTGGGGCCAGAGCGTCGATGGACAACCCATCGAATGCGGTGACGCGCCTTGCGGGCATGTCGATCTCGACAGCCTGACCATCGCCCCCGTCCCGCTGCCCGCCGGGCTTGCCCTCGCGCTCGGCGGGATGGGGGCGCTGGCGGGGATGCGGCTGCTGCGCCGCCGCGACGAGGCGTAACGCTGCCGGACCGGAAAGCCGTTCCGCCAAAGGGACAGCGGCCCGCGAGACCTGCCTGTCGCGGCTATTGCGCGGGCTGTTCGGAACTTTCTGCGGGGGGAGCCACCGCCTCCGGCAGGTTCAGCTCCCCTGCCGTCCACATACCGCTCACCTCGCGGCCGGAGGCATAGCGGAACACGCCCTGTCCGTTGCGGCGACCGTCGCGGAAACTGCCGGTATAGACATCGCCGGAGGGATAGGTGGCCACGCCTTCCCCCGACATCGCGCCCTCCGCCCAGGCCCCTTCATAGCGGAAGCCGTCGGGCCGGGTGAATGTGCCGGTGCCCTCCCGCTTGCCCGCGTGGAAGGTGCCCTCATAGGCCGAGCCGTCGGGATAGCGCGCCGCGCCCTGCCCCTCCGGCTGGCCGTCGATCCAGTCGCCCTCATAGGTCTGCCCACCGGGATAGGTCATGCGGCCCTTGCCCTCCGGCTTGCCGCTGACAAAGCTGCCTTCATAGACCAACCCGTTGGCCTGCGTGAGCTTGCCGGTGCCCGCGATGCTCCCGCCTGCCCAGTCGCCCTCGTAGGTGGAGCCGTCGGCATAGGTGATACGCCCCTGCCCTTCCGGGCGGTCGGCGACAAAGGCCCCTTCGTAGATGGAACCGTCGGGATAGCGGGCCGTGCCCTGCCCCTCTCTCCGGCCGTCTTTCCAGTCGCCCTCGTAGCTTTATCCGTCGGCCTGCCGGAAGGCGCCGTGCCCATTGCGCCGGTCGGCGGAGAAGCCGCCCTCGTACCGGTCGCCATTGCCGTAGAGCACACGGCCCTCGCCCTCCCGCTGACCGTTGACGAAAGCGCCCTCATACACATCGCCGGAGGGTTGCAGCAGCCGCCCCTGCCCCTCGATCCGCCCCTCCGACCACGCGCCGTCATAGACCATGCCGTCGGGCAGCGTCAGACGGCCCTGCCCCTGCCGCCGGTCCGCGACGAAGGCCCCTTCGAAGATCGAACCGTCGGGGTAGTCGATACGGCCGTCGCCCTCCCGCCGGCCCTCCTTCCACGCTCCGTCGTAGCGCGTACCGTCGGCGGACTGCATGCTCCCCCGGCCATCGGGCCGCCCGGCAAGGAAATGTCCCGAATAGACCGCGCCATCCGCATGGCGCAGGATACCCTCCCCGGTCATCTCGCCCGCCGTCCAGGCGCCCTCATAGGTGCTGCCGTCGGCGAACACCATGCGGCCCTGCCCCTCCGGCCGCCCGTCGGCAAAGGCCCCCTCGTAGATCGAGCCGTTCGGATAGCGTGCGCGCCCTTGCCCACGGATCTCTCCATCCACCCAGTCGCCGGTATATTCATAGCCGTTCGGCAACTTGTAGCTGCCCTGCCCGTGCTGCCGACCGGCGCGAAACGTGCCCTGATAGAGAGAGCCGTCGTCATACTGCTTGGTGATGACCGGCCCCGTGCCTGCGGGGGCGGCCTGCTCCCCCTGCGGTGGCACGGGCGGCGGGGCGGACGGGGGCGCCGCCTGCTGCGATCCGGCGGGAAGCGCCACCAGCGCCGCGATGAGAATGCCACCTGCGGTTGCTGCGATACCTCTCGGAGCCAAGCCCGTTCCTCCCGGTGATGTCCGCTGAATTTCTGCCCTTGGCGATGGCTGGGGCGGATCGGGCAGACCGTAGCGGAGCCGTCACCGCGCGACAAGACCACCGCGCCCTGTTGGCTAATGGCCGGTGAAGCGCCTCCCCGCTTTCCCTCCGGCGCGCAAGCGGCTAACTGGAAACATCAGCGCACGACCAACGATCGGGGACACCGCATGACCGCCGCCGCATTCCGACTGACGCTCGCCCAGCTCAACCCTACGGTCGGCGCGATCGAGGCCAATGCGGAGAAGGCTCGCCGCGCCTGGGAGGCGGGCAAGGCGGCGGGGGCGGACCTTGTCGTGCTGCCGGAGATGTTCCTCATCGGCTACCAGCCGCAGGATCTGGTGCTGAAACCCGCCTTCACCGACCATGCGATGCGGGTGCTGGAGCAGCTCGCCCGGGACTGCGCCGACGGTCCCGCGCTCGGCATCGGCGCGCCCTGGCGGGAGGATGGACGGCTCTACAACGCGTGGCACGTGCTCTCCGGCGAGCGCATGGCGCATGTGCTGAAGAAACACCGCCCGAACGAGGAGGTGTTCGACGAGATGCGCCTCTATGCCGAAGGCAATGTGGGCGAGGGCTATGTGCTGGACGGGCTGCGCCTCGGCACCCCGGTCTGCGAGGACGCCTGGCACGAGGATGTCGCGCGCCTCCTTTCCCGCGCGGGGGCGGAGGTGATGGTGGTGCCCAACGGCTCCCCCTATCACCGGGGCAAGCAGGCGACGCGCATCGGCCTCATGGCCTCCCGCGTGGCCGAAACCGGCCGGCCGCTCGTCTATCTCAACATGGTGGGCGGGCAGGACGACCAGTTCTTCGACGGGGCCTCCTTCGTGCTCAATCCGGGCGGGGAGCTCGCGCTTCAGATGCCCTTCGGAGAGGAAGCGATCGCCCATGTCGATCTGGTGCAGCGCGAGGACGGCTGGCGCGCCCTGCCGGGAGAGGTCGTGCCCGTTCCCGACGACTGGGAGGCCGACTACCGCGTGATGGTGGAGACGCTGCGCGACTACCTTGGCAAGTCGGGCTTCAGCCGGGTGCTACTGGGCCTGTCGGGCGGGGTGGACAGCGCGCTGGTCGCGGCCATCGCCGCCGATGCCATCGGCCCGGCGAACGTGCGCTGCGTGATGCTGCCCTCGCGATATACCTCCGCCCATTCGCTGGAGGATGCGGCGGGCGTGGCCCATGCGCTCGGCTGCCGTCTGGACGAGGTGCCGATCTCCGGCCCGGTAGAAGCGGCGGGCACGGCGCTCGGCCCGCTGTTCGAGGGACTGAAGCCCGATCTGACGGAGGAGAACATCCAGTCCCGGATGCGCGGCCTGCTGCTCATGGCGCTGTCGAACAAGTTCGGCGAGATGCTGCTGACCACGGGCAACAAGTCCGAGGTGGCCGTGGGCTACGCCACGATCTACGGCGACATGGCGGGCGGCTACAACCCGCTGAAAGACCTCTACAAGACCCGCGTTTTCGAAACCTGCCGCTGGCGGAACGCCCATCACCGGGGCTGGATGATGGGGCCTCCGGGCATCGTCATTCCGCCCCGCGTCATCGACAAACCCCCCTCGGCCGAACTCCGCGACGACCAGAAGGACGAGGACAGCCTGCCCCCCTACCCGGTGCTGGACCGGATGCTGGAGATGCTGGTGGACGAGGATTGCTCCGTCGCCGAAGTCGTCGCCGCCGGGTTCGACGCGGAAACGGTGCGCAAGGTGGAGCGTCTGGTCTATCTCTCCGAATACAAGCGTTTCCAGTCGGCGCCGGGAACCCGGCTGACGAAGCGCGCCTTCTGGCTGGACCGCCGCTATCCGATCGTCAACCGCTGGCGCGATCCGTCGTGATTGCCGCGCCTGCGCCGATCCTCTACCTGACCGCCGCCATCGCGGAAATCGCGGGCTGCTTCGCGATTTGGGCATGGTGGCGGATGGGTGCGCCCGCGTGGTGGCTGGCGCCGGGGATTGCCGCGCTCTTTGCCTTCGGCTGGCTTCTGGCGCTGACGCCCGCGGATCACGCGGGGCGGAGCTATGCGGCCTATGGCGGGGTCTATGTCGCGGCGAGCCTGATGTGGCTGTGGCTGGTGGAGGGTCAGCGCCCCGACAGCTGGGATCTGGCGGGCGTGGCTCTCGTGCTTGCCGGATCGGTCGTCATCCTCGCCGCCCCGCGCTAACTTCCCTGCCGGCCCCGGCAGCCCGGCCTGCGCGAAGCAGGACACGCATCTCACCCCCCCTGCACCGCCCGAGGCGCTACCGGAGCTGCCCCGTCTGGAGCTTCCGCAACGTGGTCATCACCACCCGCTGCCGTTCCGAATTCGGCGGGTGGGAGCCGAGGAACCGGTCGCCCGGATCGGGGATACGGCGGAAGAACTGCGCGCCGCGCGCGGGATCGAACCCCGCACGATAGGCCAGAACCGTGCCCAGCTCGTCTGCCTGAAGTTCGTAGTTCTTGGAATAGGTGCGCGCGCCCATGCTCGCGCCCATGCCCTCCGCCTGCTTGATGCCTTCCGCATCCGCGCCGGAGAGCGTGGCCAGCGTGCCGAGGATCATCGCCCCCGCCGCCGCCTGCTGCTGCGCGCGCGGCAGATGGCCGAGGATGTGGTGCCCGGCCTCATGGCCCATGATGAAGGCGATCTCATCCTGATTGCGTGCATCGGCGATGAGCGCCAGCGTGAAGGCCAGCACCGGGCGCCCCTCTGCGTCCAGCGTCTGGAAGGCGTTGGCGGGCTGGCCCGGACGGTCGTCCACGGCGATGAGGAAATCGCAGTCGCGCCGGGGTTGCTGGCGGCGGCATTCCGCCTCCACCACCGGCTCCATCCGGTCCACCACGACAATGAAATTATGCGCCGCCGTCCGGGCATCCAGCCGCGCACCCGCCTGCTCGTCGGGCGCGGTCTCCGTGCGCGTGGGCGGTACCGGCACGGGTATCCTGTCCCGCGCAGCGGGGGCACAGGCGCCGGTTGCCATCGCCAGAAGAAGAAGCAGAAGCGGGAACCGAGCCATCGTTACTCCGGGTCGTCTTCGCGTTATCTAGCCGCCTGACCTGCCGAGGAAAAGACCCCTCCCGCCGCGCTCGCGAAGCTGTGGCGGATGGGCCAGTGCCAATGACGCCGGTTCCGGGAAAGTCTCACCGCCCGCACAACCGACATCCGGGCACACCCGGGCATGGGCATCGAGAGGCGCGCACGGGAAGCTCACATCGGGACGCGTTCATCGGGACAGGCGCGCCAGGTCGCCCCGCATCGGGCGGCGCGCGCGCCGGACGCCGCATCTCCGGCATCCCGCTCGGCGAAGAACTCTCCGCGAGGAAGCAGGGGGCGCTCCCCGGGACCATATCCATTCCGGCGATCGAGCGAACGCTCCGCGTGCAGGCAGGGGGCGCCAGAGGAGCACCGACCGTCCCGTCCAGGAGCGGGCACGGTTGTCCTTGCAGACCGCGATTCTGATCGGGTGCACCACCGGAGGATCGGCATGTCCGGCAGCGGTGATCCGGCAGCGGAAAGGAACACGAGCGCCGAGCGATGTCTCCGTGCTCTGCGCCGGAGACGGGCGTGACGCGCTGTCTCGCCATGGAAGGAGGCGATGCCCCGCGCGCCCGAAAGGCCGATGGGATGAACCGTTCCTCCATGCGCGGCACAGCCCGGGGCACTCTCTCAGCCTGCTGCTCTGAGGTGCTATGCCTATGCCCGAGACAGCGGAAATCGGCCCCGGAATGACGCGAAATGCGGTTTTCCGGCTGTTTCATCAGGTCGCGGACGATTTCAACGCCCAAGGATCTGAAAGCCTTTTGCAGCGGCTGGGGCAAGCCCTCCGCAGAAATCGCCCAGCCCGGCCAGCCGAAGCAGCTTCGCAGAACGCGACGCGGCAAAGCCCGGGAGCTGCATTGTCAGCGTACGGAACCACCAGATCAGTAGCTACCGGCGAACAGGGGCGACGCCTGCGGGCCGGAACAGAACCCCGTGGCCCGCCACCCGCCGCTCAGCGGATGGGACGGAGGCGGTAAACCCCTTCGGGCAGGTTCAGCGCGGCGGCAAGGTCGCGGATCTGGGACATGGAGAAGGTGATGGAGACGACCTCATCCTTGCGGGGGTCGTATTGCTCCACCGTCACGCGGTCGTCGAAACCGTTGCAGACCACGTCCTCCTGCAGGGGGGCGCTGCCTTCATCGACCAGCGTCACCACGGTCGCATCGAAATCGTGCTCGATCGTGAACATGGAGCGATGATAACGGGGGCTGACAGCCAAGGAAAGCCCCCGCGTCCATCTCGTTCTTTCCGCATTCTGCCCCCGCGCGCGCCCATTCTTTCGGTTGAGCTTGAGGCGGGGGGCGGCAGCGGATACCAAGGCGGGAAGGAGACCTTGATGCCCGTATTCCTCGACAGTACCGACGCCGCGTTCGACACCGCCTTCCAGAGCTTCCTCGCCACCAAGCGGGAGGATGCGCCGGACGTGGATGCAGCGGTGGCCGATATCATCGCCGATGTCCGGGCGCGGGGCGATGCTGCGGTGATCGATCTGACCCGGAAGTTCGACCGGCTGGACCTGACCCCGGAAACGCTGGCTTTCACGGCCGGGGAAACGGACGCGGCCATCGCCGGGATCGACGCGGAGGAACGCGCGGCGCTGGAACTCGCCGCCCGGCGGATCCGCGACTACCACGCGCGGCAGCTCCCCGGCGACGAAAGCTGGACCGATGAGGCGGGCGCGACGCTCGGCTGGCGCTGGACGGCGGTCGGAGCGGCGGGGCTTTACGTGCCGGGGGGGCTGGCCTCCTACCCGTCCTCGGTGCTGATGAACGCCATCCCGGCGCGGGTGGCGGGGGTGGAGCGGCTGGTGATCTGCGCGCCCACGCCCGGCGGCAAGGTGAACCCGCTCGTCCTGCTGGCCGCGCGGCTCGCAGGGGTGGAGACGGTCTATCGCATCGGCGGCGCGCAGGCCATCGCCGCGCTGGCCTACGGCACCGAAACCATCCGCCCGGTGGACAAGATCACCGGCCCCGGCAATGCCTATGTCGCCGCGGCCAAGCGGCGTGTCTTCGGCAAGGTCGGGATCGACATGATCGCCGGCCCTTCGGAAATACTGGTGATTGCCGAAGGCGACGCCGATCCCGACTGGATCGCGCTCGACCTGCTCAGCCAGGCCGAGCATGATGCAAGCGCGCAATCCATCCTCATCACCCCCGATCCCGCGCTGGCACGCGCCGTGACCGCTTCGGTGGAGCGGCTGATCCCCGTGCTGGAGCGGCGCGACATTGCGGGCGCAAGCTGGCGGGACTATGGCGCGGTCATCACCGTGCCGGACCTCGCCACCGCCGCACGGCTGGCCGACCGCATCGCCCCGGAACATCTGGAGCTTTGCGTGGCGGAGCCGGAGGCGCTGGCCGCCGACATCTCCAATGCAGGGGCGATCTTCCTTGGCGCATGGACGCCGGAGGCCATCGGCGACTATGTGGGCGGGCCGAACCATGTACTTCCCACGGCCCGTTCGGCGCGCTTTTCCTCCGGCCTCTCGGTGCTGGATTTCATGAAGCGCACCACCCTTGCCCGGATGACGCCGGAGGCGCTGGGGCGCATCGGCCCGGCTGCGGAACGGCTGGCGCGCTCCGAAAGCCTGGAGGCGCATGGCCTCTCCGTCCGGGCCCGGCTCGACCGGCTGAATGGAGGCTGAGATGATGCGCCTCTCCCATATCGAGATCGACGATACCGGGCTGCCCACGCCTTCGGCGGAGATGGAGCAGGAACGGCGCGTCGCCATCTTCGACCTGCTGGAAGACAACAGCTTCACCCTGCCCGCCCGGGATGGCCGCGACGCACCGCCCGGGCCTTACCGGCTCCTGCTCTGCGTGCGGGACGGACGGCTGGTGTTCGACGTCTCGGATGAGGCAGCGGCCCGTCTGGCGGAGTTTCACCTGTCCTTCGGCCCTTTCCGGCAGGTTGTGAAGGACTACTTCCAGATCTGCGAAAGCTATTACGACGCGGTCCGCCGCCTCGGCCCCGCCCAGATCGAGGCCATCGACATGGCCCGCCGCGGCATTCACAACGAGGGGGCGCGGCTCCTTCAGGAGAGGCTGGAGAGCAAGGCGGTCGTCGATATAGACACGGCGCGGCGGCTGTTCACGCTGGTCTGCGTGCTTCGGGGGAGCTGAGAGCGTGACGGGCGCGACATTGACCTCCGTGCTCTTCTGCTGCGACCACAATTCGATCCGTTCCCCCATGGCCGAGGCCATGATGAAAAAGTTCTACGGCCGGCGGCACTATGTCCAGTCGGCCGGGGTGCGCAGCGATCTCGACATCGACGGTTTCGCCATCGCCGTCTGCGCCGAGATCGGCATCGACCTTGCCCGCCACCGGGTGCGCAACTTCCAGCAGATGCATGACTGGGGCGATGACATGTCCACCTTCGACATGATCGTGGCGCTTTCCCCCGCCAGCCAGAGAACGGCGCTGGAGCTGACGCGCTATTACCATCTCGACATCGAATATTGGCCGATCATGGA
The DNA here is from genome assembly GCF_032102465.1 of Haematobacter sp. Taxonomy (NCBI): domain Bacteria; kingdom Pseudomonadati; phylum Pseudomonadota; class Alphaproteobacteria; order Rhodobacterales; family Paracoccaceae; genus Haematobacter; species Haematobacter sp. The sequence goes on along the minus strand of NZ_DAMDHB010000004.1, from coordinate 17,083 downwards.
CCCGACCGGCCTTGGCGAATCGCGAGAAACCAAGCTCGATGCCTATCGCCAGACCCGCGACCAGATCCGCGAACGGATGATCGAGCGATTCGGCCCGACGATTGAGTGAAAGGGAAATCATGACAGACGCCATCGCCACGCTGCGCCGCTATTACGAAGCCTTCAACAACGGTTCGCTCGACGGGATGCTCGCCGAGCTGTCCGACGCGTTCGTGCATAACGTGAACGAAGGCTCTGCCCGCCCCGGCAAGGAACTCTTCGCGGAATTCGGCGCGCACATGGCCGAATGTTACAAGGAGAACCTGACCGACATCGTCCTGTTCGCCACTCCCGATGGCACGCGGGGTGCGGCGGAATTCGTGGTGAACGGCACTTACCTCAAGACCGACGGCGACCTGCCCCCCGCGCATGGCCAGACCTATGTCCTGCCCGCGGGCGCGTTCTTTTCGCTGCAGGACGGCAAGATCACCCGGGTGACCACCTTCTACAATCTCGCAGACTGGATCCGTCAGGTCTCCGCATGAGGGTGGAGCGCCTCACCGGCAGCGCGCTGGAGGGCGCGCTTGACGATGTGGCGCGGCTGCGCATCGCGGTGTTCCGGGACTGGCCTTATCTTTACGACGGCGATCTTGCCTACGAGCGGCGCTATCTGGAAGCCTATCGCAACAGCCCGCGCGCGGTGGTGGTGGGCGCGCTCGACGGCGCGCGGATCGTCGGCGCGGCCACCGGCACGCCGATGACCGATCACGCCGACGATTTCGCCGCCGCCTTTGCCGGGCGGCCGGAGCCGCTCGACCAGATCTTCTACTGTGCGGAATCGGTTCTGCTGCCGGACTGGCGCGGGCATGGCATCGGCCACCGCTTCTTCGATGAGCGGGAGGCCCATGCCCGCGAACACGGCTTCGTCTGGAGCGCCTTCTGCTCTGTGATCCGCCCGGCAGATCACCCCATGCGACCCACGGATTACCGCCCGCTCGATGGCTTCTGGCGTTCCCGGGGCTATGAGCCGTTGCCCGGTGTCATCGCCCGTTTCCGCTGGAAGGACATCGGAGAAACAGCGGAGACGGAGAAGCCGCTCCAGTTCTGGATGCGCCGCCTCTGAATGGCTGCTGAAAAGCATTCCGTGGTTGCTCTCGGGCAGAGATCTTCCCCCAGTGTTGAGGAACGCCCCGGAAACCGCAGGGTTTTGGCGCGTGACCGGACCGATTTTCTGCCTTTCACTGCAAGCCCGGGAAGGTGCCCGACTTTTGGTCCGCAGTGGGGCGGAAATCGTTCGCAATCTCACGAAGCCCAGCCGGAAATCCACATACTTCGGGGCATTCCCGGGCCGTTTCCCCAGCGCATGGCCTGAGAACTTTTTCCGCACCTTGCTAGCCCTCCAGCACGGCGACGAGGCCTGCGTGCCGGGAGCGGCAGACCGCCCCGGCCCATCGGTCGCGGTTCCATGCCTGCCACACGGCGGCGGCCGTCATGTCGCCGCCGGGCGCAGTGAGTTCGGGACAGGGCTGCAGGAGCGAGGGCGGCACCGGCTCATTGCGCGGGGAAGAGCTGCCGCATGCGGCCAGCGTCGAACACGACAGCACGGTCATCCATATCGCGCGCATCATCCACCACCTTCCCCAAGGCGAGGTCCAGCCCCGCTTCCGCCCGCAGTCGTTCCATCTCCGCATGGCGCAGGGCGGCGGACCGCAAGGCCGCCTGTTCCGCCGCTGCCGCACGCGCCCGGAGAGCCGCCGCCGTCGCCAGCCGGTCCCCCGCCCACATGCCCGCGAGCAACAGCGCAATCGCGGCACTCCCCCCCGCCCAGTAGCGCAGGCTCAGCATCCGCCCTGTATCCGCACGCTGGCGGCGCCTACCGCTGTCGCCATCACCGGATGCCAGACGCCGGGCGCGAGCGGCAGCGTCGTCACCGTCTCTCCGCCAAGGGTGGTGAGCGTGACGGTTCCCTCCTCCGCCAGAAGGATCGCGCGGGTGACGTAGGCCAGCGGCTCCCCCGGCAGGATGTCGAAAATATGCAGCAGCGGCGCGGTGAGGCCGGGGGCCTGGCTGGCAAAAAGGTTCTGGGTCATGGCTTCTCCTGAAAGCTGACTTTTCGGATGCCGTCACCCTGCCCTATGGATGCTGACATTCCGCTAAGGCACCGCGCGTTGCACCGCATCCGTCTCGCCGGTCGCATTGAGGGAGGGTGGAAGCGAGCCGGAGCCGCTGTGGCGCTTCATCTGCGGGGGAGGCTGTGGCACGCAGTGGCCGCTCAAGCACCACCGCCCGATTGCGGACCGGCGTGAGACCGACGCTTTGCGCGATGAGGGGAGCACCCGCGAACACTCATGGCGAAGAGGGCGGGGGAACGTCGCCCGCGCTTTGCGCGTCCGGCGGGAATGCCGCGCCCGACCGGAAACGGAAAAGGCCATCCATTCGCGGTCAGCAGGCTGCTGAAAAAACTCCGAACCCTCGTGTCCTCGCTGTGCACATCGGGAAACAGCCCGAAATGATCCGAATTGTGCAGATTTCCGGGTGGACTTCGCCCAATTGCGAACGATTCCCGCCCCCGCAGACCCAAAGGCTTTTCAGCAGCCTCTTAGTCGCTCCCTCCGCGCGGACGCTCCAAACTGTCCCTGCCGCGCCGTAATGGGCCCGCGTCGTGCGACAGGCCGCCCACCCCTCCATGAGTGGTCGAGACGCGCAGGATGGGGAGCCACAGCGAGGATGCCGGTCGGGCGATCAGGATGCCATGGCCAGGCAGAGGACTGCGCCCGCCTCGCTCTGACGTGCGGCGTCGCGCCCGGCAGAGAGGGGCCTTGCCGGTTGTCGCCCGTGTCCTGCGGGCGACGCCCGTGCCGCAATCGCAAGGTGGCAGGTTGACGCAAGAACAGACTGTTGCACCATAGCGGCAGGAGCAGGGGCGGCCATGGGTCCGCCGGATGACCTGCCCGCAACAATGGGAAAGGCCATGACACATGCCTACGCCTCTTGATAACCCGCGCGACCGGCTGGTGCTGCCCTTCCTGGGGCCGGTCTATGATTACATCGCCCAACCCGGCGTCTGGGTGCTGATCCGCATCATCACCGGCGCCATGCTCGTCATGTCGGGCTGGCCGAAGATACAGGCGCCGTTTGCCATGGCGGGAATGATGGGCGGGCTCGTGCCATTCGGCCCGGGATGGTTCTGGTCGCTCGTCGTCTCGCTGACGGAATTTCTGGGGGGCGTTCTCATCGTGATCGGGCTGTTCACCCGGCCCGCTGCCGTCGCGGCGACGATCCTGCTGCTCGTCACCCTGTCCTTCCACCTGAACAATCCCTACGGGACCAGCTTCCTTACTCCCGAAGGCGTGGCCTTCATGACCGGGGAGGGGGCGCAGTATTTCACCGACGCGGCGCGGGCGCAGCTCGCTCCTGACGGGGGCGTCTCTTTCCTGTCCGGCGTCCAGCAGAAGGCGGAGTTCACCTCAACCTTCTGGGCCTGCCTCACCGCCCTCTTCGCGGCTTTCGGCGGCGGCTACCTGTCGCTGGACAAGATGGTGCTGAAGCGGGAATTCTGACCTCCCTCGCGCGGCGGGCACCTGCCCGCCGCCCGGCGGCCCTCCGAACGACCCGGCCCCTCCATCAGCCCGCCCTCAGGCGACCGGGGTGGGCACCGGGAGGGGGCGGCGATCCTCCCATTCCCATGGAACGGTGAAGGTACTCAACACCTCGGCCACCGCAGGTTCCTGCACCTCGCCAGTCCGGTGCAGGCGGGCGACAAGCCCACGGCGACGATCCTCCACCACCTCGGCAACCTGCGCGGACATCCCGGCCTCGGCAAGGGCTGCGTCCAGCACCCGCGTGATGGCGAGGCGGCGAAGATCGGGCTTGAACACCTTGCCCACCGCCGTTTTCGGCAGTTCGTCCAGAATGCCTATGAACTTGGGCACGGCGGCGCGTTCGTGGATATGCGCACGCGCATAATCCAGCAGTTCCGCAGGCGTCACCTCCGCCCCCTGGATCAGCTCCACATAGGCGGCGGGGAGCTCGCCCGCGAAGGCATCCGGCTGACCGATCGCACCGACAAAGGCCACGGCAGGATGGCCGGCAAGGGCCTCCTCTATCTCCGCTGGGTCAATGTTGTGACCGCCCCGGATGATGAGATCCTTCTTGCGGCCCGTGATCCACAGGTAGCCATCCCCGTCCAGTCGCCCGAGATCCCCCGTCCGCAGGTAGCGGCGATCCGCGTAAAGACCAAGGTTCCGCCCCGGCTCCGTATAGGTCGATCCTTCAAAGACGCCGGGATTGGAGACACAGATCTCCCCCACTTCCTCGGTCGCACATTCGCGCGTGATGTTGCCGTGATCGTCAGCGTGCAGGATGCGGACTTCGGTATAGGGAAACGGCAGGCCCACGGAGCCGATCTTCTTCACGCCGTCCGGCGGATTGACGGAGACGAGACAGGTGCATTCCGTCAGGCCGTATCCCTCCACGATCTGCACGCCCGTCGCGGCCTCGAACCGCTTGAACAGCTCCTGCGGAAGCGGTGCGGAGCCGGAGAAACAGCCGCGCAGGGTGGAGATATTGGCATCCACGGGCCGTTGCATCAGGGCGGAGATCGCCGTCGGCACGATGACGAGGTACGTACCCTTCCACCGCTCGATCAGCTTCCAGAGGTTGTCGAACACCCCCTCCCCCCGGTAGCCCGCAGGCGTCGGCAGGACGATCTGCGCACCGGAGGAGAGCGTGGACATGAAGATCGGATAGGCCGCAAAAACGTGAAACAGCGGCAGCGGGCACATCAATACATCGGTGTTCTTGAACAGCAGCGTGGCGCCCAGCCAGCCGTTGTAGATCATGCCCGAATAGCGGTGCTGGGCCACTTTCGGCAGGCCGGTGGTGCCACCGGTGTGGAAATAGGCAGCGACCCGATCCTGCCCCGGATCAGCGAAGGAGAGCGTGGCGCTTTCCTGTGCGACCGCCTTGGTGAAGTCCACGATGCGCGCCTGATGGCGGCGTCCGGCCTTCGGGCGCAGGAAAGGCGCGATCCAGCGTTTCGGCGCTGGCAGGTAGCGCAGCAGATCCACCTCCACCACCGCCTGAACGGAGGGCGCGGCCGCCACGGCTTCGGCGACCTTCTGGGAGATGTCGGACTTCGGGATGGACTTCAGCGTGACGACGACCTTGGCCTTCGTCTCCCGCAGAAGACCCGCCATGTGCTCTGCATCGAGCAAAGGGTTCACCGGGCTGATGATCCCGGCCACCATGCCGGCGACGAGCGTTACCGCCGTTTCCAGCGCATTTGGCAGGATAAACGCCACCACGTCGTTTTCACCCACGCCGAGCTTGCGGAACAGGTTCGCCGCGCGGTTCACCTCATCGCGGAATTCCCGCCATGTCAGGGTTTCGGCGGGATCCTGCGGACCGGAGGAGAGCTGAAAACCGATCGCGGGGCTGTCCCCGTAGCGAGCCGCGGTGCGCTCCAGAAGCTGATGGATCGTCGCGGGCACATCACGCGCGCTCCAGGGCATCTCCGCTTCGAGCGCGTTGCGGTCGGCTATGGTGGCATAGGCACCCATTCGTTCGATCCTCCTTGACTGACAGCCCCTCCGCTATCGGCTGGCAGGATGCAAAAGGAACGGGGGGAAAGGCAAGGGCGGGAGCGGCCCGGCTACGCCACGTTAACCCCACCCCGACAGGCTGCACCTTCTGTCGGAGCGGGGCAACGCAAGGTTACTGCGGAATACGCAGCACCTGTCCGGGATAGATCTTGTCGGGATGGCTGAGCATCGGGCGGTTCGCCTCGAAAATCTCGTTGTAGCGGTTGGCGTTACCGAGTGTCGCCTTGGAAATGGCCGAGAGCGTGTCGCCCTTCTTCACCGTGTAGAACACCGGCTCCGGGCCATCGTCATCATCGGTCTCGACCTTCGACACGCCCGCGACGTTGCCGACGGCGAGGATCACCTTCTCCTTCTCCTCCGGTGTCGCGGCCTTGCCCGTCACCTTGACGGTATCGCCTACCGTCTGGATCTGGAGGCCGCTGTCGTTCAGGCCAAGGTTCTTGACCTCGGTTTTCAGCGCTTCGGCATCGGGAGCGGTGGTTGCCGCCTCCGCCTTGCCGCCGCCGAAAAGCGACTTGCCAGCATCCTTGACGAAATCCCATACACCCATGGTTTTCCTCCGGTTTCCGGCACCGTTCGGCGGTGCCGTTCTCCCGACAATCTGTAGCTGGATGCGCGGAGGGCAAGCCCTACTCCGCCGCTTGCAGTCCTTCGGCGAACTGGAGACGTGCGAGCCGCGCGTAGAGCCCGCCTTCGGCCACGAGCGTCTCATGGGTGCCCTCTGCGACAATCCGCCCCTCGTCCAGCACGACGATCCGGTCGGCGCTTCTGACGGTGGCAAGGCGGTGGGCCACGACGATGGTCGTGCGCCCCTCAGACAGCCGGGCAACGGCGCGCTGCACCGCACGCTCGCTTTCGGCGTCGAGGGCGGAGGTCGCCTCGTCCAGCAGCAGAACGGGTGCGTCGCGGAGAATGGCGCGGGCAATGGCGATCCGCTGCCGCTGGCCGCCCGACAGAACCACGCCCCGCTCGCCAAGCCAGGTGTCATAGCCATCCGGCAGGGCGCTGAGGAAGTCATGCGCGGCGGCGGCCCGGGCGGCGGCGGCCACTTCCTCGTCCGTCGCATCGGGCCTGCCGAAACGGATATTGTCCCGCGCGGTCGCCGCGAAGATCACCGGATCCTGCGGCACGAGCGAGAGTGCGGCGCGGAAGTCGCCCCGCGCCATGTCGCGCAGGTCGATCCCGTCAAGCGTCACGCTGCCTGCATCCGGGTCGCGGAAGCGGAGGAGCAGCTGCAGCACGGTCGACTTGCCCGCCCCGGACGGACCGACGAGGGCCACCATCTCTCCGGGCCGGACGGTGAGGGTGAAATCCTCCAGCGCCGACCGTTGGGAACGGGTGGGATAGTGGAAGGACACGTCGCGGAAGGCGACCTCTCCCCGGACGGGGCGCGGCAGGGGAACGGGCGCGGCGGGATCCGTGATCTCGTCCTCCGTCGCCAGCAGTTCCAGCAGGCGCTCGGTCGCACCCGCGGCGCGCTGCACCTCTCCCCAGGTCTCCGACAGCGAACCGACGGCCCCCGCAACCAGAATGGCGTAGATCACGAACTGTACGAGGGCGCCGATGCTCATCGCATCGGCACGAACATCGCGCGCCCCGACCCAGAGAACCCCCACCACGCCGGCAAAGACAAGGAAGATGACGATCATCGTCATCACCGCCCGCGTGCCAATGCGCCGCTGGGCGGAGGCATAGGCCTTCTCCGTCACGCGGGCGAAGGCGGCGCGCGTCTCCGGCTCATGGCCGAAGGCCTGCACCGTCTGCACGGCGGTCAGCGCCTCGGAGGCATTGCCGGCGGAGGCGGCGATCCAGTCCTGACTTGTCCGCGATTCCGCCCGGAGCCTGCGCCCCAGCGTCACGATGGGCACGATCACCAGCGGCACGATGAGCAGCACGAGCCCCGTCAGCTTGGCCGATGTGAACAGCATCAGCAGGGTGCCGCCCAACACGATGATCGCATTGCGCATCGCAACGGAGATGGAGGAGCCGATCACCGACAGGATCACCGTCGTGTCGGTGGTGATGCGGGAGAGCACCTCTCCGCTCATCACCCGCTCATAGAAACCGGGGCTGAGGCTGATGACCCTGTCGAACACCGCCTTGCGGATATCGGCGACCACCCGCTCCCCCAGCCGGGTGACGAGATAGTAGCGCAGGCCCGTTCCCACCGCGAGCAGGGCGGCGATGCCGAGAAATGCGGTGAAATAGGTGTCGAGCAACAGCGCATCAGACCCGAAGCCATCGACCACCCGCCGGACGGCCATCGGCAGGATCAGCGACACGCCCGCCGTCAGGATCAGCGCCAGCACCGCAGCGACGGCCAGAACACGGTAGGGCCGGATGAACGGCACCAGTCCGCGCAGGGAACCAACCCTGCGGGATTTCGCCCGGTCCGCCCCGATTGCCGAATTGCCGCGCGCCATGCTGTCTCCTTTGCTCCCGTTTATGCCCAGACGCGCCCTGCGGCAAGCAGGCCGGAAGTCTGATACGCGACAGCCCGCCGGAAACGTGCCTGGCGGAAATGCCTCCTGCCCGAAAAGCCCGCCCGCTGAAACGCCCCCCGACCGGAAACGTCCTCTCGCAGGCGACTTAAAAGGGCTTTTTGGTCTGCGTTGGAGCGGAGATTCTTCCCAATCAGGCGAAATACAGCCGGAAATCAATCCGGTGGCATTCCCGGGCCGATTTTCCGATTTCCGGCGCACGGCATGACAGTTCGGACTGTTTCAGCGGCCTTTTAACGCAGCCGGCTCCCATGGCACCTGTTCCGCCAACCCAAGCACTCGGGGTCGCAGGCACCGCAGAGCCACCGCGGGGCCCGGACGGGCTTGAAGGCGGCACGGGGGTCGGGCAGAAGGGAGCATGGCCCGCGCCCCCTCCCCCACCTTCGCCTGCACCGCCTGCGGTGCGACCTATTCCAAATGGTCGGGCCGCTGCGACGCCTGCGGCGCGTGGAACACCATCGTGGAGGAGGCGCCGCTTTCCGCCGCGCCGAAAGGGCTGGGCAAGCTTCGCGGGCGCATGGTGCCCCTGGGCGACCTTGCCGCGCGGGAGCCTCCACCCGCCCGCACCGCCTCCGGCATGGGGGAGCTTGACCGGGTGCTGGGCGGCGGCCTGGTCCCGGCTTCCGCCGTGCTGGTGGGGGGCGATCCCGGTATCGGCAAGTCCACCCTGCTGCTTCAGGCCGCCGCCAGTTTCGCGCAAGCGGGCCTCTCGGTCATCTATGTCACGGGCGAGGAAGCGCCCGCGCAGGTCAGGATGCGGGCGGAGCGGCTGGGGCTTGGCGGCGCGCCGCTCCGGCTGGCCGCCGAAACCGCGCTCCGCGACATCATCGCGACGCTGGAGGCGGAGAAGCCCGACCTCGTCATCGTCGATTCGATCCAGACCATGTGGTCCGATACGGTCGAGAGCGCTCCCGGTTCGGTGGCGCAGGTTCGGGCGGCAGCGCATGAGCTCGTCACCTTCGCCAAGCGGCGCAACACCGCCGTCATCATAGTGGGCCATGTCACCAAGGAAGGGCAGATCGCCGGCCCCCGCGTGGTGGAGCACATGGTCGATACCGTGCTCTATTTCGAGGGCGAGCGCGGGCATCAGTTCCGCATTCTCCGCGCGGTCAAGAACCGCTTCGGCCCCTCGGACGAGATCGGCGTGTTCGAGATGACCGGCACCGGTCTGGCGGAAGTCGCCAATCCCTCCGCCCTGTTCCTGTCGGAACGGGAGCGGCCCAGCCCCGGCTCTGTCGTCTTCGCGGGGATCGAGGGAACGCGGCCCCTGCTGGTGGAGATACAGGCGCTCGTCGCCCCCTCGCCCCCCGGAAGCGCGCGGCGCAGCGTCGTCGGCTGGGACGGGGGGCGGCTCGCCATGATCCTCGCCGTGCTGGAGGCGCGCTGCGGCATCCCCTTCGGCGGGCTGGACGTCTATCTGAACGTCGCGGGCGGGCTGCGAATCTCCGAACCGGCCGCGGATCTGGCCGTGGCGGCGGCGCTTCTTTCCGCGCGGGAGGATGCGGCGCTGCCCCCGGAGACCGTGGTTTTCGGAGAGATCAGCCTCTCCGGCGCGCTCCGGCCGGTGTCCCAGACGGAAAACAGGTTGAAAGAAGCGCGGAAACTTGGTTTTTCACGAGCCATCGCGCCCGCCCGCAGCGTAGAAAGCCCCGAAGGGGATGACGGGCTGCGCGGTTTCGCCGATCTCGCCGCCTTTGTGGGCGAGACGTTCGGCGCAGGATAGACGACAGCGGAGCAGGGACAGATGCAGGGCTTCACCATCATCGACGCGGTCGTGGCCGCCGTCATCGTCGTCTCGGCGCTTCTCGCCTATTCGCGCGGTTTCGTGCGGGAGGCGATGGCCATCGCGGGCTGGATCGTGGCGGCGATCCTCGCCTACATCTTCGCCCCCGCTGCGGAACCGCTGATTCGCGAAATCCCCGGCCTGAACAAGTTTCTCGCCGACAGCTGCGAACTGTCGCTGATCGCCGCCTTTGCCGCGGTCTTCGCGGTGGCGCTGGTGCTGGCCTCGCTGTTCACGCCGCTGTTCTCCGGGGTCGTGCAGCGCTCGGCGCTCGGCGGGCTGGATCAAGGGCTGGGATTTTTCTTCGGGGTTCTCAGGGGTCTGCTGCTCGTGGCGGTGGCCTTCGTGGTCTATGACCGTGCGATGTCGGGCACGTCGATCCCGATGGTGGACAACTCCCGTTCCGCGCAGATTTTCTCCTCCGTGCAGGGGAATATCGACCGGTCGATCCCCGCGGATGCGCCGGGCTGGATCGTCTCGCGCTATGAGCAGTTGGTCGGGAGCTGCGGCGCGCCGGTCGTCACGCCCGATCTTCCCGCGACCCCTGCGCAGAACTGAAGACCGGCTGTGCACTTTCAGGGGGATGACTTCGGCGTCCCGAGTTACTATGTGGGGCACGACGTTCCCCCCCGCCCCGGATTCGGAGGACGCGCCATGCGCGACGAGCAGCACAGCCATCCGTTCGACGACGATAAGCTGAAAGAAGAATGCGGCATATTTGGTGTCATCGGTGTGACCGATGCAGCCAATTTTGTCGCCCTCGGCATGCACGCCCTCCAGCACCGCGGACAGGAGGCGGGCGGGATCGTGACGCATGATCCCGCGACCGGTTTCAACTCCGCCCGCCGATTCGGCTACGTGCGCGACAACTTCACCGATGCCGAGGTGATGAAGACGCTGCCCGGCTCCATCGGCATCGGGCATGTGCGCTATTCCACCGCCGGTTCGAAGGGCAACACGGCCATCCGGGACGTGCAGCCGTTCTTCGGCGAGTTTTCCATGGGCGGCGCGGCCATAGCGCATAACGGCAACCTGACGAATGCCGCACAGCTGCGCCGGGAACTGATCGAGCGCGGCTCCATCTTCCAGTCCTCCTCCGACAGCGAATGCATCATCCACCTGATGGCGCGCTCCATCCAGCGGGACATCCCCGAACGGATGAAGGACGCGCTGCGCCGGGTGGAGGGGGCGTTCTCCGTCATCGCCATGACGCGGACGAAGCTGATCGGCGTGCGCGACCCACTGGGCGTGCGGCCGCTGGTTCTGGGCCGGATCGGCGACGGCTGGGCCCTGTCTTCGGAGACCTGCGGGCTCGACATCATCGGGGCGGAATTCATTCGCGAAGTCGAAGCGGGCGAGATGATCGTCATCTCCGACAGCGGCGTGATCGAGAGCTTCCGCCCCTTCGCGCCGATGAAGCCGCGGTTCTGCATCTTCGAGCATGTGTATTTCTCCCGCCCCGACTCCATCCTCGGCGGACGCTCGGTCTATGAGACGCGCCGGCAGATTGGCGTTGAGCTGGCGCGCGAGGCTCCGGTGGAGGCCGATCTGGTCTGCCCGGTGCCCGACAGCGGCACCCCCGCCGCGATCGGGTTCAGTCAGGAAAGCGGCATTCCCTATGCCATGGGCATCATCCGCAACCAGTACATGGGCCGGACCTTCATCGAACCCACCGAGCAGATCCGCAACATGGGCGTTCGCCTGAAGCTCAACGTCAACCGCGCGCTCATCAAGGGCAAGCGGGTGATATTGGTTGACGATTCCGTCGTCCGCGGCACCACCAGCCGCAAGATCAAGGAGATGATCCTCGACGCCGGTGCGGCGGAGGTGCATTTCCGTATCGCCTCTCCACCCACCGCCTGGCCCTGCTTCTACGGCGTCGATACGCCGGATCGGGACAAGCTTCTCGCCTCCCACATGACGGAGGACGAGATGCGGGATTATCTCGGCGTGGATTCGCTCCGCTTCATCTCCCTTGACGGTCTCTACCGTGCAGCGGGAGAGGCCGCGGGCCGCGACAAGGCGCAACCCCAGTATTGCGATGCCTGTTTCTCAGGCGATTACCCCGTGTTCCCCGCCGATATGGTGGAGAAGGGCTTTCAGATGAAGACCGCCGCCGAATGACGAAGATTGCCTTGGTGACAGGCGCCTCCCGCGGTCTTGGTGCCGCGATGGCGGAAGCTCTCGCGGGTGACTATCACATCGTCGCCGTCGCCCGCACCATCGGCGGGCTGGAGGAGCTGGACGACCGTATCCAGCAAAAGGGCGGCGCGGCGACGCTCGCTCCCATGGACATCACCAACGACGATGCGATGCGGCAGATGTGCCTGTCGATCTTCGAACGCTGGGGCAAGGTCGATCTCTGGGTCCATGCGGCGATCCACGCGGCCCCGCTGACCCCTGCGGGGCATCTCGACACCAAGGACTGGGATCGTTCCCTCGCCGTGAACCTGCGCGCCACCGGCATGCTGATCGGCATGGTGGAGCCGCTGCTCCGCGCGGCGGAGCGTGGCACGGCGCTGTTCTTCGACGATCCCCATGCGGGGGAAAAGTTCTTCGGTGCCTACGGCGCGACCAAGGCGGGGCAGATTTCCCTTGCCCGGAGCTGGCAGGCAGAAGCGGTGAAGATCGGCCCCCGCGTGCTGGTGGAAACGCCCGCGCCCATGCCGACCGCCACACGGGCGCGGTTCTTCCCGGGGGAGGATCGATCCCTCCTCACCTCCGAACTTTCAGAAGCTGCCCGGCTCTCCGCCGTTCTGTGACATTTTCGGCGCAAGCGGGAACTTTTTTCCCGTCTGAGCGTCTTTCTTCCGACTTCGCAATCGAATCGCGCATCCCTGCCCGTCTGTCATCCGGGCCGCATGCGCCAATGCGACAAGGGGGACGGAATGGCGGGACATGCGGTTTTCGGAAGCCTCTTCGGCCTGCTGATGCTGGCCCTTCATATCATGCTCACAGGTGATCCGGGTCGCGCGTTGCCGATCTGGATGGTGGGGTGCGCCACGGGGGCGGTCGCCTCTGCCGCGATCACCGGCGCCTGGGGGGTGTGGCGCCAGAAGCAGCGCGCCTGACCGTTCGCTTTACCTGACGCCTCCCCTGCTCTAATCAGGAGCGGAATAAGGGGACGGTGACATGCGAATTCTTGTGACGAACGACGACGGGATCAACGCGCCGGGCTTGAAGGTTGCCATCGCCATCGCCAACAGGGTCGCAGGGCCGAAGGGGGAGGTCTGGGTCGTCGCCCCCGCCTTTGAACAATCCGGCGTCGGCCATTGCATTTCCTACACCCGTCCCATGATGATCGCCCGTCTCGCGGAGCGCACCTACGCCGCCGAAGGCTCCCCCGCCGACTGCGTTCTGGCAGCGATCCACGACGTGATGGACGGCGCCAAGCCTGATCTGGTGCTGTCGGGTGTGAACAGCGGCAACAACGCGGCAGAGAACACGCTCTACTCCGGCACCCTGGGCGGCGCGATGGAAGCGGCTTTGCAGGGGGTGAAGGCGATTGCGCTTTCGCAATTCCTCGGGCCGCGGACGCGCGACCTTGCCGATCCGTTCGATGCGGCAGCCGAATTCGGGGCGGGCGTCGTCGGCGACCTGCTGGAGAAGGGTCTGTGGGACGGGGTGGGCTACCGGTTGTTCTACAACGTCAACTTCCCGCCCATCGGCTCGGCCGATGTGAAGGGAAGCCGGATCACCAGACAGGGTTTCCGCGGAGAGGGCCTCTTCACGGCGGAGGCGACGATCTCCCCGACCGGGCGGCGCTTCCTGTGGATCAAGGGCGGGCCGCAGCACCTGCGGACCGAAGAAGGCAGCGACGTTGCAGCCAACCTCGATGATTACATTTCCATCACCCCGCTCCGCGCCGATCTGACCGCTCACGACGCGGTGGAAACGCTGCGCGCCCGTTTCGCCTCCTGAGCGATGACGGAGGACGAGCTCTCCGAACGAAAGATGCGCTTTCTCTTCACCCTACGATCCCGTGGGGTGACGGATACGCGCGTGCTGGCGGCGATGGAAAAGATCGACAGGGGCAGCTTTGTCACCGGTGTCTTTGCCGAACGCGCCTATGACGACACACCCCTGCCCATCGCCTGCGGCCAGACCATCTCCCAGCCCTCCATCGTCGGCCTGATGACGCAGGCGCTGGAAGCCGGCCCGCGCGACAAGGTGCTGGAGGTCGGGACCGGCTCCGGCTATCAGGCCGCGATCCTGTCGCAGCTTGTCCGCCGCGTCTATACGATCGACCGGCATCGCAGGCTCGTCCGGCAGGCAGAGGCAACGTTCCAGCAACTCGGCCTGCACAACATTACCGCCTTTACCGCCGACGGATCCCACGGGTTGCCGGAGCAGGCGCCGTTCGACCGCATCCTCGTCACGGCTGCGGCAGAAGATCCGCCCGGCCCCCTCTTGGCCCAGTTGCGGGAGGGGGGTATCATGGTGCTCCCCGTCGGCCAGTCGGACGCGGTGCAGAGCCTGATCAAGGTCACGCGCACGGCAGAAGGCGTGCATTACGAAGAGCTTCGCTCCGTGCGGTTCGTGCCGCTCGTGGAGGGGCTCGGCCAGGAATGATGCCGGACGCAAGGGTCGCACAGACGGCCCCGTCGGGAAACTGAAGAGGATGACAGTGATGCCTTTCCGTTCCGCTCAGCGACCGTTGCGCCGGATCGCGCTCGCCTGCGCCGCGCTTGCCATCGTGGGGGCCTGCGGGCGACCGCTCGACTGGGACATGCGGGGCGTCATTCCCACCAATCTCGACACATCCGAAGCCGCGCGCCAGCCGACCGCCAACCGTCCGCAACCGGATGGGCGGGGCGTCATCTCCTATCCGACATATCAGGTGGCTGTGGCCCGGCGGGGCGACACTGTCGGCAGCATCGCGCAGCGGGTGGGCATCCCGGCCGGCGAACTGGCCTCCTACAACGCGCTTCCCAGCGAAACCGGCCTTCGGGAAGGCGAGGTGCTGGCATTGCCCCGTCGCGTGAGTGAGCCCATGACGATGACGGCGGACTCCGGCTTCTCCTCCGATACGAGCGGTATCTCCAGCGGGTCGATCGCGACCGCGCCAGTCGATGTGACGACGCTTGCCTCCGGTGCGATCGAACGCGCAGAAACCTCCGGCACGGTGCGGAGAACGCCTGCGACCAGCCAGAGCGCAAGTTCCGCCAATGTGGGCAGCGCGCCGCCCGCGGCCTCCGCCAGCCGGACAGAGCCGGTCCGCCATCAGGTCAAGCGCGGGGAGACCGCCTATTCGATCGCGCGGCTCTACAACGTCTCCGCCCGCTCTCTGGCGGAATGGAATGGGCTGGACGCCCAGATGACCGTGCGGGACGGCCAGTTTCTGATGATCCCCGTCGCGACCGGCCCCGCTCCCGCGCAGCCGGCGGCCAATCAGCCGGGCACCGGCTCCCCCACCCCGACGCCGCCGAGCGCCGCGACCCCGCTGCCGGAGAAAAACACCAAGACCAACGAGGAAATCGCTGCGGCCACGCCCGCCTCACCGAACCTCGGCGCACAGCGGACACCTGCCTCCTCCGCCCGGCTCGCCATGCCGGTGGAGGGGAGCATCATCCGCCCCTATGCGCGCGGGAAGAATGAAGGGATCGACATCGCCGCCGCCGCAGGAGCCGCCGTCCACGCCGCGACCGACGGCACGGTTGCAGCGATCACTCAGGATACCGATCAGGTGCCGATCCTCGTCATTCGCCACGCCAACAACCTGCTCACAGTCTATGCCAATATCGATGGCATCAAGGTGGCGAAAGGCTCCGCCGTCACCCGTGGGCAGGCCATTGCGACCGTGCGACAGGGCAACCCGTCCTTCCTGCATTTCGAAGTGCGCAACGGATACGAGAGTGTCGATCCGATGAGCTACCTTCAGTAGCATCAGCGGTCATTGCCGGTTTATCAGGCCATGCGCGACGGGCGCATGGCCTTTTTTCGCTCAATCGCAACGTAAGAGGCGCTTCCCCCTCGCTAAGGTTCGGAACCGGCCTACACTTTCGCAGTGGCACTCGCCCGCCACACGCCGTTTCGCTGCTGCTTCTACCCGTCCTCGCCGAAGTCCCCAGACCTGTCCGGCTCCTGCCGCTGGAGGGTCCGCTACGTGGAAGGAATGTGCGATGAAGCTTTCCCGCCTGATCCTGTGCGCTGCTCTTCTTGCCCCGTCGCCCGCGCTCGCTCATAGCTGGTACAGCGCGTATTGCTGCTCCGGGCAGGATTGCGCGCCGATCCCCGCCTCTGCGGTTCACGCCACCAAGGACGGATGGGAAATCGACCTGAGGGCCGGCCAGTATCCCCTCATGGATGCACCGTTCCACGCCGTGATCCCGTATAACAGCCGGACACTTCAGAAGAGCCAGGATGAGGACTTTCACCTCTGCGTCGTCGCGAATCGCGCGCGCTGCCTGTATGTGCCTCCGCTCGGGCAGTGATCTGGCGAACACGGGGGATTTGCCGAATACGGGATTTGCCGAACACGGGGGATTGGCCAAACACGGGGGCGCAGAGCAGCTCTCCACCCTGCACCCCCAACACCCCGGCGTCTGTGCGTAGCACGTCAGGACTACGCAAAGGATAGCGCGCCTGCGCCCACGACAAGAGCGGATCGACAACGGGCCTTGCAGAGCCGCCGTTGCAGGAAAACCGCCCGCAAGCAGCATGGTCCGAAATGCCGTTGCAAGGGCTGTATCTCCACTTTCGAAGGCACCTGAGGCAAGCAGCGGGAGTCTGGGCGTGGCAAGTGGCAGCAAAACCGGATCAAGGCCGATATCGGTCGCTAACTCTCCATCGCGATTGGCGAGAGGCTTGGGTTTGCACCGCGGACCGTGAGCTGCCTCACCGAGGCCCGCGCCATCACTGATGCAAGCAAGACAAGCGCATCAAAGGCGCCCCATGAAACTCCCAAGCATCCGATCACGCGACAAGGGATATAAACGGGAGAAATCCGACCACACAGCCAAGGTCGTCCAGATGCGGCGCACTGTGGGAAAAGACCCGACCTGACAGGTTGGAAGAAAGTTCTCCGCCCGCTTCCAAGCCAGACAGAAAACTCAATCATATTGCTGGTTCGGTGGTACCGCCTCCCCGGCTCGAACGGGGGACCCCCAGATCCACAATTTGGACTTTTCTGTTTGTGATCATAGGTAGTTGGATGCCGAGAGCGGATCTGACGCGGCGCTACGACGCGCTGTGCGCCCATTATCGAATGGCGCCCA